>CAYVBE010000030.1:0-28493 GCA_964448935.1 uncultured candidatus Brocadiaceae bacterium
ATACCCCCCGGCCATGCGGTGCGCGGGATTCTGGAATGACCCCGGCCGGCGACGGCAGGCGGTTGGCAAACCCGGAGGCTTCGCCTAAAATGCGGGAACGAGGAGCAACCCACTCTTTACGGAGGCGGAACGTGGAAGAACTCAAAGGCAAGGCCCGGGTGCTGATCGCGCAGTTCAAAGGGGATACCTACGCCTACGGACCCGGCGCCATCGAGCGCGCGGGCGAGATGGCCGGGCGCCTCGGAGACGACTTCCTGCTGGTCAGGGGAAGCTCGTGCGAGAAGAACGGGATGCTGGAGGGGCTGCAGGCGTCCTTCGACGAAGCGGGGCTCGAGATAACCGCCGAGTGCCTGGGCGCGGCGCCCAACTCGCCGGTCGAGGACGTGCTGCGGGTGCGTGACGAGATACTGGAGGCCGAGCCGCAGGCGGTGGTCGGCCTGGGCGGCGGCAGCCTGATTGATGCCCTCAAGGGATCCATCACGCTGGCCTGCCTGGGCGGCACGTGCGAGGACTACTACGGCGTCGGCAAGGTGACCGAGACGCTGGAGGAGACCGGCAAGGAGCTGCTGCCTTTCCTGACCGTGCAGACCGCCTCCGGCTCCGCCGCCCACCTGACCAAGTACGCCAACATCACCGACATGGGCACCGCGCAGAAGCGACTGTTCATTGATGAGGCCGTGGTGCCGCCCGTGACGCTGTTCGACTACGACGCCACCCGGACCATGCCGGCCGAGTTCACCAAGGTGGGCGCCTTCGACGGCATCACCCACCTGCTGGAGACCTACTTCGGTGCGGACCCGGAGGGGGACGATTTCCCCGTCATGCAGAAGATCGCCCTCACCGGCCTGGAGCTGATCATCTCCGCGCTTCCGGGCGCGCTGAAGCAGCCCGAGTGCAGCGAGCTGCTCGAGAGCATCGGCATGGGCACGGACCTGGGCGGCTACGCCATCATGATCGGCAGCACCAACGGGCCACACCTGAACAGCTTCTCGCTGGTGGACCTGATGGACCACGGCAAGGCGACGGCGCTGCTGATGCCCTACTACAGCTGCTTCTTCGCACCCGCCATCCAGGATCGGCTCATCCAGGTCGGCGACATCTATCAGCGCTACGGCTACATTGACGAAGGCGAGTCGCTGGACGATCTGTCCGGTCCGGACCTGGGAGTGGCGGTGGGCCGCGGCATGGCGGCGCTGGCCGAGAGCGTGGATTTCCCCACCACGCTCGAACAGGTGGAGGGCTACACCGACGAGCACGAGGAGCGGATGCTGTCCGCCGCCAAGGACCCGTCCCTGGCCTCCAAGCTGCAGGGCATGCCCATCCCCATGCAGCCGGACGAGGTGGACCGTTACATGGGGTCGGTGCTGGAGGCGGCGCGGACGGGGGACTTCACGCGCATCACCGTGCACGACGATTTCGCGGGATAGCCGACACCGTATCGCCGGATAGGACAAGTCATGAAGATAGCGCGCATCGAGACCTACCTGAAGAACGACATCCCGGTCTGCCGCCTCCACACCGACACGGGCGAGACGGGCACCGGGCAGTGCTCCACCTACGGCGGCGCCATCACCGTCAAGGTGCTGCACGAGATGGTGGCGCCCATCGTGCTGGGCGAGGACCCGCTGGCAATCGAGGCGCTGGAGAAGCGCGTGTTCGACCACACCATGAAGTTTCCCGGCAGCTTCGTCTGCCGTGCCTTCGGCGGCATTGACACCGCGCTGTGGGACCTGAAGGGGCGGCTGTTCGGCCGGCCCGTGGCGCGGCTCCTGGGGGGACCGGTGCGCGACCCGGTGCCGGTCTATGCCTCCAGCATGAGCCGCTCGATCAGCCCCGAGGACGAGGCAGAGCGGCTGCGACGGCTGGTGGACGAGAAGGGCTACGGCGCCGTGAAGATCCGCATCGGCGCCGGGCCGGGCGCGCCCATGGGCGCCGACCGCGACGCCCGCCCCGGCCGCACCGAGGCCGTGGTGGAAGCCGTCCGCCGCGCGCTGGGCGACGACGTGCGCATCAACGTGGACGCCAACAGCAGCTACACCGCCCACACCGCCATCCGCGTCGGCCGGATGCTGGAGAAGTTCGGCGTCTTCCACTTCGAGGAGCCCTGTCCCTACCCGGACATCGAGTCCACCCGGCGCGTGACCGAAGCGCTCGACGTCTACGTCGCCGGCGGCGAGCAGGACAACGTGATGGAGCAGTTCCGCCGCATGATCGCCATGCACGCGGTGGACATCGTGCAGCCCGACATCCTGTACATCGGCGGCATCTGCCGGGCGCGCCGTGTGGCCGGGCTCGCGCGGGAGTTCGGCCTGGTCTGCACGCCACACTGCGCCAACCGCGCGATGATCCAGGTCTTCACGGTTCACTTCGCCGCCGCCATGCCCTCCTGCCTCTACGAGCAGGAATGGACAATCGAGGGCAACGAATGGGCCGAGGGCTTGCTGAAGGCGCCGCTGCCGGTTGAGGACGGCGCGGTGGCGGTGCCCGAAGGCCCCGGCTGGGGAGTGGGGATGCGCGAGGAATGGCTGAGAGACGCTGAAGGGCGCGTCTCCGAACTCTGACCCAAAGCCGCCGAAGGTTAACCCATGATCGAACTGGACGGCCTGCTGTCCGCGATCGAGGCCGGTGAAACGGTCCCGTTCTACTTCACCATCGGAGGCCGCCCCGCCGACTGCCGGCTCACGGAGGCCCGCAAGACGGCCGACGCGCTGATCTGTGCCTACCGCGTGGACGGCCATCCGCTGAACGTAACCCTCCGCTGCATGCTCGATCCGGAGCGCGACCTGCTGCGGTATTCTTTCACGCTCTCCGCCACGGGCGACCTGGCGCAGCCCGTGGGCGACGTGCGCCTGCTGAACCTGACGGTGGAGCACGAGGACGAGGACGCCTCGACCACGCTGCGGTCCATCACCGGCGGCACGGTGCGCAGCTACACGGGATCGGTGTTCCCGCCCACCATGTTCCGCGCCGAGGACCGGCGGATGCGCCCGCACGACATCGCGGAATTCTCGGACGCCACCGGCCGCGGCTCGAACGAGCACGTGCCGCTCTGGTTCTACTACACCCCGGACGGCGGGTTCTGGTTCGGGCCGGAGTGGCAGGGCACGTGGCACATGGAGCTCTGGCGCCTGCCCGAATACACCTTTACGGCGGTCGAGCTGCAGTTCCTGCGCTTCACCATGAGGGAAGGCGAGGAGCTGACGCTGCCCATGATGGCCCTCGGGACCTTCCGGGGCGAAATATCCGACGGCTGCAACAGGCTGCGCCGCACGATCACCGAGGTCTATCAACCCGACTTCCGAGGGCAGCCGCCCGAGCCGCAGGTGGTCTACCAGATGCTGGGTGCATACCCGCCGCACGGGGCCGGGGAGGGGGTGCGCCGGGAGGCCGACGTGGCGGCGGAGATGGGCGCCGAGGCGTTCGTGTTCGCCTCCTCATGGTGCTACGACCGCGTGCCCCCGGGCGAGCCGCGCCGCTGGTGGGAGAAGATGGGCGAGTATCGGCCCAGCGAGGACGTGTTCCCGGACGGCATACGATCCTTCGCGGATTTTCTGCGCTCCAAAGGGATGAAACTCGGGCTCTGGATTGACCCCCGGGTCAGTATGGATACCCCGGAAGCCGGACGCGCCGAGGACCTGCTGCTGCACTTCGAACCGGCGTTCGAAGAGGAGGCCCGCCGCCGCTACAACCCGCTGAGCTACGAGATCAACGTCCAGCCGCTCATAGACCTGTCCCTGCCGGGCGGGCGCGAATACCTGCTGGAGACCATGGAGCGCATGGTCACCGAATACGGCGCCGAGTGGATATGGTATGACCTGAACACCGACCCGCGCCCGTTCTTCTGGCAGTGCAACGAGGAGCAAGGCCGCCGCGGGCTGCTGGAGCTGAAATACTATCAGGGCATGGACCGCGTCATGGAGGAATTCCTCGACCGCCACCCCGACGTCTGGGTCGAAATGTGCGCCTCCGGCGGGCGGATGATCAACCTGGGAGTGCTCCGTTACTCGCACTCGCTCTGGATCACCGATTACGTCGGCAGCGACCCGGACATCGCCGCCGACGTCCGCGGGGGCGCCAACGAGATACTGCCCGCCAACTGCGTCCACCAGTCCCTCTACCTGCCGCCGGAGGTCCGGGAAGGCGAGGCCGAACTGCCGCTGCGCAACGTGCTTGCGCACTTCGGCGGCATCTTCGGCATCAGCCAGAACGTGCTCAACTGGCCGGACCAGACGCGGCAACTCGTCCGGCGCCTCGCGGAGCACTACAACCGGCTCAAGGGCGCCCTGGCCGGCGATTTCTTCCGCCTCACGCCCCGGCCCGAGAGCCGCGACGCCTGGGAGGGCTGGCAGTTCCACGATCCCGAGACCGGCACCGGTTTCGCGGTGCTGATGAGGCTCTCCGAGAGCACCCGGGATACGCACACCGTAACGCTCCGCAGCATGCCCGAGGACGCCCGCCCGGCAATCGAGAGGCTGCTCGGCGCGGCCGAGATGGACGTGGACAGGACGGCGGGTTCCGTCCGCTTCACGGACACGGACTGCGTGCTGCTGGCGTATGAGTTGCCGGGGTGAAAAGCCCGCCGCCCGGCGGGCGCCTCAAGGTTAGCCCGAGGTGACCATCGGGAACCCCACGGAAAGGCTGCATTCCTCCCTTCAAATCTGAGTACGGGTCCGGCAGAAAGCAGTGAAGCCATGAAGGGGCGGGACATAGCGCAACGACCGGAGGCGGGGGCGCCTGCACCACAGATTGTGCTTGCTCCCACGCGTTCCGGAATCCGCTCGACCTACTCTTCCGGGTCGGCCGGCAGGGCGATGGCCTGCAGGTGCCGCTCCGGGGTGATGTATTCTCCCAGAACCCCCAGGATTTCCTCGCGCGTGTAGGACGTGTATGCCTCCAGCGCGCCGGCCACGTCGTTCAGGTCCGTGCCCAGGTAATCCAGATCCGCCAGGACGCTCACCCAGTAGCTCGGCTCCTTCTGATTGTTCTCGATGATCGTCGTGAACTGCTTCCGCGCGGTGGCCAGCTCCTCCTCGGTCGGGCCGGACTCGGCGAACTCCTCCACCGTGCTCTGCGCCAGGTCCGCTGCCTCCTTTGCCTTGTCGGGATCGGCGGTGAAATAAACCGCCATCGAGCCGGCGCCGTGGTAGCCGGTCGAGGGCCGCGCGACGCACCAGATGCTGTAGGTCAGGCCGCGCTGCTCGCGTATCTCCTCGCGCAGGCGGCTGGTCAGTATCCGGGCCGCGATCTGCAGGATGCGCCGGTCCTTGACTTCCGTCCAGTCCGCGCCGCGCCAGCCCGTGATGACCACCGACCGCGGCGTGACCGTCGGCACCTGGACCGTCCGCGTGAGCGGGCCTTCGCGGTAGTCCAGCTCTCGCAGCGGCTCCAGCTCCGGCGCCTTGAAGGATCGCGACGCCACCGATCCGAAATACTTCCGGGGCAGCTCCAGCGCCCGGTCGCGCTCGATGTCGCCCACCACAGCGACCTCCAGCGGCGCTTCGTGGACGGCCCGCTCCAGCCACTCCTGCGCCTGCCCGCGGGTCAGCGCATCCACCTGCTCCTTCGTGGGATAGGAGAACCGCACGTCGCCGCCGCTCAGCAGCGCGCGCATCGCCTCCAGCGCCTGGTCCCACGTCTCCATCCGCCGGCTCTCGATCGCCTGTAGCTGCTCCTCTTTCCACCGGTCCACCGCCGACTGCTCCAGCCGCGGCGACGTCAGAAGCAGGTGCGCGAGTTGGAAACCGTCCTCCGCGTCCGCGCTCGCCGCGTTCACGCTGAAGGTCAGCGAATCGGCGCTCACCGATCCGGACACCGAGACGTTCTTATCGGACAGGTAGTCGGTTATCTGAGTCGAGGAAAGCCCCCGCGAGGCCGGCTGGCTGAACACCAGCGTGGCCAGCCCCGTGATGCCCCGGTTCTCGGCGGTCTCGCGCAGCTTCACCCCGCCCAGCGTCACGCGGACGAACACCTGGTCCTTCTTGGAGTCCATCTGGCGCAGGTGCGCGCGGACGCCGTTCTCCAACTCCACCGACAGGATATCCAGCCCCTCGTGCTCCTCGCGGGACCTCACCTTGCCCGGCGCGGGCTCCTGTGCCAGCAGGCCCTCCAGCGCCTTCTCCGTCGCCGGCGGCCCGACCTCGGCCTCGGCCACTTTCCCCGCCACGTCCTTCAGCTCGCCGCCCTCGGGCACCGGCAGGTCTTCCTTCTCCGGCATGATGCTCAGCAGCAGCCGCGCCTCGGGATCGAAGTTCCGGCGGAAGGCCGCCGCCGCCTCCTCCGGCGTCACGTCGTCCAGCAGCTCCCCCAGCAGCTCCAGCCGCTGCGCCGCCGACATGGGCCGTCGGCGGTTCGCCAGGTCGTCGTTCATCTGCCGCACCAGCGACTGCGCGTCGCGCGTGGATTCGGTTTTCGCAGCCTGCTCCGCCCGGGCCAGAAAAGAACGCGTGGCCAGCTTCAGCTCCCCGGGCAGAAAACCGTGCCGCCGCGCGCGCTTCAGTTCCGTCAGCAGCGCCTCCATCATTGACCGCCACGCGTCGGGCTTGCCGCTGGCCTGCGCGTCAATGTAGGTGCAGGCGTTGAGGAGCGGCTGCTTGTAAACCTGCGCGCCCTGGAACGGCGCGGTGCCCTTCTGCACCATCTCGCGCAGCCGCCGGTTCACGATCCAGTTCCCCAGGTCGTCCACCAGGTCGCTGCGGAAATCCCCGACGGTCTTCATCGGCTCCAGCGGTCGCACGGTGGTGGCGCTGACCTCGGTCTCGGTGACCTCCGGATCGGTCAGCACCGCCGCCCGCTGCCGCTCGTAGGGCCTCACGCCCGGCTCGGCGGGCTCCGGCGCGGACTCGGCCGGCTCCCATTCGCCGAAGTTCTTCCTCGTCAGCTCGACGATCAGGTCGGGCTCGACGTCCCCCACCACCAGCAGCGTGCTGTTGCCGGGACGGTACCACTTCTCGTAGTAGGCCCGGACCTCCGCCGCCGTCACGTCCTCGATCACCTCTTCCTTGCCGATCGGCAGCCTCTCGGCCACCCGCGACCCGGGCAGCAGCACGGGCAGCAGTTTCTCGATGATGCGCTGGTTGGGCCCCTTGCGCGCCCGCACCTCCTCCAGCACCACACCGCGCTCCTGCGTCACCTGCTCCTGGTTCAGCAGCAGCCGGAAGGCGAAGTCCGACAGGCAGAGCATGCCCTTGTCAACGGTCTCGCGCTCCACGTTCGGCAGCGTCAGTATGTAGACGGTCTGGGTGTAGCTGGTGAAGCCGTTCTGGTGCTGGCCGAAGGTCAGGCCGAGGGACTCGAAGAACTTGATCAGCTCGCCGGGCGGGAAGTGCTCGCTGCCGCGGAAGGCCATGTGCTCCAAAAAGTGCGCCAGCCCGCGCTGCTCCTCCGTCTCGTTCAGCGACCCGCTGTCCACGTGCAGCCACATGGTGACCCGGTCGGGCGGCGTCGAGTGCCGCCGCACCCAGAGGCCCATGCCGTTCTCCAGCTCCGCCATGCGGATGTCCGGGTGCACCGGCAGAGGCGCATCCAGGTCCACGGACTCCGCCGCTCGTACACCGCCGGCCAGGACCGCCGCCAGCAAAAGGGCCGTCAGGAAAAGCGCGACTCGTTTCCCGTTTTCGGTCATTGGTCTCTCCTTTGGAAGGATTTCTGCCAGACATACATTCCACCACGCGCGGGCCGTTTTTCCAAACGCCATGGTGTGCAAGGCGCGCCCCGTGGACAGAGTGGACCTGATGGACCGGGTGCACTCCGCGGCCTGTGAGCCCTGTTGCTCGTCCGCTATACTTATGCTGCAAAAATGCTTACGATGATTGCGGTTCGTTCCACAATCGGAGTTCTGCACCGTTTTCGGCCTCGCCCCACACCGGGCCTGCAGCCCACCTGCGACCCGCTTCACGCGTCACGGTAATCTCGCCGTTTTGTCGCGTTGCAGTCTACGCTCGCGGTTGCATATCTCTTTCAGAGAAGGGCATATGCGCCGGCGCGCATACCCGGCGGAGGCCCCCGACCGGCTGAGAACGTGCATATCCTGGCGGGGAAAAAGGCAACGGCACGGCGCCCGCAGGACAAATTCCGTCCTTTGGTCCATGGCATCGGTCTCCTTCCACGGCATCGTCGCGCCTCTTTTTTGAAGCGCGATTATCGCCGAAAATGCTACCATGTCTTGAACCGGAAGTGTTACCTATGTCCTGAACCCGTACCGGCAATGACTCAACGGCAACGGCTGTGGTCTCTCTGCGGCGAATCAGGGCGGCCGGCTGCCGGGTTGAACGTCCTGCGCTTTGCTGGTAGTCTCCTGATGCACTTGCGGTTCTGAGAGATTCTGGCACGGGAGGTCGGCGATGCGGTATGACATTCGCGGTGAGGTGCTGCAGACGGTGGACGTGTGGCTGGACGAGGGGGAGCAGGTGTTCTGCGAGAGCGGCGGGATGTGCTGGATGTCGCCCAATGTCGAGATGTCCACAGGCGCGGACGGTGGCCTGCTGAAGAGCCTGGGCAGGATGTTCTCCGGCGAGTCCTTTTTCCTGAACACCTTCACCTGCACCGAGGGCGAGGGGCTGATAGCGTTCTGCAACGAGTTCCCCGGCAAGATCGTGCCGTGGGAGCTGGGGCCGGGCGAGAGCATCATCTGCCAGAAAGACGCCTTCATGGCGGCCGAAAAAGGCGTGGAGATGTCGGTGCACTTCCAGAAGAAGCTGGGCGCGGGGTTCTTCGGCGGTGAGGGGTTTATACTGCAGAAGCTCACCGGCCCGGGCACGGTCTGGCTGGAGCTGGCCGGCGAGGTGACCGAGTACGAACTGAAGGAGCGGCAGACGCTGAAGCTGGACCAGGGGCACCTGGGCGCAATGGAGCCGAGCGTGGACTTTGACCTGACACGGGTCAAGGGCGTGAAGAACGTGCTGTTCGGAGGCGAGGGGCTGTTCCTGGCCAGCGTAATGGGACCGGGCAAGGTGTGGCTGCAAAGCATGCCGCTGGCGAACCTTGCGGCAAAACTGCATTCCCGTATGCCGAGTGACTGAGGAAACGGCGATGGTCTTCTTCTGGCTGATAGCCCTGGCCGTGGGTGCGGTGCTGGCCCTGGCGCTACTATGGGGAGTGTTGTGCTTGCTGGTAGGCCTGTTCGAGGCAGCCAAACCGGAAGCCCTGCCGGGCGAGAACGACGCGCGCTGGGAGCGCAACCAGGGCCGTGAGGCCGGAGCGGAAGAGGACCGCCATTCGCCGGAGGAGTGAGGGCACCTGCTCAGCCGCCCCCGCCCCTGCCGGACGGGATGACGTCCTCATTCACGAACACCATCCCCAGGAAGCCGAGCGTCACGCGCCGATCGTTGACGGGGTGGCGCGTCTGGGAGAATACGAAATGGCTTTCGTAGGCCAGAAGCTCGGCCCCGGCGCCGCCCAGCAGGGCGCCCACGGTCCCGTGTTTCTCTGCCGCCAGATCACGGACCGCGCGGCGGTGCCGGCCCGCGTCGGGATTCGTGAAGAAGGCAGCCGTCAACCCCACAGCCAGCACCACCACAACCGCCAGACCGCAGCCCTTAAGGCACCCTTTCATCGGCAAGCTCCCGCCGACTGAAAACGTCTCGCGAAACCCATCACCGACCGCGCTACTGCGTATCTTCCTCCGCAACCTTTGGGGCCGAGGGGCGAAGGTCGAAACAGCCGACGCCCTTCTTGAGCCGCAGATAGACGAGGCCGTCCGCGAAGGCGGGCGAGGTACACTGGGCGATGCCGAGCCTGGCCTCACCGAGCAGCCGGCACTCCTTGGGATCCGCCTCGAACAGCATCAACGTGTCATTGGCCGTGACGATCAGCTTGCCGTCGGCGACCACGGGGGACGAGAATTGCGTGCGCCGCACCCGCTTCTCCCAGTTGACATCCCCCGTCTCCAGGTCCAGGCAGGCGACGGCAGGTTTGGGCCGCGCAACCACCACGTAGACGCTGCCTTTGTAGATCACAGGGCTGGAACCCCGGTCCGCATAGGGAGCAGTCCACAGTTCTTCGGCGCCCTCTCGCGTGACGCGGTAGCATCGCACGCCCCAGTTCTCCTTCTGCCCCATGAGCACCATGCGGTCGCCCTCTACGGCCGCGCTGGATTGGCTCCCGCCGGCCTTAACTTGCCACAGAACCCGGCCGTCGGCGGGGTCAACGCACGCGACCTCCTGCGGCGTCTGACAGATGAGCAGCGTTCCTCCTTCGGTCTTCCAGACGGTCGGGGAGTTGTGGCGACCGGTCACGTGCTTCTGCTGCCAGAGCAGGTCCCCGCTCGTGGCGTCATAGCCCGTCAATGGGCCAGCCGAGAGCACGGCGATACCGTCCACGACAGCGAAAGAGGCGGACGGCTGCCCCCAGCGGGGCGCGTCGGTTTCTGTTTTCCACACCTCGTCTCCGGTCTCGGCATCCAGGCAAAAAACGCTGGCGTCCGAAGCCAGCACGTAGACGCGTCCGTCCGCCACGCACGGCGTGCTGCTGCTGGCCCAATCGTGAACCGCACCGGGTGTCTCCTTCTCCCACAACGTCTCGCCCGTCTTCGCGTCGAAGCAGAACACCACGTCCTTCGCCCGCACTTTGTAGTCCGGAATGACCTTCATGATCTCGCTGCGCACGTCGCCCTCGATCCCGTGCTCGGCGAACCACGCATCCAGGGCGTCCTGGGTCGGGAACTCATTATCCACGATATCCCTGAGCTGCTTCAGTTTCTCCAGCGGCACGGCTTTCTCCCCGAGGAGGAGCCGCCTCTGGCAATGACCGCGCCACCTGCTGTTCTCCTCCGAGATGTTCTCCTTGACCCATTCCGCCGCCCAGCCGCGCACCTCTTTCCGGTCCAGGCCCTGGCGCTCTTCGCTCACCCGCGCCTTCTCGGTTGCCTGCCGGACGTCCTCCGGCATATCGTCCAGCCAGCCCAGCCCCCGCAACGCGTCTTTATCCAGCGTTCGGGTGGGGGTGGGCACGTGGTACTTCCAGTTGGAATAGACGTATGCCCTGCCGCCGGCCGTGGAGACGGAGGCGAATCCGCCCTTCTGCTCGGAAGGAATCTCCGCGCTGGTCCACACCTCCGGAGGGCCCTGTCGGGGCCACTCCTGGGACAGAGGAGGGCTCTCCGCTGCCACGCCGTCCCGGTTCGGCCCCCGCCACTGGTTCCAGTCCGCGCCGCTGACGGAAGAAAGACCGCCGACCACCAGCAAAACCCCCAGGATTCTGCACGCTCTGATCAGAGACACGAATTGACTCCCGCAAGTTCCGTAGAAACGGCCGCATTCCCCCACGTGCCGGTTGCATATATGATAGGCTGTGACCGTTCTTTCGGCAACGGTCTGCACGGGGAGTCGGAGGCCATGAAGGAAGTCATAGGGCTGAACGAGGAATGGGTGATCGGCGAGCTGTCCACGAACGGCAGGCTGAGCGAGGCGCACGTGGCGGCCCTGACGGAGGGCGAGATCGGGGAGGCCGGCGAGTGCCTGACGGCTGACATGCCCGCACAGGTGCAGGACGTGCTGCTCGCCGACGGCCGTCTGGAGGATCCCGCCCTGCCCGGCAGGATGGACGACTGGCTCTGGGTGGCGAAGAAGGACTGGGTCTACCGCAAGATCTTTTTCGCCCCGGAGGGCGACCGGCCCGTGTTTCTGAACTTCAAGGGCCTCGACACGGTAGTGGACATCTATCTGAACGGCCGTCGCGTGGCGTTCCATAACGACCTTTACCGGCCCTGCCGCGTTGACGTAACGGGCACGCTGGATGAGCAGAACGTGCTGCTCCTGCACTTTTACGCGCCCCGACCTTACGTGGAGTCGCTGCCTTTCCCCGCCGAGTGGGAGGGGAAGTTCCCCCGCCACCGGTTGCTGCGCAAGACCCAGGAGGACTTGGGCAAGTTCCTGGGAAAGGCCCCCGACTACACTCCCATCGGCGTCTACGACGAGGTGTTCCTGGAGGTCCCGGATACGATGGAGATCGGGCAACTGGATCTGCAGACCCGGCTGTCCGACGACTTTGAGCGAGCCACGCTGGAGGTGAAGGCCGAAGGCAGCGGCACCGCCGGCGACGCATGCCTGGAATTGAAAGTCGAGAACCCCGACGGAGACGTCGCGGCAACCGGAACGGCGGATGTCGAGCAGGGACCGGACGGCTGGGAAGCGGCACTCGAAGTGAAGATCGAGCGGCCCCGGCTATGGTGGCCGCGCGGCTACGGCGAGCAGCCGCTATACCGCGTGACGGCTGAACTGACCTCGGCGGACGGGGCATTGGACCGGGTGACGAAGCGCATCGGCTTCCGGGACCTGCGGATGGAGGGCGAGTTCGACTTCCGGATCAACGGCAAGCAGGTCAAGCTCTGGGGCGCGAACCTGACACCGCTCAAGGGCCTCTCCCACGTGTGGGACAGTGGCCGCTGCCGGCGGCTGCTGGACCTGGTGGAGAACGCCGACATGAACGCGCTGCGGGCCTGGGGCCCCGGCGCGCCCTACCACGAGGAACTCTTCGACGAGGCCGACCGCCGCGGCATCCTCATCTGGCACGATTTCTTCCACACCTGGGGAATGTATCCGGACAGCGATGAGTACCGCGCCCTCTGCCGCCGGGAGGCCGAGCATTACGTGCGCAGACTCAAGCACCACCCCTGCATCGTGCTCTGGTGCGGCGCGAACGAGACCCACATGGGCGCGGAGATGGCCGGCTGCACCGGTGACGACTACGTTGGCCGCGTGATCTTCGAGGAGGACTACCGGGAGGTCTGTGAGCGGCTCGACCCGGACCGCCATTACCACCCGAGCTCGCCCTCGGGCGGGGCCTTCGCCAACGACCCCCTGGAGGGGGATTCGCACTCCTACACCCACCTGCACTACGTCCCGGGCGAGCAGCATCCGGTCTTCTTCACCGAGAACACCCGGACGGCCGCGCCGCTGCTGAAGACGCTCCGCCGGTACCTGCCCGAGGACGACGTGTGGCCGGAGGACTTTACCGGCGTGATGCGCACCCGCGACGACATGCCCATGCCGGGCTCCTGGATGGAGATGACGCTCGGGGGCGACTTCACCTTTGGGCGCGTCGGCCCGCTGGGCCTCTTTTACAACACCGGCGACACACCGGAGGGGCTGATCTACCACCTGGGGGCGGCGCAGGGGCATTACATCCGGAATTACGTCGAGCGATACCGCCGCGGCCGACCCGCCACCGACACCGACGGCCGCCGCCGCACCATGGGGCACTTCTGGTGGAAACTCAACGCCACCTGGCCGCAGATATACAGCGAGCTGATAGACTACTACCTCGAGCCCAACATGGCCTACTACTACGTGCGACGCGCCTACCGGCCCCTGCTCGTCTCCATCGAGGTCGGCGACCACATCCACGTCTGGGTCGTCAACGACACCGGGGAGCCCGTCCGGGGCACGCTGGTCGTGCAGCTCTACGACATCCTGGAGAGCCGCGCCGCCGAGGAACTGCGGCGGGATGTCGAGGTGAGACCCGGGCGGTCGGAGGTCATCACGAACCTGGACGAGTTCACCATGTTCCCACGCCAACTCGCCCTCTACGCGCGGCTGCTGGACGAGGACGGCAACCCGCCGGCCCGGAGCTGCGAGTTCGCCGAGATCGAAGGGCGCCTGCGCTTCCCCGAAGCCAGGGTGCAGCTCGCGGAGCGCGACGGCGTTCTGACCGTTACCACGGACGCCTACGCCCGATGCGTCGAGCTGCGTGGGGATGAGGACGAAGACGAGTTCGGCTGGCTGTTCGAGGACAACTTCTTCGACCTGTTCCCGGATGAGACGAAGGAGGTCCGCATTCTGGGCCGTCACCGCGAAGGCCGCATCACGGCGCGCACACAGTTCTCACCCCACGTGGCGGAGGTCATCCTCGGCGGAAGCCGCTGACCCCCTGTTCTTCGTCGCCCTCACTTTGCGGGCCTCGCGTGCGCTAATGCCCTGCCGCATCTTGCCCGAAACCCAGCCAGCGAGGGGCCACGGTGAGCGGCAGCAATGTGCGCGCACGCGCGGCATCCCACCAGTCCGGTCCGGGACGTGGGAAACGCCACCCAGCGCCCCGCTCGATCGCGCCGCAGTCCGGCGCTCTGCCCCGGCTCCCGTGGTGCCAGGGCCCGTCGAAGCCCGGCCGACCGGCGTCAACCGCCGGGGAGTCCGCCGCCAGCGCGAAACCACCCGGCCGGTAATCGTGCGCCGGCATCTGGGCCAGTCCCGCTTCAACCAGGGGGACCGGCGGCAACTGCTGCTCCCTCCCCATCGAGAGCGGCTCGGCGAAACCAGGCTCCTCCGCGCGCTTCACGGTCTGTTGCATCCCGTTGTAGCCCGTGGTGACCATCAGGTTATGTTCGTCGAAGCTGAAACCGCCGCGCACCTTCCAGGGGGGCGCCCGGTATACGTGGAACAGGTTGTTGGCGATCGTGTTGTCGGCGTTCATCATAGGGTTGCCGCCCGGCCAGTAATGACTGAACGCAGGATTCACCAGCGTGTTGTGCACGATGGTACACCCGTGAATCGGCTGCCTGCTGTTGCCGAATCGCGCGATCTTCAACACCGTGCACTTGACCGGGCCCCGGTCCGGAGACTGGTAGGCCAGATTGTGGTCCAAGAGCAGATCATCCCCAAAAACCGGCGAGATGCCGAAAATCGCGGTCGCGTTGATGAACACGTTGTGGTGCACGCGCAGGTCATGCGGAAGGTTCGAGTCGAACTCGATCGCCTCATCGCAACTGTTGAGCACCAGGTTATGGGCGTATTCGGAGCGTTGCTCGGCACCCCATCGGCCCGTGCCCTCGGGCTTGAGCGCGTCCCAGCATTCGTAAACCAGGTTGCTCCGGACGGTGGCTGCCGTTCCGCGATGGTCCACAAAGGTGCTGTTGAGGTTAGAATTGTAGATAGTGTTCCATAGCTGGAACTGCCCCTCCTGCCCGCCGCGCCACGCGCCCCACAGCAGCCATTGGTAGGCCGGATAGGCGCTGTGAACGCAGTTCTCGACGGTCAGGTGCTCGGCATCATCCCCCACGATGCCGCAGTGGGCGCCGTCTATGGCGCAGCCGCTGACGGTGACGTGGTTGCCCGCCACCCAGAACGCCACGTCCGGAGCGATGTGAAACCGGAGGCCCCGCACGGTCACGTGGTCGCCGGCAACAGCCAGGTGAATGCCGCTGCCCGGCTCAAACAAGCGGGCCGGCGTGGGCACCGGCGGACCCTTCTCATTGGTCGCGGCGGCGTTGATTTCGATCACCGACTCGTTCGGGTCGGCCCCCCCGATGAGGCGCACATAGAGCTGCCCGCCCGGCTCCTCCCACGCGAACCCCTCCGGCGGTCCCTGCTGCTGTTCGCGCGTGTCATGCCCCTCCATGCTCAGCGCCTTGAGATTGGCACGCGTGCCGTAATCGGCCAGGTTGCGGCCGTCGGCCTGAAGCCATCGCACCCGCCGGGGAACGCCCGCACTGTAGAGACCCTCCACACCGCCGCGCACGCGGGTAAAGTCGAGCTGCGGGTCGGACGCTGCGTTGCTGAACACCACCGTTCCCGGCTCCGCTGCCTCTATGACGATCGGCGCCTCTGGCGTCCCGCTGTTGAATACGGGAAACATGCCCCGATAGACGCCCGGCTCCAGTACGACGTGCGTCCCGGGACCCGCCGCCGCGAGCGCCTCACGCAACTCGGTCCCAGTTGCTACGCGTTTGGTCCCGGGCGTAGCGACCTCCGGCCCCTCGGCCAACAACAGTTGCTTTGCCCGTTCGGCAAGCCGCGGATCCCGGGCCAGTATCTCAATGCCATTGATGTACTCACGCGTGCCCCTTACACCCAGGTGCAGCACGCCCTTTTCGACCCGCACGTCCGCCACCTCGCGCACGAGTGGCCGCGCGAAACCGCCGGCCTCTTTGACCGGCTCGATGCCGCCGAGAAGCGTCTCGCTGCCGCTCACGACAGCGATCCTGCTCTGCTTGCCGTCGGGGTCCCAGGCGGGATATGTCTCGGCAAAATGGAACCGCAGGTGGTAGGAGCCCGGCGGCAGCTTGAAGTAGTAATCGAAGGTCTTGGGATTGCTGCGCACGCGCAGGTAGACCAGGGGAGCCGGCGTGCCCGGAATCTCGCGGGGCTTGCGCGCCACACTGCTGGCAAGGGTGGAGCCCCAGCCGCGGAGGTTGTGCCGCTGCAGCCACCATGCCCGATCGGCGTGCCAGAGGCGTCCCTTCTCGTCGCTGTAGTCCACCGCTGCGCCGCAATTGACCCGAATGATCGGAGTCAGCGACGCGTCCGGCCTGTCTTGCCCGGCGGCGGGTAAGGACCAACCAGTCCACACCGTCAGCCCACACACGAGGATCAGCAGACGGATGGAAGTCAGAACACGTTGCGCCATGTCAGGGATCCTCCGATGGGCTTCTGCTGTCGTCTGGGCCTTCCGGATCGTGCGCACAAGCCCACGATGTCAAGCCCTTATTGTTCGTCACTCTCCGCCACGGGTCCCTCCTGGGCCTCCATGCTAAGGCCGGCCATGTGGTGGGTTCTTACGGCTATGACAATGCAGGCGGCCAACCCTCCGAACAGAAGCACCGCGGCCACCGCGGCCACGGCCGCCGGTGCCACGAGTTCTCCCCAGGTGTGGCCCGCCTCGGCGCCGCCCGAGGCGTGGTAGAGATAGACCAGGATGCCGGCGAAAAGGACGCCCGTCCCACCGATGCCCGCCGTGGCCCAGTAGTGCCGCGAGAGCACCAGTGACGCGACGAGGATGAAGGCAAACCAGCCCCACCCCGCCAGCGTCACCGCGTGCGTCAGAATGCCGTCGTAGCCCCCGTAGACCTCGGTGACGTCGGTGAGGAACTGGCTGCCCAGGAGGTAGATGAGGATGGCCGGGGTGATGACCTTCACGAAGGCGTCGAACCAGTTGTGGACGCGTATCTCGCTATGCTCGTTGATGTAGTCCTTCAGCTCGTGCAGGTGGAAGAAGTAGCCCACCGCGATGCACTCCATCAGGCCTACCAACGGCAGCCCGTAGTTGTTCATCCAGTTGTCCACGATGTCCACCCACATCAGGCCGCTGCGCGTGCAGAAGAACAGGCTCCCCAGGAAACCGAGCACGCAGAAGATGGCCGTCATCAGCGGACGTGAGATGCTCCGGAAACGGTCCCGGAAGCCCGTCACCACGCCCTCCACGATGCTGAACGCGCTGTCTATGCCCAACGTGATGAGGCAGACGAAGAACAGGAATGAGATCAGCCCGATCGCCCAGCCCGCCATGGGCATCTTGGCGAGCGCGATGGGGTAGGTCACGAAGACCAGCCCCGGTCCTCCGCGCACCACCTCGCCCACCGGCTGGCCCTGGGTGTAGGCCAGGTAGCCCAGCACGCTGAAGACGGCCAGCCCGGCGATGAAGCTGGTGGCGCAGTTGCCCAGGCTGGTGATGAAGGCGCTGTTGGTCACGTCGCTCTCGGGCGGCATGTAGCTGGCGTAGGCGATGAGGATGCCGAACCCGAGGCTGAGGCTGAAGAAAACCTGCCCGTAGGCGGCGATCCAGACGCCGGGGTCCTGCAGCAGCGCCCAGTTGGGCTTCAGGTAGTAGATCAGCCCCTCCACCGCGCCGGGCAGCGTCAGGCCCCGAATCAGCACGATGAGCAGCAGCACGACCGGCAGCGGCACGGTGATCATCACCACGCGGCCGACGTTGCGGACGCCCTTGAAGATGATCAGGAAGATGAGCAGCCAGGTGAGCGCGGTGCCGACAACCAGCGCCGGGGTGAAGCTGAACATGGAACCCGCGTACTTCACCGGCTGCTCCGGCGGGGCGCGTTCTACCTGCGGCGACGGTTTGTTGTGCGCGCCGGCGGCGAGCCAGAAACCGGGCCGGAAGCCGCCCAGGCAGACCTCGTTGAAGTAGTTGCCCACGTTCTCGCTGAGGGAAACGTATCTCAGGCGCTGTTCTTCCGGCTTCTCGGCCTCCTGCCGGCGGAGGTCTTCCACCTCCTCGGGCAGCAGGATGGGAAGTCGCTCCTCCTCCGGCCTCGCCGCCTGAAGGTCGCGCAGCTCGGCCTGCTTCTCGGCGTTCGGCGCCGGCATGTAGAGCCTGACCTGCTCCGGCGAGACCTCATTGACCTCCGGCGGCACGGCGTCTTGGACCACCTCGGCAACCACGGCCGGCTCGCGCCAGGCGACGGTCCAGGACGCCACGGCAAAGCGCCACGCGTAGGCCATGATCACCACGTAGTACATGGTGATGGTGGCGCCGACCAGGAGGGCGAACCAGCCCACCCAGCGGAACTTGCTGGTGACCGCCGCCAGGGCCTGCGGAGCGCCGCCCTGGAACTTCTGGCCGATGGCGTACTCGATGATCATCAGCGGGATGCCCGCGCTGACCAGTGCGATCAGGTAGGGGATGAAAAAGGCCCCGCCGCCGCTCTTGAACGCCACGTAGGGGAAACGCCACAGGTTGCCCAGCCCCACCGCGCTGCCCACGGCCGCCATGATGAACGCCGCCCGGTTTGTCCACCTTTCCCTGCCCTGCTGCGCCATGATCGCCTCGCTCCGATGAGTCCACGGGGCGCGGGGACGGCGCCCGACGCCGCCGAGTTGCGCCGTATTCTAACCAACAACTCGTCGGCATATCAACCGGAGGAAAAGCCCCGCCGGAAGGCCGGCTGCCATTTCGGCATACGGCGCACGCTTCATGTCAGATTGACAGTTCAGGTGCCCCCGGCGGCCGCCGGCCCGGAACACAATAAGGTTTTAACACACTGAATAATAAGGCGTTGCGGCTTTGCTCGACGAAGTGGCACGCTTGTTGCTTTTTCTTCTGGTGGATCGGATGAACTTCAGTTCTTTAACTCTCATTGAAGGGGGTGCGAACCATGGCTGACATAGTCAGGAGAAGCCCGAGTTCGCTGAGTACCTACTTTTCGAGGCCGTTCCGGCGGCTGTTCGAGGACTTTTTCGAGGATCTGGAAGGCGAGACCGGCCTGAGCCGGTGGCCCGAGCGCCGCTTCGTTCCGGCCATTGACGTGGTCGAGGAGGAAGAAGCGGTCAAGCTTACTGCCGAGGTCCCCGGAATGACGAAAGAGGACCTGGACGTGAATATTGACAACGGCGTCCTCACCCTGAGCGGCGAAAAGAAGGTGGAGCAGTCCTCCGAAGAGGCCGGCTACCACCGGGTCGAGAGGCGCTACGGCACCTTCGAGCGGCGCATCCGCCTGCCCGAATACGTGGACGCGGAGAACATCGAGGCCACGTATGAGGACGGAGTGCTGAAGCTCGAGATGCCGAAGACGGAAGGCGCCAGGGCAAGGTCCATTCAGATCAAGTGACCGCCCGTCGTCCGTAAGGACGGCCTGAGACCGTCGTAAACTGAGCCGGCGGTGTTCCACCGGGATGCCGCCGGCTCTTTCTGTTTCAGCCGCTCAGCGCTTCCCATTTGGTGATGGCGCTGATGAAGCCGGCGAAGTAGATGGCCCAGACGGTCATTGAGGTCCAGAAGTCGGCGCGGGAAACGACCGCGGCCCGCGTCTGGGCGTTCACGAGGGCCGCCACCAACGGCACCCCCGCAAGGATGCACAACAGCCCCAGCCACAGCACCGCGTCCCGGCGGCCGTTCAGCAGTGCCGTCCCTATCAGAACGAACACAAACCACAACAACAAGCTCATGCCTGTCAGCATCACCATCGCCATCACGTAGGGGTAACCGGCGGAGCCCGTCACCGCCTGGGTGACCCCGTACACCAACTGAGCGATCAGGCCGACGGTCGCGGTGATCAGGATAAGTGATGCCACGCCGCGAACCAGCGGCGGTGCTGCCTGGCTGCTCTTGCCCATTTGTGCTTACCCTCTGAGAGAAAACCGGGCTCCTACTTGACCTCCGGCATATCGGACAGCTCGACGCCCTCGGGCGCGCGGGCCCGCGTGAGAATGGCCTCCAGAAGGCCGCGATTCTTGTCGGGTTTTGTAGTGCAGGCGATCACCTTTTCGTGGTCCATGCGGTTCACCCGCTCGTTCATGGCTTTCAGGGCGTCCATGCAGTTGATCAGCGCGCGGTCCACAGGCATGCGCTCGGGGTTGATGTCTATCCCGAAGTAGCCCTGGTAACCGCGCATCTTCAGCACGTAGAGCGCGGCCTCGCCCTGCTCGGGGCTGATGACGCCCACGTTCTGGTCCTGGTCGTAGTTGCCCAGCGGCTGGGAGTTCCAGTGGGTGTGGAACAGTCGGCCGTATTCCATCACCAGGCTGAAGGCGTAGGGCAGGTCCTCGTAGCCCATCAGCACGTGGCCCACCTCGGGGTTCATGCCCACCAGCGCCTCGCCGCGGTCCAGTATCTCGCGGTTCTCCGGGGCATCCAGCATAGACTCCACCTTCTGGCCCATCAGCAGACCCTCGGGCGTGGTGCCGTAGATGATCTTGGCGCGGGGCTCGTAGGGCTTCGGCTCCTCCGCCACGCGCACGCCGGGCACGGCGTCCATGGCCTCCGCCAGCCCCTCGCAGAAACGGTCCCGGGCGGCGACGAAGTCCGTGCCGAACGGGTTCTCGTAGCCGTCTATGCCCGGCCAGACGATCGAGAAATCGCTGTCAATCCGTTTGTTCAGCTCCAGCGTGGTCTTAGTGCGCTCGATGGCCGCTCGGCGCACCTCCGGGATGGGGCTGCTGAGGGCGCCCCACTCGAACTGCCGGTCGAAGAACAGGTTCGGCACGATGGTGATCAGCCGGATGCCCGTCTGTTCGCCGAACTCCACGTAGCGGTCAATGTTCTCCTCGTTGACCTCGTTCGGATAGTGCCCTTCCAGTCCGCACAGCCCGTGCTCGGCCAGCGGCGCGGCGATCTCGAACACCCGGTCCAGCCACTCGTCCGGATCGGGCGGGTCCACGTATGAGTCGTGGAACCTGCCCCCGCCGGGGAAGAAGAACCAGACGCCGGCGGAGAACTTCAGGTCCAGCTCGAACTCGTTCAGGTGCCGGATCATCTCTTCCGGCGAACGACGCACCGTCTGCGGCCTTGTGTCCACCCAGCCCATTGCAGCTACCTCCCAAGAGTTGAAGTCCAGGTTCCCCATATTAGCGCACGGCGCCCGCGTTTCAAGTCCGCCGCGCAGGATGGGACATCCCGAATATGCTTGACGAGCCGCGTTTTGCTGATAACATGCTATGAGTTGTGTAGACATTTGCACCGCGCAGGTGTTTCGTCGCAAACTCAAGCAGGGAGAGGCTCACATGGCCGCTGCTGCCCGTATCGTGCTGCCGGTGGACGAGATTCCGAGACAGTGGTACAACATCCAGGCCGACCTGGCCAGCCCCCTGAACCCACCCCTGAACCCCGGCACGGGCGAACCGATGGACCCGCAGGACCTGGCGCCGGTCTTCCCCATGAACCTCATCGAGCAGGAGGTCAGCCAGGAGCGGTGGATTGACATCCCCGAGCCGATCCTGGAGAAGCTGGCCCTGTGGCGCCCCAGCCCCTTGCACCGCGCGCTGGCGCTGGAGGAGGCCCTGGACACCCCCGCCCACATCTACTACAAAAACGAGGGCGTCTCTCCCCCCGGCAGCCACAAGCCCAACACCGCCGTCGCGCAGGCGTATTACAACAAGGTGTTCGGCATCAAGCGGCTGACCACCGAGACCGGCGCCGGCCAGTGGGGCAGCGCTCTGGCCATGGCCTGCTGCCTGTTCGACCTGGAATGCCGGGTCTACATGGTGCGCGTCAGCTTCGATCAGAAGCCCTTCCGCAAGCTGATGATGCAGGCATGGGACGCCGAGTGCATCGCCAGCCCCAGCGACATCACCGAGTTCGGCAAGAAGATACTCAGGGAAAAGCCCGACACACCCGGCAGCCTGGGCATCGCCATCAGCGAGGCCATCGAGGAGGCCGTCCAGAGCGAGGATACCCGCTACAGCCTGGGCAGCGTGCTGAATCACGTGATGTTGCACCAGACCGTCATCGGCCAGGAAGCCAAAAAGCAGATGGAGATCGCCGGCGAGTATCCCGACGTGGTCATCGGGTGCGCGGGCGGCGGGTCCAACTTTGCCGGGCTGGCGTTCCCCTTCGTGCACGACAAGATCAACGGTCAGCAGGTGCGGGTCCTGGCCACCGAGCCGACCGCCTGCCCCACGATGACGCGCGCGCCCTTCGCCTACGACTTCGGCGACACGGCCATGCAGACGCCCCTGCTGCCCATGCACAGCCTGGGGCACAACTTCGTGCCGCCGCCCATCCACGCCGGCGGGCTGCGCTACCACGGCATGGCCCCGCTGGTCAGCAAGCTGCTGAAGGAAGAGTTGATCGAGGCCCGGGCGCTCCACCAGGTCGAGTGCTACGAGGCGGCGGTCAAGTTCGCCCGGACCGAGGGTTTCATCCCCGCGCCCGAGACCTCCCACGCCATAGCGGCGGCCATCCGCGAGGCCGAACTGGCCAAAGAGGAGGGCAAAGAAAAGGTCATCCTGATGAACTGGTCGGGCCACGGGCTGATGGACCTTTCGGGCTACGACGCCTTCTTCCGGGGCGAGTTGGTGGACTACCCGCTGCCGGAAGACGAGCTGCAGGAATCGCTGGAATCCATCGAGGGACTTCCCAAACCCAGGTGATGAGCGAGCTGGAGAAACACGACGAGCGCCGGCGCCGCTGCCCCCGGCTGGGCCACGCGGTGAGCTTCCACTACTGCCGCACGCAGGAGGGGGACCGGCTGTGCCGGCGCATCCTGGACTGCTGGTGGGAGACCTTCGACGTCCGCGCGTTCCTGGAGGAGCACTACCCTCAGGGTGAGATCGAAGAACTGCTGGACCAGAAGGGACCGGATAAGCTTTCCTCCATTCTGGAGATCGTGCATCGCGTTCAGCGGGTGCAGAGCGATGATGCGTCCGCCGAGGACGACTGAAGTCCGGCGGCAGGACGAAGGGGCCGCCGGAGTGGGGTTACACAGTCCTTTCGGAGAGGGGGTGATGTAGTTCGCGGGAGATATCGTGGGCACGTTTGCTGCAGACGACAACTTTGATTCCGGAGGGTAGAAATGAGGAAACTGGCCTTGTTGTTGGTTGTAGGAGTAATGCTGGTCTTCACCGTCGGCTGCGGCGCGGGCATGTACATGACACCCGTCCAGCCGCCTCCCGGCATGTTGTTCGCGGACATAAATGGCCCCATAAGCAGCAACTTCGACGCCGGCGCGACCGTGACCATGAAGAAGGGCACGGCCATGTCCGAGCACATACTGGGGCTGATCTCGACCGGTGACTGCAGCCTTTCGGCTGCCGCCGCAAACGGAAACATCCGCAAGATCCACTACGCGGATTACAAGTTCAAGAACATTCTGGGCGTCTATTCCAAGTTCACCACCGTGGTGTACGGGGAATAGCGCCGGGGGAAACCGGACAAGGGCCGCCCCAGCGGGGTGGCCCTTTTTTCCGTACGCTCAGACCTCACCGTTTGACGATCCGCGCGGACAGCACTATACTGTGGCGGCTGACAGGCAAGTAACTGCGGGAGGTCGGTATGAACGTTCTGGTGGTGGGTGGCGGCGGACGGGAACACGCGCTGGTCTGGAAGATTGCCGACTCGCCCCTGGTGGACCGCGTTTTCTGCGCGCCGGGCAACGCCGGAATCGCACAGACCGCCGAGTGCGTAAACATCGAGGATACGGACATTCTGCACCTGCGGCGCTTCGCCCGGCAGAACTCCATTGACCTGACCGTGGTAGGCCCCGAGGCGCCATTGGTCGAGGGCATCGTGGACTCCTTCGCCACCGACGGGCTTAAGGTCTTCGGCCCCAACCGGCAGGGGGCGCGCATCGAGGGCAGCAAGGTCTTCGCCAAGCAGATCATGCGCCGCCACAACATCCCCACGGCGGACTTCCGCACGTTCACCGCGCCCGACCGCGCCAAGGCATACCTGAAGATGGTCGGAGCACCCATCGTGGTCAAGGCCGACGGCCTGGCCGGCGGCAAAGCGGCCATCGTCTGCGAGACCGAGGATGAGGCCCTGGACGCGGTCAACCGCATCATGACCCGCCGCGAGTTCGGCCAAGCCGGCGACCAGGTCGTTATCGAAGGCTGCCTGCGCGGCGAGGAAGCCAGCATGATCGCCTTCACCGACGGCCAGACCATCGCCGTCGTCCCCTCCAGCCAGGACCACAAAGCGGCCTACGATGGCGACGAGGGGCCCAACACGGGCGGCATGGGCGCCTACAGCCCCGCGCCCGTCATGACGGACAAGCTGGCCTCCGAGGTGGAGCGCGAGATACTGGTCCAGGGCGTCCACGCCATGAACCGCGAAGGCAAGCCCTACCGCGGCACCCTCTATGCCGGCATCATGGTCACCGACGACGGACCCCAGGTGCTCGAGTACAACTGCCGCCTGGGCGACCCCGAGACCCAGCCCCTGCTGATGCGCCTGGAGAGCGACCTGGTGCCCGTCCTGCTGGCCACCATCGAGGGCACGCTGGACGAGGTGGAGATCAGCTGGGACCCCCGCCCGGCCCTCTGCGTGGTGATGGCCTCCGGCGGCTACCCCGTCGAATACCAGAAGGGTTACCCCATCAGCGGCATCGAGGACGCCGACGCCATGGAAGACGTAAAGGTCTTCCACGCGGGCACCGCGGTGGACCACGACACGGGCGAACTGGTGACCGACGGCGGACGGGTTCTGGGGGTCACCGCCCTGGGTGATTCCATACTGGAGGCCAAGGAGCGCGCCTACGAGGCGGTCGGCAAGATCCACTTCCGCGACGCCCAGTATCGCACCGACATCGGCCAGAAAGCCGTGGACCGCCTGACCTGACGCCGGCCGGGTTTGGACGAGGGCCGGGGGCGGTCGGTACAATTGGTTGATGCTCTGCGGACAGGGCACACGCTTCCCCCCAAGGGGACACAGCCATGGCCGACGTCAACCAGCCCGGCCGCGCCGAGGTGGCCGTCGAATCCGGACCGGAGGGCTCCGCCGTCCTGCTGGTGAGCGGCAGATGGGAGATCGGCGGCGGTCTGCCGGACGCGGGGAAGGTCTGCGCCGAGGCACGCTCCTGCGGCGCGAGCGAGCGCCTGGTCTGCCACGCGGAGGGTCTGGAGAAATGGGACTCCGCGCTGGTGGCCTGGCTGATGCAACTGCAGGAGGAATGCCGCGGGCACGGGTTGGAGCTCGTGCCGGAAGGCCTGCCCGAGGGCGTACGACGGCTGCTGGACCTGGCAGCCTCCACCGAGGAATCCGCGGAGTCGCCCCGGGGAAAACCCCCCGGCGGACTCCTGGCACGCATCGGCCGGGGTACGCTGGTCGGCCTGAACTCATCGGCGGAAGCAGTCACCTTCCTGGGCGAGGTGATACTGTCCTTCGGCAGGCTGCTGCGCGGGCGGGCGGTGTTCCGCGGCGCGGACCTGTGGCTGGCCGTGCAGAACGCCGGCGCCCGGGCGCTGCCGCTGGTCTCGCTCATCAGCCTGCTGGTGGGCACCATCCTGGCCTTCGTGGGGGCGTACCAGCTCCGCACGTTCGGCGCCGAGATATATATCGCGGCGGGCGTGGGCCTGGGCATGGTGCGGGAGATGGCGCCCATGATGACCGGCATACTGATGGCCGGCCGGAGCGGAGCCGCTTACGCGGCATACATCGGAACGATGCGCGTCAACGAGGAGGTGGACGCCTTCCAGACCCTCGGCATCTCGCCCGTGGACTTCCTGGTGCTGCCGCGCGTGCTGGCCATGGTCATCATGCTGCCGATGCTCTGCCTCTATTCGGACCTGATGGGCATCCTGGGCGGCGCGGCAGTGGGCGCGTGGATGTTCGACATCTCGCTGGCCGGCTACTTCGATCAGGTCTGGCAGTCCGTCACACTGCGGGATCTGGCGGTAGGCATGAGTAAAGCCGGCCTGTTCGGAGTGGTGGTGGCGATGGCCGGGTGCCTGAAGGGCCTGCACTGCGAGCGGAGCGCCTCCGGCGTCGGCGAGGCCACCACGTCCGCCGTCGTCACGGGTATCGTGGCCATCATCGTGCTGGACTCCATCGCGGCCGTCATCTACACGCTTCTGGGGATATAGCGGATTCCCATGGACAACCCGGAAAACCACACCTGCATCGAGGTGCGGGACCTGACAATGACCTACGGGGATTACGTGGTCCAGCGGGACGTGAGCTTTACCGTGCAGCAGGAGGACGTTTTTGTCATCATGGGGGTCAGCGGCTGCGGCAAGAGCACGCTGATGAAACACATGATCGGCCTGCTGGAGCCGGCCTCCGGCCGGGTGCTCTACAACGGCACCAGTTACTGGGAGGCAGACCGAGAGAAACAGCAAGCTCTGCGACGCCGCTGGGGCGTATCGTTTCAGGGCGGCGGGCTGTGGAGTTCCCTGACGCTGGGCGAAAACATTGCCCTGCCCCTGGAGCAGTTCACCGACGTCGGCCCCTCCGAGAAGCGCGAGCTGGTGAACCTGAAGCTCGCCCTGGTGGGCCTGGCGGGCTTCGGCGATTACTACCCCGCCGCGCTGAGCGGGGGCATGCAAAAGCGGGCGGCCCTGGCGCGGGCCATCGCCCTGGACCCGGACATACTGTTTTTCGACGAGCCCTCCGCCGGGCTGGACCCCGTGAGCGCCCGAAGGCTGGACGACCTGATGCTGGAGATGCGCGACAGCCTGGGCGCCACCGTGGTGATCGTCACCCACGAGCTGGCCAGCATCCTGGCCGTGGGCAGCAACGGCGTGTTCCTGGACCCGGACAGCAAGACGATTGTCGCCCGCGGCGACCCGAAGGAACTGCGGGAATCCTGCGATCACCCCGGTGTGCGCGCTTTCCTGAACCGCGGCGAGCCGGACTGATCAAGACACACTCGAAACCGGGCGGTATATCGAGATGGCAAAGAGAGCGAATCCGACGATCATCGGAGCTTTCGTGGTGGGCGCCGCCGTTCTGGCCCTGGTCGGGGTCCTTGCCTTTGGCGGCGGGGGGCTCTTCTCGGAAAGCCAGAAGTACGTCCTCTATTTCGACCGCTCCCTCAAGGGACTTACCGTCGGCGCGCCGGTCACGTTCCGTGGCGTCCAGATCGGGAAGGTCGAGCACATTCGAATCGTGACCGACCTGGAGACCCTGGAGTTCCGCGTGCCGGTGGTCATCGAGGTGGAACGCAATGTGTTGCTCGACGTGGAGCAGGACGGGCCGGAGAGAGACCCCGACAGCCCGATGCCGAGCGAACTGACGCAGTTGCTGATCGAGAAAGGGCTGCGTGCACAGCTTGAGATGCGCAGCGTGGTGACCGGATTGCTTGAGGTCAGTCTCGACTTCTACCCCGACACGCCGGCCACGATGGTCACCGAGAATCCCCCGTATCCCGAGATACCCACCATACCGTCTGAGATGGAGCAGCTGGGGCGGACGCTTCAGGAACTGCCTTTCGAAGAGATGACCAGTTCCCTGCTCCAGGCCACCAAAGGGGTCGAGAAGCTGGTATCCTCGCCGGACATCCCCGATGCTCTGGCCTCCACGGCGAAAGCGGCGCGGGAGATCGCGGAACTCTCCCGCAAGGCCAACGAGCGGCTGGACGGCCTGGCCGCCGAGGCCGAGAGAGGGCTCGGCGAGGCCCGGAGCCTGATGCGCGATCTGGACGAGCAGATCGGCCCGGTGACGAAGGACCTGCACGAGACCCTGGCGGAACTCCGGAAGCTGGCGGCCAACCTCAACGCGCGGTCCGGGCCGGTCTTGACACAGGTGGAGAAAACGGCGACCACAGCGCAGTCCGCTCTGGCGGAAGCCGAAACGACGCTACGCTCGGCGCGTCAAGTGGTGGAGGAAGACTCCCGGCTGCGGCAGCAGGTGGGCGCCGCCCTGCGGGAGATCGAACGCGCCGCGCGCTCCATGCGCGACCTCGCCGACACGCTGCAGCGCCAACCGGAATCCCTCATCCACGGCAGGAAGGAGCAGTGATATGTCAAAACGCAACCGATGGCCGGCCTTGCTGTGTGCCCTCACCTGCCTGGCGGCTCTGGCCGGATGCGCGAGCACGCCACCCTCGGAGTTCTACCTGCTGACGGCGGCCGGCGAGGCACCGTCTGCCCCCGGAACTGCCTCGGACCTCTGCGTGCACGTGGAGCCGGTCACACTCCCCGAATACCTGAACCGCTCACAGCTTGTCACGCGGGACGACGCGGGCGGGCTGCGGCTGGTCGAGTTCCACCGCTGGGCGGAGCCGCTGGAGGAGGCGGTTCCGCGCGTTCTGGCGCGCAACCTGGCGGCCGAGCTGCGGACGCCCTGCGTCTTCGCGCCGCGTGAGTCTGCCCGCACGCCCGCAGACTACCGGGTGTTCGTGAACCTCCGCCGCCTCGACGGCCTGCCCGGCCGGGAGGTGGCGCTGCAGGCGCTGTGGACCGTCGCGCCGCGGGACAAGGACCTGCCGCCTACGGTCAAATCCTCCCGCATTACCGAGTCCACGGCAAGCCACGCTTATGAACACTACGTGGCCGCCGCGGCCAGGGCACTGGCGAGACTCAGCCGCGAGATAGCGGCAGAAATAAAGCGGATAGAGGGCCGCTAACCCAACTTCCGCAGTTTGAGACCTGAATCGGGGGCTGAGGGCCTCTCGGGGG
>CAYVBE010000031.1:0-28151 GCA_964448935.1 uncultured candidatus Brocadiaceae bacterium
CCCGCCCCGGAAGCCGCCGTTAAAGGTGTCGTGCAGGCGTCCCCGGCGCAACAGGTACCAGTCCGGATACCCCGGTGCAGTACCGCCTTCCCCATGGGTGCGCAGCCGCGAGTCGCTCTTGAGGCGCGCCCCCGACTCGAACGGTTTGATGGCTCCCTCGTTCGGCTGCAAAGGGTTGGTTCCGTACGCCTCGCCCTCATCGTTGGTCGGGCTGCCGGTGGAGTCCACGATCCGCCGGCCGTCCCACCAGTAGACTTCTGCGGTCTCGTCGTCGCCCGTCTCGGGGTCGAAGAAGACGATCTTGCTGCCCTGATCCCGGGTATCGTTGAAGTCCGCCCTGGTGTTGCCCAGCGAGCGGCTGCCGTCACTGGGCACGAGCAACTTCGGCAGGTCCGTCCAGCCTTCCTCGGTTCTGGGCAGTTCCGCTGCGCGCACCATCGAATTCGCAGCATGGTCCACTGTAACCACCGCAACAAACATCAGAATCGTCAAGAAAACACGTCGTATCATCCCATCTCCTTCGCCGGAGTGCGGTTAGTCGAGATGCCCCACTTCTTCCCGACCTGTGGGCAGGGCCGCCCGAATACTGAGATATTACGCTGATCGCTTCCACTTATCAAACGGGACGGCATGCTCGGCCCACCAGCAGCCACGAGGCAACCATGGGCGTGTCATCTACGGACTACGGGTTGAGCAATAGCTGCACAATGGCATCATGGCCGTTTTGCCGGGCCATATCGGCGGGCGTGAATCCGTCGCTGTTCGTCACAGCCCGGTCCGCGCCCGCATCCAGCAGCGTTCTTACGAGTGCCATGTCACCTCGCGCAGCGGCGTGGTGCAGAGCGGTCCCGCCTCCGTGGGCGCGCCAGTTGGGGTCCGCCCCATCGGCCAGAAGCTGCTCAACATCGGCGGAGTCGCCGGCCTGCGCTGCGTCCCGCAATGCCTGGTTGATCTGACGGGTTCCCTTTGCCGTGTCGGACGAACTTGCGCTTTCCTCAGCGGTGGTCGAACCACCGGTAGAGGTCTGACCGGTCTCGATGATCTTGGCTATATCCGGGAAAAACGCTGCCCGCGCCAGGTCGGCAGGGGTCCGACCCTCGTTGTCTGCCTTGCTGGTGTCCGCGCCCCCGGCGACAAGCGCCTCGCAGATGGCGTCGAAGCCCTCCGAGGCGGCGCAGTGCAAGGTTGTCCAGCCGTCATCGTCCTGCGCATCAGCATCCGCGCCTGCCTCCAGCAACCGCCGGACAACCAGGTCATACACGCGGGTGGTCAGGTGCTCCTCATCGCAGCGCCAGTGTCCCATCAGAGCGGCCCAGTGCAGCGGCGTGCGGCCGCGCACGTCCCGGGCGTGCGGGTCGGCTCCGGCCTCGAGCAAAGCCGTAGTCTTCCTCAGCGGCACGTCCGGCGGCGTGCGGTGTGCGGTGTGGCAGTTGGCCGCAACGCTGTGCAGAGACGTCCAGCCATCGGCCGTACAGGCATTTGGATTAGCACCCATTTCCAACAGGTTTTTGATGATCGGTATGGAACCCTCATAGTGACTCCCCGCTGCCATGTGCAGCACGGTTATGCCGTCGGCCGTAGTCGCCAGTGGGTCGGCCCCGGCGGTGAGAAGGTCCTCAACCATCTCGGCTATGCCGGCCTGGGCAGCGTAGTGCAAAGCCGTCCACTCTTCATCGTCGCGTGCCCGGGCGTCCGCGCCACAGTCGAGCAGCGCTTTCACTTGTTCGGGTTGTGCCCGGCGCGCGGCCAGCATCAGGGGCGTCATGTTCTTATCATCCCGAGCTTCCAGATCCGCACCGGCCTTCACGAGCACCGGAATGACATCCGGGTCGCGACCGTAGGCGGCGACGTGCAGCGGACGATCCTGCAGGATGCTCGGGGCATTGACGTCACTTCCCTCGGCGATGAGCCTCTTCACCGCCTCCACATCACCGGCATTCACCGCGTTCGCCAGACGGCCATTCTTTGGCCGACAGTGGCTGGTCATGAGCGGCTCGCCGAAGTCCCGAGGCTTCTCGGGAGGCGCGGCCCCGGCCGCCAGCGAGACGATGCTCCGGGGCGGCATCTCCAGCGTTGACAACTCGCCGCAGTCGGCACACGCCAGGTCGTCCGTGGACATGTGGACCCCGTATGCTTCCGGCCCTTCTGGCAGGTCCAGCTCGCAGCGCACGGGCTCTTCCGTCGTGTTGATGGCCACGCAGGTGGTCGCCCCGCTCTCCGCATCGCGGTACGCGCTCACGAGGACGCCGGGAGCCGAACACGTGGCGGCAACCCGGTGCATGCCGGGACGTATGAAGCGGAAGAAATGGCGCGCAACCCGGTAGCTCAGGGTTTTCGTATTCCCGCCCAGCAGGGGGATGGGTTGCCAGAATATCCAGGCGCTCACGCTGCCCCCGACCAGGGCATCGTGCATACCGGTGGCCAGGGCCATGCAACCTTTCCAGTCCCGCCGACCGCCGCCGGTCTCCGTCAACCAGAGCTGCTTGCCCGTGTCAGCGATCTCCCGCCGCATGTCCCGCCAGTCCTCTATACCGCCTCGTCCGCTGTGCGTGCAGAACAGGCCCACGGACTTGCGCGTCTCCGGATCATCCAACAGCGGGCGCACATACCACAGGAAGCGCGGCCGGAAACCCATGGACTCCGGCATCGCGATACGAGTCGTAATGCCTTCCGTGCGGAACTTCCGTGCAACGGCCCGAACGGCCTCGCGAATCTGGTGCGGATTGTAGAGGCAGGAGTGATACGGCTCTATGAAGTAGAGTTCATTCTGCAGGCTCACACCGTGCAGTTCTATGTCCCATTCGCGTTTCATGGTCAGGACGGAAGCCGCGATGTACTCCGCGAACTCATCGCGCATGTCGGGCCGCAGGTGTCCGCCGTGGAAATGGCCGCGGTTCGTCTTCTGCCAGCGCGGCGGCGACCACAGCGAGCCGAAGAACGTGCTCACCCCGCGGCGTTGGAACTCCTGCGCGTAGGCCATCCGGGGGCCCATACGGTCTGGACGGAAGGCATCCCAGTTGAAGTGATCGGGTCGCGCGTCGTCATTGGACCGTTCCATCGAGGCCGCCAGCGGTATCCGAATGATGCTGAGCCCGAGGTCGTAGACGAGCGTGTCGTAGAATTCGCCGGTCAGGTAGCAGGCCGGGGGTGTCCATGTCACCTCGCAGACCCCGAAGCCTTCCATCCTCTGATGCACGTCACCGGTATCAACAGCAGTCCTGACAGTTCGCATGAAAGGGGCCTCCTGCTCTGAGTGGTCACCCGTGGCCGTGATTACATGGAAAAAGCGCTCGGGGCAGGCGGGCGGCGGTTATTCGGCGATGTTGCCCAGGGTAATGGCGAGCACCGCCGGGACGGCTCTGCCCTTGCGCGAGGGAGCCACCACGTCAATGCTCTCGATCTCCACGTCGGGACGGGGATTCGTCACCTGCATCCCGTAGAGCACGCCGCGCACGTCTTCGGGTTTCAGTCCGGGATGTTCCATTCGGCGCGCGTTACGCCCGTAGAGCAGGCTTTCCAGGGGGCCTCGATCCATGCCTTCCAGCCCCGGCACGCGCACGGTGGCGGCCACCTGCGCACCCGGCTGCGCTTTGGGATCGGCACGGAGCCAGTGGTTGATGTGTTTTTCCAGGATCACCGGGATGTCCACCTTCTCGCCGTCGGCGTAGTGGACTACATAGCGCATGACTTCGGGCAGTTCGAACGGTCTTTTCTTATCCTTCATGCTCGCGCGCTGCTCGGGGGTGACCGGCTTCCAGACGTGGGCGGTGTGCAGGAAGAACAGCAGGTCCGCCTTCTTGCCGACATCTATGCCCTCGACCTTCAGGGAGAGACCCTTCGGCCCCTCCCGCGTGCCCAGCACAATGCAGTTGGGCACGGGGGCGGTATCGTAGTCGGTGATGTGGTAGAGCACGTTGTCCTGCAGGCGCCGCTCGCCGGTGGGCAGCAGGCTCATGTCGTGCTCGCCTTTCCCGAACCAGCCCGGTCCTTCCTGCCGGTTACTAAGGTACTGGTTGCAGTGGTCCAGCAGGCTGACCGTCTCGTACCGCACGTTCAGTCCCGCCACGGGAACCACGCCGGCGCCCGAGCCGGCGCCCATGTTGCGCAGCATAGTGCCCATGATGTTGAGCTTCTTGTCGGCGTTGACGGGCCGGGGTTCGTCTTCCATGAACTTGATCTGGTTCAGCACGAAGCCGCCCCGGCCGCGCTCGTAGATGACCAGGCCGCCGATACTGTCCACGCAGATCGGCTCGTCCGGAATGCTCTCTTCGGTGCGGAGGAACTGGACATTATCAATGCCCACCAGATAGCCGCCCTCGAAGTCGCGCCGAGGGCTCTCGCGGTAGGACTCGACGCGGAGCGTGATGGTCTTCTCCACACGCCGGGGAGTCTCCAGCACGATGTCATTCCGGTCTTCGCTATCGGGCAGGACGATTTTCACCGCACTCGCCTCGTCGCCGTCGAAGAGGATGGACACGTCCTTGATCGAGCCGTAGTTGGTGTTGTTCCAGATGCGGATTTCACGAATGGTCTCAGGCCGGCGGAACTCAAAGGTGAACGGCCAGGTGTCCTGCTCGTCGTCCACCCATATCTGGCGGATATAGCGCCAGTGGTCGTTCAGGTTGTTCACGTAGTTGAAGGGGTCCTTGTCGTTCCACCTCTGCTCGTAGTTCCACCAGTTGTCCTCGGAGGCGCCCGGCGGGATGGTGAACGGCGCAACGTTCTCGTGCGCGTCCACCACCGCGTTATAGACATTCCAGCTTATCCAGTCCAGGCTGTGCTGCAGGTGCTTGGGACTGTACATCGCCAGGTCGCGGTTGCCCAGTGTAGCAATGAGCGGGTGGGTCGGAGCCTCCAGCGTGATGCGCTCCATGCGGAAGGGGCGGATCTGGTGCTGCGTGCCGAGCAGATCGTTGTACTCCTGGATACCCTCCCGCCCCAGACCGCAGAGCATGAGCCAGCCGCCGCGCTCCTGGAACGTTCTCACGCGATCCCTCGCGCGGGTGAGCGCCTTCAGGTTGTCCTCCGTGGCGTGGACGATTGCCACCTGGAACTGCGCGGGATCGAGACCGGCCAGCGGTGAGTCCACCGTGGTCGTTCTCACGCCGGTCTCCTTGATGCTCTCCAGAAGGAGTTCGTCCTCGGGGGCGTGGATCGCGACAACGCCCGTCGAAGGCCGGTAGTCGCCGTAGTGCTCGGCCATGTTCCTGAGCAGGACGTCCGCCGCGGGGTCGGTGCCCAGCTTGGCGCCCACGCGCATCTGGCAAAGCACGATGACGCCGTCGCCGGCGGGCATCTCGACCATCGGAGTCCGCTCCAGCCACTCGCCGCACTCGACGAGGCTACGCCCGCCCTGGGTGGGTTTTTGGTAGGGGTTGACGTAGGTCGGATGGTCCCCCGACCAGTCTATCAGATCGTCCTCGCCCAGGTCCTTGAACACCGGCGTGCCCAGCGCCTGGGGATGGGAGTAGCCACCGTAGTGGGTGGTGGTCTTCAGCGGCGCCGGCAGGTTGGCCCCGGCAACGGGGTGCTCCTGCTCCAGCACAACGGCGCGACCGCCCTGCGCGGCGAACTTCAGGATGTCGCTACCGTACGCCTGGTCGGCCGTCAGGGCATTGGGCCCGGCTATGAGCAGCCCCATCTTGCCATCAATCTCAGAGATGGCTTCGATGGTCTCGTACTCCTGCCCGGCGGCTTTCAGGAAATCAGCAACCGCGCCGGACGGGTCCAGCGCGTAAACCGGCTGCTCCACGTCCAGTGACTCAACGCTCGGAAGCACGGGGATGGACCGCTTGTCCACGTAGTCCTCGGTGCTGTCCACGCCCGGCTGGCTAACCGTGAGGGTCAGCGTGCCTTCCAGCCGCTCCTCGGTCGCCGGCGCGTTGATCGTCAGGTAGTATTCCTTCCCGTGGCCGCAGTCAATGCGGGTCTGGTCCCGGCCTTCGGCCACGATCTCGCCGCCGGCCTCGTAGCTCCACCGGAACAACACCGGCTCGTCCTTCAGCGTGTCGTTCATCACCTTGAAGAGCAGCCTGTTCTCGCGGCCGCCGTAGAGGCGGTAAGTGCGCTTGCGCGGGATGGCGGCCAGGGCGCTGAACATCTTCACCCCGTCCTCGAAGCGGGACAGATTGTCCCACGGGTAGAACCCCGCAGCGCCGCCGTAGCGGTAGCCCTCGTACATATCGCGCAGTAGGCGTGCCTTGCCACGCGCGGCGTTCGTGGCGCTGCGGAACGCCTCGTCCCCCACCGCCACCGTGGCGAAGCTCAGGTGATTGGCGAACATACTCTCGCCCACCGTCCACGGCTTGTTGTGGTAGAACGGCGGGTACATCTCCAGCTTGTCTTTGATCTTCTCCAGCGTATAGGCGTTCTCCGGATACCAGTCCATCTTACCGCGCGGATAGTGCGGAGCGTTGATCTCGCAGTGGCAATCCAGATCGCCCGCGCCGCCCACCGTGTAGGGACGGGTGGGGTCGTTGTTGCGCCCGGCCTGGACGACCTCGCCCATAAGCTCTTCCATGGAATCCAGCGGATAGCCCTTGTTCATACCGTTGATATAGACCAGTTCGTTCTCGACCTGGTACACGAGTACCGAGGGATGGTTCCGGTACGCCTTTGCAAGCTGGCGCAGGTGCCGTTTCCAGCTTTCCCACACGGGGCGGTTGGGCTCGATGAAACGCTCGCCGGTGGTCCGATTCGTCACCTTGTCGCCGAGGTCGTAGGAGATGAACATGCCGTCAATCATCGAACAGAGGCGGCCGGGAACGCCCTGGCGATCGAAGTATTCAAGGTACTTCTCCCGGTTGCCCCATATGCCGTTCAGCCCGCCGCTGAACCGGATGAAGCGGTTCTTTTGCTCTCTCCATCGTTTCACCCACTCTTCCGGCGTCTGCGGGCGGCCCCCCACGCCGACCCAGTTCCAGGTGTTAAAGCGTTTGCCGTTCAGGTGCATGCCCCGGCCCTCGATCGTTATCCAGCGGTAGCCGAAGAGCTGCTCGTGGACGTCCAGAGGCTTGCCGTCCTCGCTGATGGTTGTGCGCAGCCGGTAGAGGTCGGCGTCCGGCTCCGGCCACCAGAGCTTTGCATCCCGCCATCCGCGGTGCTCGATCTTTTTGGTGACCGTGCGGTGTGGGTGGACAGTGACCTTAAACGGGTCCAGCTCGCGCTCCACCTGATCAGTCTTGTCGTTCACGGCCTCACACTGCACCGTGAAGGTGCGCTCAGTGTCGTCCGTGTTGCGGACTGTCAAATCCAGCATCAGCCGCTCGGAACGCCCGTACACGCCGCGGGGCTGCACGAAAACGTCCTCGGTATAGGCATCGCCCACGGCCACCAGTTTCACGGGATTGACGATGCCGTACTGGCGCCCGTCGCCGTCTCCCTTTACGCTGGGGTATATGGGTGCCACCCAGAAGACGCCGCGTGTGTTGCCCAGCGGCCTGTTGCGCTGGCTTGTCAACGTCGTGCCGCCCCTCCAGTTCTTGTAGTCCATGGCATACCACGGCCCCTTGACGGCCAGCGCGATCTCGTTGACCTGCCCCGCCTTAAGGTGCCCACTGATGTCCATGTCCCACGGAACCCAAACGCCCTTATGCGTGCCGGCCAGCTCGCCGTTGACGAAAACGCCGACCAGCCAGTTGGTGCCGCTGAAGTGCAGTTTGAATCCGCGGCCCGCATAGCCCTCCGGCACGTCCACCTTCGTACGGTATACGGTCCGATGGGCCAGGTTCAGCCCGTCCACCTGCCACTGGCTCTCCGGTACGTCAATGCCGCGCCAATGCAGCCGGTCCAGGTCGGGCAGTTCGGTCTCCGGTTCCCAGGGGTCCTCGTCCATCTTCAGGTCGTCCCAGCGTGCCACCTGCCACGGGCCTGTTAGCTCTACGTCGCTCCGCCGGCCTGCCGCCTCCGCTTCGGGCAGTGAATAGACCTGCCGGCGCGCTCTACGGTCTATTTCGTCGTCGTAACGTTGGCCGGGCTTCAGGTCGCCCTCGGGCAGCCAATTCACCGCCGACGGCACAAAGGCGAAACAGTCCAGCGCGATGAACAGGTCGTTTCTGTCGGGCTGGGTCTCGGTGTATCGGACGGTCAGCTTGCTCCGGCCTCTGTCAAGCCGGACCTGTCCCCCGTCAAACCACGCTATCTCGTTATACCTTGCCAGTTCCATGACGTTGGTGGTGGCCTCGTCGGCGGGCACCTCGTGCCACGGACCGTCCCCTATCCGCCACTCGAACGGTGCGCGGACCCACTCCATCCCGATCCGCAGCCACGCGTCGTAAGTGCCGCTCTGCGGCACATCCATCTCATACTCCAGAACGTAACCCCCGGCGGGCACGTTCTGCGCTGCCTTGCCCTTCAGCCTGGCCGACAGCCACTTCTCGCCGCTCAGAAGGTGCGCCCGGTCGGACCCGGTCCAGTAGTCGTCCTCGGTCAGGTTCGTGGACTCGAACTCTTCGGCCTCGAGCCACACGTAATCTTCCGCGGCGGCTGCCGGTTGAGCAGTTGACAGGAAGACGACGAGCAAAGCAGATAGAACGGCACCGACTCGGACGGATCCAGACGTGAGCATGGTCTACGGCTCCCGACAAGCTGGTGAGTGGAAAGCAAAGTATCAAGGCCTGCACATTGTCCCCTCTACCCGTACGCTAAGGGGAGAAGCCCCCCTTGTCAAAGCGCCCGGTTCAGAAAGGCCGATCGCAGGCTTCGTAGAAGGCGACCACGTTCTCCGGCGGCACCTCCGGCTCCAGCACGTGGGTGGGCGAGAGCATGAGCCGGCCGCCGAATACCTCCCGCCGCCGCCGCACCGTGCGTCGCATCTCCTGCGGCGTGCCCCAGGGGAAGGTGCTCTGGGTCCCGATCGCGCCGTCGAACAGCAGCCGGTCCCCGTAGCGCCGGCAGACCTGTTCCACGTCTATGCACTCCGGCTGCAGCGGGTTGAGCACCGTCACCCCGATCTCGATCAAGTCCTCGATGACCTCGGTAATGTTCCCATCCGAATGGTACCAGATAGCGATGTCCGGGTTGATGCGGCGGGCGCCGCGATAGACGCGCTCCCAGCGGGATTTCAGCACCCGGCGCCAGAGGTCGGGGTTGAACATCATGGTCTGCTGGTTCGCGATGTCGTCGCCGCTCTGAAGCATATCCACCCCGGCACGGGCCGCCGCCTCGGCGCGGTTGATGTTGCGCCGGGTGATGCGCTCCAGGATGCTCTCGGCCCACTCGGGCTGCGTCAGCAGGTCGGTGAGGAACTGCTCGTAGCCGCGTATCTGCCACGAGTCCTCGTAAATGTGCCCTGCCCCCATCATCACGTGGAGGCCTTCCCGGTGATGGCGCTCCACCTCCTCGGCCAGGTGGTCCTCCCGCCAGCCATCCTGGGTCTCGATGGGAAACTCCTCGATCTCTTCCAGCGACTGCGCCTCACGGAGGGGGCTCTCCCGATGGGTGAAGTGGTAAAAGGTGCCCCGTCGACGCCAAACACCGATGCTGTCTATGTGGTCGGGGTCCACGTCCTGTTCATACCACGCGCTAAAGTCGGGAGGCTCGTAACCCTCCGGCGGCCGAAGCGAGACGTGCGCGCCCGTGTCCGGCCGTAAGCGCTCGTCCGGCTCCTCGCCACCCAGGTGCTCCTTCAAGCGGTCGAACATCGCAGGCGTGTAGCGCGAGTAGCGTAGCGGCCGGTCCATCTCCTCGCGCGCCAGGAATGCACGGAATCTCTCGAGCTGAGTCATCTCGTCCACGGTTTTCTCCGGTGGCAGGTAAAGGGTGGCTTACGTAGAGTAGCGAAGATCAAAGACGGCCGCAACGTCTACCATTGCCCGTCAGGCTGAAAGCCGGTATCGTGCTGTGGTCACCCACGAATATTGGAGGAATCGGTGAAGTGAAACGACTGCGCTTTCAACTGACCGGCGGGTTGGACGAGTCCGATCTGCAGGCGATGCATCAGCAGGTAGTGAAGGTCCTGCAACGTGTAGGGCTGGAGGTGAGCCACGACCGCTCACGTCGGACCGCCGCGGATCACCCCGGCGTCCGGGAGGACGGGGATCGCATCTTCTACTCGCCACAACTGGTAGAAGAATACATCGAGCACGCCCGCAGCGAGCACGCGCCGGAAGCGCCGGGCGAGGAGGTGACCGTCTCAGGCCCGTGGAACTGCCTGAACATCGAGGAACCGGAAACCGGGCGCATCCGCCCTTCCACTCTCGATGACGTGCGCGAGATGTACAGGCTCGTTCACGCCGCCGGGGCCGGGCCGATCTGCCCGGTTTACCCGAACGATGTCCCGGCGCGGCTGCAGGTGCTGGCGCTGGAAAAGGCCGGCATCGAGCTGACGGACGGCGACGGCAGCCACCTGGAGTTCTCCGACCCCGCAATGCTGGAGTTCGCGATCCGGATGTACGCCGCCGCCGGGCGGAAGTACCACGCCGAGGTCCAGTTCCCCATCAGCCCGCTGCGCACCAACCCATCCGCTCTGGGGACAATCTGGCGCCTGAAGGACCGGGACGACGTCGCCCTGACGGCCGCCGCGGCCCCCATCCCGCAGGCCGGCCTGACGGCGCCGCTCTTCTTGCCGGGCGGCCTGGTCCAGGCCGCCGCGGAAGCCATTGGTTCGTACATCCTGATCCGGCTGATCGCCGGCAACAGCGTCCGCTGCCTGCCGCAGTATCGCCTCGACCTCTTCGATTTGCAGAGCACCGTGACCGTCTACAGCTCGCCGCAGCACATCCTCTACCAACTCTGCCTGAAGGACATCTACGAGTTCTATTACGGCACCGCAAAGCCGGGGCATTTCTTGCAGTCCCTGGCCAAGAAGTGCGACCCGCAGGCCGTGCTCGAGCGGACCTCCTACATGCTGACTCTGGCGCTGGCGGGCTTCCGGCGGTTCTGTCTGGGAGCCGGACAACTCTCGGCGGACGAGGTGTTCTCGCCCGTCATGTTCGTCGTGGACCGGGAGATCGCACGATTCGTGACACACATCATACGCGGCGTTGACTACGAAGAGCGCGACGACGCCGCCTTCGAAGCGATCGCGCGGGGCGTGAGCGACGGCGATTACATGATGCACGAGGAGACGCTGGCCAACATGCGGGAGGACTTCCACAGCGATATCTTCCCCAGGATGGGCCTGGGGGCGTGGAAGAACGCCGGCCGCCCCACCGTCCGCGAGAGGGCCGCCGAGAAGATCGAAGATCTCATTGCAGCCCACGACTTCGAACTGCCTCCCGGCGTGCAGGAGGACGTGGACGCCGTCTACAACGAAGCGGTCGAGCTCGTCCAATCCCGGGATTCCTGACAGAACCCACTACATATCCAGGATGCGTTCCATCGCCGCTTCCAGCGTGCGCAACTCCTCCTGGTCCAGGCCGAAAAACTCGGCAATACATGGGCCGTCGTAGCCTATCTCGCGGAGCGCTTCCATCACGGCCGGGTAGTCCACGTCGCCCTCGAGCAACGGGCAGAAGCTGCCGCCGCCCTCCTCGCGCTTGAAGTCCTTGAAGTGCACGCAGGCCACCCGCTCGCCCAGGATGCGGAGCCAGTCCTCGGCATAGCCGAAAAGGATCATATTGCCCACGTCCACGTAGGCGCCGACGCGGTCCGAGCCGAATCCGTCAATGAAGTCGCACATCTCCAGCGGGCTGAGCAGAACGCGGTTCCAAACGTTCTCGATACCTATGGTCACCCCCAGCCGCTCGGCGTCGGGCACGAGTTGCCCGATGCCGTCCTTCATGCGCTCCATGGCCACGTCGTAGGGCACGTGCGTCTCGCCCTCGGCGGCGCCGGCGGCCAGCGTTCCCGGCACGACCAGCAGGACGTCCACGCCCAGCCACGCCGCCGCCTGCAGGCTCTGTCGTAGGACCTTGACGGCCTTCTGCCGGTCCTCCTCGGAGTCGGCCGTCAGGGGGTATTTCCAACCCAGCCCGCTGGCCAGGCTGGTCAGCTCGAGTCCGGCCTCCGAGGCGGCTTCGGCCACCGACTCGCAGTCCTCTTGGTCGGTTTCCAGCGTCACCAATCCTTCCTGGCCGATGGCCGGCTCGATGCCTTCGAACCCGTACCGGCGGGCCTCCCCGAAAAGCGATTCCGCGGACCGAGTCGCGTTGTCCTTCAGTGACCAGACGCTCAGTGCCTTCAACATGGCTTGACCTCCGTAGGAATGGGAAGGGGACGGCCCGTTACGCGGACCGTCCCCGTGATGCCGGCTTGCGTGGCGGTTCTGCTGCCCGTCGGTCACTCTACTTGAGTCCGAGGGGCTCCGTTCGGATAAGCTCGAGGGCCCTGCCGCCAGTGGGCCAGCACGAGCCGATCGCCTCCGCCGCCGCTTCCTGCACCGCCTGGCTGCCTTCCGCGTGGGCCGCCTCCAGGATGTCCGCAGCCTCGATGGGCAAGGCCACGTCGGTGCGGTCCAGCACGGACGCGATGGCGTGGCAGGCCGAAACCTTCAACGGGTCGGTGCTGCCCGTCTCGACGACCTTGCTGAGCGGCAACAGGCACGGCTCTCCGCCGAACTTGCCCAGGGCGTCCACGGCGGCCGCCGTCACCTCGTCCCCGTAGCCCGTCAGGGCGCCTATCAGCGCCGCCTCGAGCTTGCCCGCCGGATACGCCGTGGTCTTCGGATCCACATCGTCCAGCACCCGGGTGGCGTCCAGAACCTGGGCCTTCTCTTGTTCGGTGAACGGCGACTGGCTCGCGGCGGTCACCTCCGCAATGATCGGCTCCAGCGTCTCCGCGCGGACGTCGTCCGCCGTCAGCACCTTCGTCACCGCATCGTATCCCGACACGTCGGCGCCTTCGCCGGACGGATCGGCCACCACATAGACGGGCAGCCCCTTGGTGCGCGGATCACTGGCCAGTTTTTCCATCACGCTGCCCATCAGCAGTTCTGGCACCTCGTTGGACAGGAAAACCACGTCCACCGAGGGCTCCAGGTGCAGCGCGCTCTCGATGCTGCCCTCGTTGACGGGCACCTCCAGCGTCGCCAGCCCGCCATCTTTCAGCAGGTCGCTCAGCTTATTGCGCATCATGAAGTCATCCACGAGGACCAGCGCTCGTTTGGCGGTGGCGGCCCGGAGCGCGGCGGCCAGCACCTCCATGGTATAGTCGGCCGGCGCCGCGTCGCCCGTGGGCGAACCCTCCACCAGCGCGACCGCCGCCTTGTAGCGCACGTCCTTGAACCCGGAATCCATCGCGGCGGCAAGGGCCTGCGCGACCGCATCGTCCGACGATTCCAGCTCGGCGATGGACAGCTTGGTCCGCAGCGCCTTCACCAGGAAGAGCGCCGTGGACGCGTAATGCGAGTCCAACGCCGTCTGCAGCGCCCGCCCCACCGGTTCCGCGTCCAGCAGGCCCAGCACCACGGGCACCTCCTTGCTGAGCATGTCGGCGCGCGCGGTGGCGTCCTGCTTCTGCTCGTCGCTGACTGCCCGGCCGCCGAACTGCTTCTCGCCCGACGCATAGAACCGGGACAGCGCCAGTTGCCGCACCAGCGAGGCGCCCAGCAGCGCCTGCAGCTTGGTGTCCTCCGGCGCGGCGGACAGCCCGGCCCACGCCACTTCGGCGCCCATCCGCGCGTAGTACAGGTAGTTCGGCACCTGCTGGTGGACCACCTTCTGCGGCAGTTCGGCCGCATCGGCGTCCCATTGCCACACGTCGGCCGTCATGCCGTAGGTGTAGCCGACCCTGTAGGTATCGCCCCGGAAATACGCCAGGGCGAGATCGGCGTAGCTCGCGGAGGCCGACATCTCCGCCGGGTCCTCCCCCGTGATGGCCCTGACGGCGTCTGCGGCCGCCTCGCGTGTGGATTCCAGTGCATCCTCCGATTCCCGGACCCTCAGCAAGGCGGGGACGGCCCGTTCATCCCCGATCTGTCCCAGCACGCCGGCCACGCGCTCTTTCAGCACGGCGCTGTCCACGTGCGTGAGTATCTGGATGAGCGGCAGGCAGGCGTCGGGATGCAGATCGGCCAGCAGGCTGAACGTGCGGCCTGCCAGATACTGCTCGTCCGCGCCCTGCAGCGCCAGCAGCGGCGCCAGGTATGGCACGGCGTAGGGGCCATGGGCCTTCAGCCTGATCCGCGCCCTGCCGTATTGAACGGCGTCCCGTGAGCGGAACGCCTCGATCAGGGCGGTCGGGTCCTTGACCTCCCTCCTCGCCTCCCGAACGGCGCGGCTCATCAGTTCTATCAGGCGATCGGCCTGGGGCCCCAGTTCCTCCCTGTCGCGCATCCGGAAGAAGATGCCCAGTTCGGCCATGTTGCGCATCTCGAGGGCCATCTTCTGGGTTGGCTCCATGGCCAGTACGCGATCGAATGCCTCCCGCGCCTGCTGGAACTCGCCGGCCTGATAGTGGTTGATGCCCCGCTGGAAGGTCTGGAGCAGTTGCTTCTGCCCGGTTGCCTCTGCGCCACTAATGCCGCCGGCACAAACCACCAGAACCACCGCCGCCAAACCTACTGCGCATCGCATGGCACGTTTCTGCATGTGCAACTCCTTATCGAATGGCAGGTAAAGCGCTACTTACCTTTTCATCCTTTTCGGGCATCAGGCCAGTCCGTGCGGCCCGTTTCACAGATAGTCCTTCTCCAAATCCACCAGGTCCGCGCATGTTTCGCGGTCCCTCACCAACCGGTCCTCTCCGCCCTCGACCAGCACTTCCGGCGGCCGCGGACGGCTGTTGTAGTTCGAACTCATTGTAAACCCATACGCACCCGCACTGAAAACGGCCAGCAGGTCGCCGCCCTCCACGGGCGGCAAAGACCGCTGCTGCGCCAGGTAGTCGCCGGTCTCACAGACCGGCCCCACCACGTCAACGATCTCGGTCTCAAAACCCTCGAACTCCGTCTGCCCTTCCTCGATCACCGCCGGCATGCCCTGCGGACTGCTCACGGGCCAGATGCGGTGGAACGCATCGTAAAGCGTCGGCCGCACCAGGTCGTTCATCGCCGCGTCGCAGATGACGAAGCGCCTTTCGTACTCGCTTTCCTTCCGGCGTATCACCCGCGTCAGCAGCAGGCCGCTGTTCCCGGCAATGTACCGGCCGGGCTCAATGATAACGTCACATTCCAATCTTTCAAGATAAGATTCCACCGCTTTTGCATAATCTGCGGGTCCGATGACGGGCTTTCCCGTGTAGGAGATGCAGTATCCGCCCCCCAGGTTCACGAATTGCACCGGGCAGGCCGCCCCGCGCAACTCTTCCGCCAGAGCGCAGACTTTCTCCAGCGCCTCCTCGTAGGGCTCGGTCGTATAAATCGGGGAACCCAGGTGCACGTGCAGCCCGCACAGGTCCACGCCCTCCCAGCCCTGAGCCTCCTGCATCAGCTCCACGGTCTCCCGCAGGCCCACGCCGAACTTGGTCTCCGCCTTTCCGGTCGTGGTCTTCTCATGGGTCCGGGCGTCCACGTCCGGGTTGATCCGAAGCGCCGCCCTTGCCGTCTTATCCAGCGATTCGGCAACGTCGCGAATGCACTCCAGCTCCGCGCGCGACTCCACGTTGAAAGCATGGATGCCCTGCTCCACGGCGAACTCGATCTCCATCTGCGTCTTGCCCACGCCGGCGAAAACGATCGTCTCAGGGTCCACGCCCGCCTGCAGGCAGCGATACAGCTCCCCGCCGCTCACGATGTCGAAACCGCTGCCCTCCGCAGCGAGCAGCCGGATGATGGACAGGTTGGAGCAGGATTTCACCGAGAAGCACACCAGGGGGTCCCACCGGGCAAAGGCGTCCCGTATGGTGCGGAACCGCCCCGCGAGCGCATTGGCGCTGTAAACGTAGCACGGCGTCCCGTGCCGCTCGGCGATCCGAGCCGCCGGCACGTCGCCGCAGTAGAGCCGGCCCTCGCGGTATTGAAAAGCAGAATCCAAAGTCAGCCACCCTGGTCGTGTGAATCCCAACCCAGCCCAAAAGGATACCGCAAAAGCCTGAAAAATCAAACCCAAAAAAGCCCGCATCCGCTATGTCGGGGGCTGTCCCAGCAGTTCGGTCGCCTGGCTCAGCCGGCTCACTGCGTGCACTTCCAGTCCCAGCCGCTCGGCCTCTTCCCGGTTTCCTTCCGGCACCACGGCGCGCTGGAATCCCAGCTTTCGCGCCTCTTTCAGCCGGTCCTCTATGCGGCCGACCGCCCTGACCTCCCCGCCCAGACCGACCTCCCCGACGGCTACGGCATCCGGGAAGAACGGCCGGTTGCGGAAGCTGGACGCCAGCGCCAGCACTACCGGCAGGTCCGCCGCCGGCTCCATCACCCGCAGCCCGCCCGCCACGTTCACGAAGGCGTCGCAGCCGCCCAGCTGCAGGCCCGTGCGCCGCTCCAGCACGGACAGCATCATGCTGAACCGCCGGTAATCCACGCCGGTAACCTTGCGCTCCGGCGTGCCGTAGCTGCCCGGCCCCACCAGCGCCTGCAGCTCCACCAGCAAGGCCCGGCTGCCCTCCATGGTGGCCGTCACTACGCTGCCGGACGCCGTCCGGTCACGCTCCGCCAGGAACAGTTCGCTGGGGTTCAAGACCTCCTGCAGGCCGTCCCCCACCATCTCGAACACGCCGATCTCGTTGATCGCCCCGAACCGGTTCTTGGTGGCGCGCAGGACGCGCAACGACTGGAACTGCTCGCTCTCGAAATAGAGAACCGTGTCCACCAGGTGCTCCAGCGCGCGCGGCCCGGCCACCAGGCCCTGCTTGGTCACGTGCCCCACCAGAAACAACGCCCGCCCGTGCGGCTTGCACGCCTCCGTCAGCGCGGTGGCGCAGGTGGATACCTGCTTCAGGCTGCCGGGCGAGGAGTCTATGCCCCGAGCCGCCACACGCTGGATGGAGTCTATGGCCACCACCCGCGGCGTCTCGACCTCCAGCAAACCCAGCACTCCCTCGAGGTCCGTCTCGGCCGAGACGCGCAGACCGGAGTCTTCCAGTCCAACGCGGTCCGCCCGCATCTTGACCTGCGGAAGCGACTCCTCGCACGAGATGTAAAGGCAGGACAGGCCCTTCTCCGCCATCCGTCCCAGCGCCTGCAGCAGGAGCGTGGATTTCCCCACGCCCGGCTCGCCGGCCAGCAGCACCACGCTGCCCCCCAGCAGGCCGCCGCCCATCACGCGGTCGAACTCCGCTATGCCGCAGGTCATCCGCACCTGGCGCTCGACGCTTATGTCCGTCAGCGCAACGGCCGGCGCGGCCGCCTCTACTCCACCGCCGCCCCCGGTCGCCTCTATCTCCTCCAGCGTGTCCCACTCGCGGCAGTTCGGGCATCGCCCGCTCCAGCGGTAGAACGTGGCCCCGCACTCCGCGCACATGAACGTCTGCTGATTCTTCGCCACGCGTGCCTCCTCAGGTGATCGGCTCGGCCGTTCGCAGGAACTCCTCCACCTCGTCCATACCCGGTATGCCGGCCCGGCCGCCGGGCCTGCGGCACTTCAGGGCCGCCGTGGCGCTCGCCACGCGCATGGTCAGCTCCAGGTCCCGCCCCCGCGCCATCCCCAGCGCGAAGGCCCCGTGATACACATCGCCGCACCCCGTGGTGTCCACCACCTCGGTGCGGTAAGCCGGCTGATAATGCACCTTCTGCTCGGTGACCGCCGCTGAGCCCTCGACCCCTGCCGTCACCACGCCCGCCCTGCCGCCGTGCTCCGATACTTCCCGGAACAGGGCCCGCGCGCACTCCTCCAGCGGCTGGACCCCGTAGCGGTCCCGCGCCACGGCCACCGGCACCACGGGATAATCGGCCAGAGGCAGAAGGCGATCCGTCAGCTCGTCGTTGTACTCCAGGTCCATCACCACCGGCACCCCGGCCGACCGCGCGACACTCGCGGCGTAGGCGGCGGCGTCCGGGTAGAGCCAGTCCACCAGCAATGCCCCGGCGGAACGGACGGTGTCCTCGGGCACGTCCCCCGGCGCAAGCGTCAGGGATTCGTCCGGTTTCCACAGTATCGTGCGCGTGTCCGCCGCGCGGTCCACCAGCACCACGGCGGTCACCACCGACCCGCCCGCAACCCGGCGGATGAACCGTGTCTCGATGCCCTCGCTCTCGAAATCCCGGAAGCAGAGATCGGCGAACATGTCGTCCCCCAGTGGCCCTACGTACGCGCCGCGCCCGCCCAGCCGCGCGACGGTCACCAGCGCCGTGCCGATCAGGCCCCCGCCCTGCCCCTCGATGGAGGAAGCCACCGCCTTCCGGTCCATCTCCGGAAACCCGTCCACCTCCACCAACACATCGAACGCGCATATCCCGATACCGATCACATCGCAGGCCGTATCCATTCGCACTCCACCGATAACACTCTTGAGCCGTCTCAGCGTCGGCATTATCTTAGCCGTGCCACGCCGAATTTCAACCTGCAGGGCGCGCGGTCACTCCCAGGAGCGAAGATTTGTCCCTGGATGTTCCCTGCGGTCCCCCCCGTGCGTACATTGAAACGCCCGCCGAGGACGTACCCGTTTCCCCGCGGGATATGCACGTTCTAAGCTCCGTGGTGGCCCGAGTTCGGGCCTCCGTACGCGTTAGCGTGGTCAACCGAGAAGGTTCGCAGCATAGCCCGCCTCTCGCATCTGACCCCGGTGCGTTCGAAGCACGGATTCCGCCCTGTAAGGGCGGCACATAAGAGCCCAGGGCAAGCCCGAAGGGCGCAGCCCTGGGTGGAAACGCAGAAAGAAAATCGAGCCCGGAAGGGGCGGAACATCAGCAGGACGATACGCGTTCCCCATTGTCCGTGCCTGTTGCCGCGCTTCGTGTTCACCACGAAAAACAGGAGGAAGATTGAAGAGCCGGGTTCCGCCCCTTCAGGGCGAGAACTGGAACGGCCACGATTCCCAGGGCGACGCCCTGCGGGCTCTGCCCTGGGCTGATATGTTTTGCGCCTTTCAGGCGGCGCCCTTCAGGCGGCGCCCTTCAGGCGAAACGGCCCGACCGCGGCTTCCGCTTGCATCCTTTTTCCCCACCGGCGATGTACCCGCTTCCCTGCGGAGATATGCACGTTTCCAGCCCTGTGATGACAGCCATTCTCTGAAAGGCATACACAACCGTCGAAGGATAGTTTTTCCGTACACACTCGCGCAGAGCCGTAGTGGGAATGCTTCCACCGTAGTGCTCAGGGTATCCACGCTAAACGCGTACGCCCGAGTTCGGGCCTCCACCGGGTATGCTCTTTCGGAGCACCACTGGCCTTGGCCTTGGAGTTACGTCGGCGCTCCCGTTACCGCCGCCACTGCATCAGGCGGTCCAGCAGGCGCTCCATCCAGGGCTTCAAGCGCGTGTGGTTGTAGGCGTCGGCGGCTTTGCGGATGGCTTCGGCCTGTGTGGGGTAGGGATGGATGACGCGGGACAGGGAACCCAGGCCCATCCCGGCTTCCATGGCTGCCGTGATCTCGCTAATTGTCTCGCCCGCGTGGGCGGCTACGAAGGTGGCGCCCAGAATGCGGTCGGTGCCCTTCTTGACGTGTACTTTCAGCATGCCGGCCGTCTCGCCGTCCGCCACGGCGCGGTCCACGTCCTCCAGGTCCACCTGGAACGTGTCCACCTCCAGCCCCCTGGCGCGGGCGTCTTTTTCATACATGCCCACGTGCGCGATCTCGGGGTCGGTGTACGTACACCACGGGATGGCGAGCGCGCTTTTCTTTTTGTGGCCCCAGAAGAGGGCGTTCTGGACGGCCAGGCGGGCCGTGGCGTCGGCGGTGTGGGTGAACTTGTAGCGCAGACAGGCGTCGCCGGCGGCGTAGATGCGGCGGTTGGTTGTGCGCAGGTGCGCGTCCACCTCGATCCCGTGGCGCGGGTGGTACTCGACCCCGGCGGCCTCCAGGTTAAGCCCCCCGAGGGTCGGCAGCCGGCCGAGCCCTACCAGTATCTCGTCCGCGCGGATGATATCATCCCCACCCTCGGTGTCGAGGTGCAGCACTTTCTCCGCGCCATCGCTCTCCACCAGGCCGACGGTCGAGTTCAGACGCACGTCAATGCCATCCTCGCGGAAGGCTTCGGCCAGTATCTCGGCCGCGTCGCGGTCTTCCCGGCGCAGGAACTGGGGCGAGCGTTCGACGATGGTCACCCGGCTGCCCAGCCGCCGGAATGCCTGCGCCAGCTCGCAGCCCAGCGGCCCGCCGCCCACAACGGCCAGGCGGTCCGGCCGCTCGGTCAGGTTGAATATCGTCTCGTTGGTGTGGTAGCCGGCCTCCTCGATGCCCTCGATGTCCGGCCGGCGGGCGCGGGAACCGGTGGCGATGACGGCCTTGGCGAAACGCAGCCGCTGGCCGGCCACCTCCACCGCGTCGGGCGCCACGAACCGGCCCGCGCCGAAGTAGACGTCCACGCCCATCTCGCGGAACCGTTCAGCCGAGTCGTGCCGGCTTATCTCGGCGCGCAGCCGGCGCATGCGCTCCATCACCGCCGGGAAGTCCACCTCCAGGCCCTCGGGCACACGGACGCCGTATCGCCCGGCGCTCCGCACCTCGGCACAGGCACGGGCGGACCGGATGATGCACTTGGAGGGCACACAGCCGACGTTCAGGCAGTCACCGCCCAGCATGTGGCGTTCGATCAGGGCCACCTTCGCCTCCAGCCCCGCCGCCCCCACGGCGGAGACCAGGCCCGCCGTGCCGGCGCCGATCACCACCAGATTGTACCGTCCCTCCGGCGTCGGGTTGGTCCAGCCCGGCGGGTGCGCCCTCTCGACCAGGTTCCGGTTGTGCTCATCCATCGGCGCCAGTTCCGGCTCTTCCAGTTCGGGCGGCGCCTCCTTCGGCTCGACAGACTCCTCCTTCTCGCCTTCCACGTCGGCCACCGCGTCCTTCACCGCAGCCCGCGCAAGGCGCGTGACGAAAACCACCACGCCCACGGTAACCGCCAGCCCGACCCACATGAACACCTTCTGCGGGGTGGACATGGCGGCCCGGCCGGCGATGATCTCGGCGATGCTCTTGGCGGCGACGCCGAAATAGACATACATGATCGTCCCCGGAATCATGCCGACCCATGAAGCCAGCGCGTATTTCCAGAACGCGATGTCGGTGAGCCCGAAGGCGTAGTTCTGCAGCGTGTAGGGGAAAAGTGGGCTGAGGCGGATGAGGAAGACGATCTTGAACCCCTGCCGCCCCACGGCCTCATCCACCGCCTGAAACTTCGCATTGCCCCGTATCTTCCCCGCTATCCAACCCCTCCCCACGCTCCGGCCGATCAGAAACGCCAGGCAGGCGGCCGCCGTGCTGGCCAGCGAGACCAGGATGGTGCCCTTCAGCAGCCCGAACAAAAACCCCGCCCCCATGGTGAGCACGGAGCCGGGAAACAGAACCAGCGCCCCCACGATATAGACGAGCGCCAGAACGACCGCGCCCACAAACCCCACCTCCTGCGTCCACTCCAGGAAGCTCTTCAGGTAAGCGTTGACAGGCAGCCAGGTCTGCAGCAGGAACAGTCCGCCCACCACCACGCCGATACCCAGCACTATCCACACCCAGCGCGGCAGCAGGCCGCCTCGGCCCGCCCCCTGCGTCGCGCCGCCGTCGGTATCCTCCATCGCGTTTCGTCTCCTCGATTCAGAGTCTTCCTACGGGGCCTGCCCCGGGCGGATGTCCAGCAAATGGAAACCGCCGGCCTCCACACGCACGCCCCTGTTGTTCAGGTCCCTGCCCTCAAATGCACGACGCTCGGTCCATTCGCCCTTCTCGCTCGAGTAATCCCGCACCTCGTAGCCGGCCCCGGCGTCAACCACATCTGCGAGGCGCAGCGGCGTGGTGATGGCCTTGTCCCGGCAGCTGCCTATCGCGACAATCAGCCGGTCCTTTCCGCGCAGCGCCACGGGGTGCAGCCCCGCGTGACCCGTGCTCACCCGGTCCGTCGCGTCTTCGTCGAGCACCAGCTTGGCCCCGGCTTCCTTGAAGTCCCGGTTGGCATACACCGCCAGTTCGCCGTCCATGCGTGCCGCAAAAGCGGTGACGTGGTTGTCGTGGTAGGGCACGTTGACGGCGGCGCACCAGAGCCAGTCGGGTGGGATCAGGGGCCGAATGCCGGGCTCCTCGGGGCTAAGCATCAGCCCGCACACCCCTTCCACCGCCGCCCACAGGAACCGCGGCGGCTCCCAGGGCGACAGCCGCATGCCGCGGTTGATCAGGCTCTCGCCGTCGAACCACTCGCTGAACTGGCCCGGCACGGTGTTGTAGACGCGCGGGTGGCGGATGTAGTGCTCGTAGGCCGCCTGCATGCCGCGCACCATGAACTCCGGATGATAGCGGGCCGCGGCGAAGGCATACCACCACGTCAGCCCCGGCCACACCCCGCCGCGCAGACCCACGTATTTGGCCGGATCGTAGAGCGGATCGCGCCGGGAACAGGTGCGCAGCCCGCCGGGCGTCCAGAAATCCGGGCTGTTCAGCCGCCGGATGATCCGGAAGGCCACCTCGTCCGGCGCCACGCGGAAGAGCACCGGGAACAACTCGTCCGCCGTCACGTCCGTGTGGCGACGGCCCTCGGGGTCAATGTTCAGCAGGTAGAGCTGCCGCTCGTGGTCCAGCAGGTGCTCGTTGATCTCGTCGGTCAGCTCCATGGCCGCGCTGTAATAGTAGTCATAATCTTCGGAGCGGCCCAGGTTCTCCGCCATGTGCCCCATAGCGCGCAGGGCGGCAGCGCACTCGGCGTTAACCTCGGTCACTGCCCCGTTGATGCGGTAGTTCGGGATGACGTTCCGCCAGGAGCAGATGCCCCACACTTCCACTCCGTCCGCATCGCAATAGACCAGACCGCGATCGTCGCGTTGGGACAGGATGTAGCGCGAGCCAGCAGCCACGGAGTCGTATACCTCGCGCAGGTAATCGAAGTCCCCGGTGCTGCGCACGTGGTGGTTGACCGCCAGCACGTACAGCGGCGTGCCGTCGTTGATGTTCAGCCCGTAATCCTCGGTCTCCCCCGTGCGCGCGTCGTAATACTCCGGGATCATCCCGTTCTCATACTGGGTCTCACGGACGGCGTCCAGAAGCTGTCGCGAGGCCGACGGCAGGAAGTGATCGCAACCGTAAACGAACCACGCGGCGTCCCTTGCGACGACGTTGGAGCTGACGCCCGGCTCGTTGGTGAACGATAGCCCCTCCGGGTAGTGCGCCAGCACGCGCAGCATGTTGACCTTCGACCAGAACGCACCCTCGTTGATGACCGGCTCCGGCGTCATAATCTGCGAGGTGTTCAGGCGCTCTCGCAAATGCTCGTCTACGCGCTCCAGGATGGAGTCATAGTCCCGGACCTGTTCCACATCTTCGGCCGCGCGCGCTCTACCTTCCGGTGAAAAGGTCAGGATGAACGCAAAGCGGGCCGTCGCGCCAGGCTCCAGGTCCAGCGGCACCCCCATCGTCCCGATCGCGTCACCCCTCTCGTCGGTATCCTGCGACAGCGCGGGTATGAGGTCCGTGTCGTAGAGCGCCCCGAAGTCGTCCGTCAGGCCGCACCCCGCGGGCTCGCGGCTGCAGGTCAGAGCGCGCACCCAGTCCGGATGCTCCTCCTCCCAGGCGAAAAGGACCTGCCGGCCCTCGTCGTATTCTCCCCGGATGGACGGCGTCCGGCGGCTTCCCGCAAACCGCGCGAACGCATGCACGCTGAGGCTCCGCCGGGCGTCGGAGCGGTTGTGCACCTCGATGGTGTAGAAGACGACCGTCTGGTCGCCCGGCTCCCCGTGCGGCACCTGCGGCACATGGACGGTTTCCCGCACCTCCAGGTAACCGGGCAGCTCGAACCGGTGCTCCTGGGAGGCAGGCCGGAGGACGAACGTCCCCCGGTCCGCCGGCTCCAGCGGTATCTGGGCTTCGGCCCCGGTTCCGCTGCCGTAGCGCACCATCAGCGGCCCGGCGACCTCCTCCCCCACGTCCGTCGAAAAGAAGCTCAGCACCCGCCCGTCGGTGCCCGTGTCCACCCAGGTATGCCCGTTTCCGAAACTGGCCCCCGGTCCCAGTTCATCGCCGGACACCTCGTACGCAGGAAGTTCGTTCGGCCCCTTCAGCGAACTAACATAGTCGCTCATCCCCCACCCCCACAGACTTTCTGCGAAAAGGCCGGATACCCCCACCGGCCCGGCACAGTCAAGTATACCATACCCACCTCATCGTATCAAAACCGCCCGCGACTTGCTATCAGGCCCAGTGACCCCGGACCCGTGTGGCGTACGAATTGGCAGAATTCACAGCCCTGCTATGCTGAGGGGAGTCCGGAAAGCATCCGCCTCAGGGAGCTAATGTCCAGCCTGTCGTGGAAGTAGGCCAGGCGCAAAAGGCCTGCCGGCAGATAACGGTCATATTTGTCTGGCAAAGGCGTTTCGCCCGAAGACAAAAGTTCTTCCATTCCGTATTGCCGTGTGGCGACTTCCTGCAAGATCGCGGTCAGCCCTCTTTCATCCACGCCAGGATCCTTGAGTGTCAAATAATAGGGATTGCGCCCGGCCACGCGCGGGCTAACAGGGGTCCCGAACAACGCACTGCTCAAGGCGCGCCGCAGCGTTCTTGTCTGCCGCGAACCTCGCCAGGGCAACAGGTAACGGCGATCCCCTCCTCCATCAAGGACCGCGCGTTGGCTCAATCCCAGACGGCCTGCCAAAGCCCGCGCCTGCTCCAGACGTTCACACGCACGCGGTTGAAGGTAGGGATAAGCCATATCCTCAGTGAGCACTTGCCGCATCCGCTGGAGGACCCGCGTATGCACCTCTCCGGCACTTCCCCGCCAGTGAGCCGGCACACCTCCCTTCACCTCCCGGGCGTAAACGAGCAAAGACTTCTCGTCTATGTCAGTGACCTCCCATGTCCTGCCTGCCAATCCGAACCTCTCACCTCTGGGCGGCGGATGGCTTATGCTGCCTATCTTGCGGGCCTCCTGCACCACGTCGTATTCCACGGACGATTGGAAGACAGCGTAGAAACGGAAATCCCGCACGACCTTTTCGCCTTCCAGCCCGATGATCAAACCCCCGGTCTCTGTTCGTTCAATATGGTCCGTATTCAAAAGATGCCGCAACAGGCGACGATAGTGCTCCTGGCCAATATGCGCAAAAGGAGGTAACGTCAGCACCCGGCTGGCCAGGCCCGCCGGGCTGAGTTCTCCGTGTGAGTGAAGAACGCTCATAGTCTGGTGATACAAAAGGCTGAAGGGATACTTCGCTTCGTCAAATGGTTCGATCCAGTGTTCCTCGGCGTATAGCTGGACGCAGGCGATAGCCTGGAGAAGGCTCCACGGGAGACGGTCCATCACAGATGGGTTTGGCATAGCCTTTTCCGCACACACGATCCACATCTGGGATGGCTGGCCTCGCCGCCCACTCCGTCCAAGCCGCTGCACAAAACTGGAAACGCTGTTGCTTGCCTGAAGCTGGATGACACGTTCCAATTGTCCGATGTCAATGCCCAGTTCCAAGGTGACGGTCGCCACTGTAACAGCGGGGCGCGTTTCGTCTCGCATGGCCCGCTCCGCCTCCTCTCGCAGCACATCAGATATGCTTCCGTGGTGAACGTGGAATATATCGGGCAGGTGTTCCGCCTTCGCAATGTGCCGCAGGTTGACCGCAACGTCTTCAACATCCCGCCGGCTGTTGGCAAAAACGATGCACTTACGTCCCCAGCAATTGCTGAAAATGTAGGAATACGCATTGTCTTCCGGTTCGCCGGGTATCGCACTATCATCTTTGTCAGCCTTGGGTTGGCGGCTCTCTTGGAGCTCTGCTTCGATGAAGTGCTCGATTGCCAGTTGAATACGTCCCTTGCCCGCCTCACACTTAGGCCAAAGCACGTCCCGATTCGAATCAGTTTTCAGCCATTCCGCCGCGTCAGTGTAATCGCCGAGAGTTGCCGATAACCCGATGCGTCGTGGCGGCGCCGCACAAAACCGCTCGAGCCGCTTCAGCAAGCACTGGACCTGCGCGCCACGGTCTGAGCCCATAAAGGCATGGACTTCGTCAATTACCACAAAACGAAGGTCGGCAAAGAGGTGGGGAAGGTGCTGTTTCCTGTTGATGAAGGTGCTTTCAAGCGACTCGGGGGTGATCTGGAGTATCCCGCGTGGTTTTGCCAGCATCTCTTTGCGGTGCTTGGCAGCCACTCCGCCGTGCCACTTCCACACCGGGATATGGGATTCGTCGAGCAGTTCGTCCAGACGCTCGAACTGATCATTGATCAACGCGGTCAAAGGCCCGATGTAGAGCGCTCCGATGCTGCAGGCTGGGTCTTCGTCCAGGATAGTCAAGATCGGAAAAAGCGCCGCTTCCGTCTTCCCCGAAGAGGTCGGAGTGGCCAGCAACAAGTGGGCATCGGTGTCCAGGATTATGGAAGCGGCTTGAATCTGTACATCCCGCAGTTCATCCCATCGTTTACGGTAGATGAACTCCTGGATGAACGGCGCAAACCGGTTAAAGACTTCGGTCACAGTTCAAACTCCGCGAATTCTCCGCCCTCGGTCAGTGCATCCTTGCGGTCCGACCCGACAGATCGAAAACCCCCACTCTCAAGTATCGCGTTGAGCGTTTGCTCGGGATTCTCTCGGAGGATGTCGAGAATCGTGAGGAAGTCGCGAACGACCTCCCGAGGAGTCAACAGCTTGCCAGCCCCCAAGCGCCCCAGTATGGCTTCCATAAACCTGGCCAGATCTTCCTCATTCAAGCCACACTGGTACCGGTGATGGGACGCATGCACGTGCATCAGCCGGGTGAGAAGCACGAATATCTCGTCATGTGTAAGTGTCTGTAAGCGAATAAGCGGAGAAGCTGATGTGAGAATCCCTTCCTGCACGAAACGGCTTTCGGCCAGACGTGAGCGAAGGGCTTCGTAGCTGTACAGGCCGCGCCTTGTGTTCTCCAAGAATTTCACGGTCCCACCGACCAGTATGCCCAGATGGGCGACTTTGCCTTGCATAGTATCGTTGAACATCGTGAGGAGCTTCTCATAGTTGGACGTGCGTGCCCGCGTATGGGTAATCTTGTACAGGTTCACGGCTTCATCGATAAACACCAGAAAACCACGGTAACCTATATCGGCCACCAACGCGCCAAAAAGCTTCAGATAATCATACCAGGAGTCATCATCAATGATGACGCGCACGTTCAGGTCATGCCGGGCTTCCGTCTTTGTGGTGTATTCACCGCGGAGCCAGCGTAGTGCGGCTGCCTTCAGACTGTCATCACGCATTCGGTGGCCATTCCAGTAGGCAGCGATCACCGAGCCGAAGTCGAACCCGTGTACCATGCCTTCCAATTCACCAACAACTTCGAAGATGCGTGCCTCTACCTCGTTGTCGAAGGCCGGATCATCGGGACTGAGCTCGGTATCGCGTCGTACGCTGGTCTGGATGCGTGATATCCATCTCTCCAGGATCGCCGCAAGCGCCTCGCCGTCCGGCCGCGTCTTCGTCGCCATGTTGCGCATAAGTTCCCGGTAGGTGGCAACTCCCTGGCCTTTCGAACCAGCAAGCCGCCTGGCGGGCGACAAATCAGCATCCGCCACGACGAAGTCTCGCTCCATCGCATAATTCCGCATAAGTTGGAGCAGGAATGTCTTTCCGGATCCGTAGCGCCCGATTAAGAAACGGAAGGCGCCTCCTCCATCCGCGATGGTCTCCAAGTCTTCAAGCAGAACCTGGACCTCGCGCTTACGCCCTACCGCTACTTGCTCCAGTCCGATACGCGGGACAACGCCCGCCGAGAAGGAATTGAGAATTGCGGACGAAATCCGCTTTGGTATCCGCTCAGATGGCATGTGATCTTAGCTCCCGAAAAGTGATTGGGCAACTGACTCATATTCAGGTTCAAGCTCCGGCGGTATTGAACCCGGCACGACAAGTCTATCTCCGATGGTCTCTATGGAAATCTCATTGATCGAATCTATCAACATTTCGGGCATCCACCCTATCTCGTCGGCAATGCGGTGAATCGTCGGGCGCGCGTCATCGCGTGAGATGATCTCTTTCACTATCACCGCCTGCTGGTCGTTCAAACCCTCAAGTAGCTCGCGCCATTCGGGCGGAACGCCTTCCGGGGTTCTGACGGGAGAGGTCTCAAGACTCAGAAGGTGCTCAAGCTCATCTCGGTAGTCGTCGCTCACTATTCGAAGGTCACCATCAGTAGCGACAAGGATGTCGCCAAGGTGCTCCAGTGCAAGAGCGTTGACATGATCAATCATCGGTTCGATGAGGGCGCCCTCCAGGGCCTCCGACACCTCGTTCGCATCCGCCT
>CAYVBE010000032.1:0-27738 GCA_964448935.1 uncultured candidatus Brocadiaceae bacterium
AACTGGCGGAGCAGTTTGGTGCTGTGGGCATAGACCTCAGCGCCGGTGTCGATCCCGTTTCCGCGGCGGAGGAAGTGACCGGGGGCCGCGGCATTGACGCGGTTCTGCTGACGGCGGCGACCGACAGCAGCGAGCCGGTGCATCAGGCTGCGCAGATGTGCCGCAAGCGGGGACGCATCGTGCTGGTGGGCGTTACGGGGCTGGAGCTCTCGCGCGACGACTTCTACGAGAAAGAACTTAGCTTCCAGGTTTCCTGCTCTTACGGACCGGGGCGTTACGACCCGAACTACGAGGAGAAGGGGCAGGACTACCCGCCGGGTTTCGTGCGGTGGACGGCGCAGCGCAATTTCCAGGCGGTGCTGGGCCTTATGGCCGAGGGCCGACTGGACGTGGGGTCCCTGATCACCCGGACGGTTCCCATTGAAGAAGCGCCAGAGGTGTACGGTGAGCTGGCCCGGGACGAGGCGGGCATGGGCACCGTTATCACTTACCCGGCCTCTGACGAGGAGAAAAGCGAATCCACCGTACGGCTCGGGGCGATGCCGGCCCACTCGACAGAACCCACGGCGCCGGTGGTGGGAGTTATCGGCGCCGGAAGCTTCGCCACGCGCACGATCTTGCCGCTGCTGAAGAAGCAGGGGGTGCGCCGGAAACTCGTCGCGTCGCGCGGCGGCACGGACGCCGCCGTGGCGGGGAGGAAGTTCGGCTTCGAGGAGGCCACCAGCGACGCGGAGACCATCCTGGTGGACGATGAGATTAACACAGTCTTTGTCCTTACGCCACATAACTCGCACGCGCCGCTGGTCTGCCGTGTGCTGGAGGCGGGGAAGCACGTCTTCTGCGAGAAGCCGCTGGCCATCACTGCGGACGGCCTGGGTCAGGTGAAGAGGGCGTATGAAGCGGCCTGCAATGTGGGCGCTGCGCCTTTGCTGCACGTCGGATTCAATCGGCGTTTTTCACCGTTTACGGAGGCGATCAAAGAACTTCTGGATCGGGAGAGAGGACCGAAGGCGCTCAACATGCTGGTGAACGCCGGGCACGTGCCTGCCGACCACTGGATCCAGGACCCGGAGGTCGGGGGTGGGCGGATCATCGGCGAGGCGTGCCACTTCGTGGACCTGCTGCGTTTCCTGGCGGGCAGTTGCATTGCCGATGTGCAGTCCACAGCCATGAATTCGGCGGCATCCAATGACGCCCCGGCGGACACGGTGACGATAACACTCCGGTTCGAAGACGGCTCGATCGGCACGGTGCACTACTGGGCCAACGGGAGCAAGAAGTACCCGAAGGAGCGGCTGCACGTCTTCAGCGGCGGGAAGACGCTCGTCTTAGATAACTTCCGGAGACTTAGGGGCTACGGCTGGTCCGGTTTCCGGTCGCTGAAAAAGTGGCTGCGCCAGGACAAGGGGCATAAGAACGAGGTGGGCCGATTCCTGAGCGCGGTGAGGAATGGAACACGCTCGCTGATCCCGTTTGACGAATTAGTTGAAGTAACGGTGGCGAGCCTAAAGGCCGCTGGACACGGGGGTGATTCGTGAGGATTCTCTTCCTCAGTCACTACTTCCCGCCCGAGGTTAATGCACCGGCGGTTCGGACATATGAGCACTGCCGCGAGTGGACCCGGCACGGGCACGAGGTCCATGTGGTAACCTGCGTGCCCAGCCATCCGCAGGGCAAGGTATATCCGGGGTATGAAAGCAGCCTTGCCACACAGCACGAGGAGAAGGATGGCATCCATGTGCATCGCATCTGGACCTACATCGCGGCGAACAAGGGCTTCCTCGCGCGCACGATTGGCTATGCCAGCTACATGTTTTCGGCGGCCCTGGCCAGCCTGCAGCTTCCCAGGCCGGACATCGTAGTGGCCACCTCGCCACAGTTCTTCTGTGCATGTGCTGGATTCCTGGCATCCAAACTGCGCCGTGCGCCCTGGATTTTCGAGGTACGGGACCTCTGGCCGGAGTCAATAGTGGCCGTGGGCGCGATCCGGAACAGATCTGTCATCGGCCTGCTCGAAATGATGGAGAAGTATCTCTATCGCGACGCGGAAAAGATCGTGGTTTTGACGCGATCTTTTGCCGACAATCTGAAGGGTCGCGGCATCAACGCGGGCAAACTGCACTTTCTCCCGAACGGCGTTGATCCTGAGGTGTGGCAACGGGAGCGGCGTTCGACTGCCAGGCAAGGGCTGGGTCTGGACAGCAAGTTTGTCGTGTCATATGTGGGCACGCACGGGATGGCTCACAATCTGGAGACTCTGCTGGACGCAGCCGACATACTCCGAGAACACGATGACATCAGCATTCAGATGGTCGGCGACGGAGCGGAATATGCGAATCTGCGAATGCGGGCCGAGCAGGATGCCCTTTCAAATGTCAGCATGATAGGACAAGTGTCACGGGACGATGCCAGGGCGTATGTCGCCGCGAGCGATGTCTCGGTAGTGCTTCTGAGGAAATCGGAGCTTTTCAAGACTGTTATACCCTCGAAGATACTCGAGGCGATGGCGGCGGGAAACCCGGTAGTCCTTGGCGTTGAAGGAGAGGCGAAACGCATCGTGGAGGACGCCGGAGCCGGCATATGTATCGAACCGGAAAATCCGGCTGAGCTTGCCGATGCGGTGCTCCGCCTGAAGGAAGCCCCCCATCTCAGGGAGCAGATGGGCCGGAATGGCAGGGCGGCCGTAAGAGAACACTTTGAGCGGAGGCGGATCGCCCACGAAATGCTGAACGTTTTATGTGAGTGCCGACGCGATGCGAACCAACAGCCAGCTATGGAGGCACCCTGATGGTAGGCACGTTACTCCACGTGGTCGGCGCCCGGCCGAATTTCATGAAAGTGGCTCCGGTGATGCGGGCATTGGAGCAGAAGAACGCCGAACAGGTACTTGTCCATACCGGTCAGCACTACGACGAGAACATGTCGCGCGTGTTCTTCGATGAACTCGGCATGCCCAAGCCGGACCTGAACCTGGGTGTCGGTTCTGGGAGTCACGCCGTCCAGACTGCCGCTGTGATGAAACGCATGGAGCCCGTTCTGACCGATCACGAACCCGCTGCGGTTCTGGTATACGGAGACGTTAATTCGACGGTTGCTGCGGCGCTTGTGGCGACCAAACTTCATATCCCGGTGGCGCACGTTGAGGCCGGGCTGCGCAGTTTCGACCGGGCCATGCCGGAGGAGGTCAACCGGGTTCTCACAGACCAGATATCCGACTACCTGTTCATCCATTCGCCAGAAGCCGAAGAAAACCTGATGCGGGAAGGCGTCGAGCCGTCGAGAATCCGTTTCGTGGGCAATGTCATGATAGACACACTGGTCCGGCTTCTGCCCATGGCCCGGAAGCGGAAGACATTCGCACAATATGGACTTCCGGCGGGAGACTATGGTGAGCAATACGTGCTGACCACATTGCACAGACCGTCCAACGTGGACCGCCGAGAAAGATTGCAGACTGTGCTGAGTCAACTCAGGCAGATAGGCGAGCGGTGGCCGGTCGTGTTTCCGGCTCATCCGCGTACCCGCGAGCGGATAAACCAGTTCGGGCTGGATTGTTCCGATAGCGGTTTGAGAATGATAGACCCCGTCGGATATCTGGATTTTCTCTGTTTGCAGTGTCACGCCGGTGCTGTGGTGACGGATTCTGGCGGCATACAGGAGGAGACGACGTACCTGGGAGTTCCATGTTTCACGGTTCGGAGCAACACTGAGCGTCCCGTGACCATATCCCAGGGCACTAACCGGCTGATCGGCGACGAGGTCGAGATGCTGACTTACGCCGTTGAAGAAGCTATGGCGAACCAGGTGCCCGAATACAGGCCTCCCGAGATGTGGGATGGTCACGCATCCGAGCGCATCGCCGAAGAACTCGTGGCGGCTTTCGGCTGATGGGGACACGGCTGAGGGACGTAATGCGGTTCCTGCGAACCCTGAGGCATCTGAAGCCGATCCAGATTGGCTGGCGGTTGCGCTCCCGCCTGGCAAACCGATTCTGGGAAGTCTGGCCTTCGGGTCTCGATGCCCATCTCGATAAGCACGCTCAGGGGCTGCTGCCGGTCTGCTGGAACTCGGTCCGACTGCACCGGTTCGCTGCACTCAGACGCCGGCTGCATGGCGAGTGCCGGAGCAGGGCAGAAGCTGCAATGGAAAACGAGTTCATGCTGAGTAACAGCAGTTTCCGCTTCCGTGACTGTCTTGACTGGTGGCGTCAAGACATCTATGAGGATGACCGTCTGGCCGGTTTCGAGCTGCACTACCAGGGCTACCTCATTGATCTTGCCAGCGCCTGGCAGGAGACCGGACGAGAGGCGTACCGCGGAAAGTGGGAAGACCTAGTGTTGGCCTGGACCGGGAGCAATCCACCCGGACAAGCCGATTTCGCCCGGTTCTCCTGGAGCCCGTATGTCATCTCGGAGCGGATACGGAACTGGCTGGCGTGTGGTGCACTGGTGAGGCAATGCAGCACGCCGGAGGTCCGAGAGAGAATCGAATCGAGTCTCTGCCGTCAGCTTGCGTTTCTGGCAGGCAACCTGGAGCACGACCTGCAGGCCAACCATCTTCTCCAGAACCTGTGCGGCCTCGCCGTGGGAAGCGCATTTATGGAGGGACCCGAGGCAGAGCGCTACCGCCGAAGGGCCTTTAAGGGCCTTGCGCGCACCGTGCCAGAGCAGGTCCTGGCGGACGGTATGCACGAGGAGAGAAGCTTCTTATACCACGCGAAGGTTCTCCAGGATTTACTGGAAGTGTGGTTCGCCCTGGGTGGTGATGAGTCAGGGAGCATTTCGAGCGAGAGCACAGGGGCACTGAAATCGGCTATCGGGAAGATGGCAGGTCTCCTGGAGTCAACGGTTTCCGAACTGGGCGAACTCCCGTTGCTTAACGACTCGGTCAGGGTGCCGGGGGAGAGGACCCGAATGCTGATCAAAGAGGCGGGTACGGTTGCCGATCTTACTGCGCCCGCTGCCACGGACCGGCTCGAAGGCAGCGGTTATCTCGTGAGGTCGGCCGGACCGTGGTCGGCTGTCTTCGATGCTGGCCGGCCCGGACCCGAGCACCAGATGGGCCATGCGCATGCTGACCATCTCACTTTTGAGTTGTGGTACGGCGGCGACAAGCTCATATGTGATGCAGGGACCTTGACATATGCACGCGGCGAGAAGCGTGCCTACTACCGCGGAACGAGCGCCCATAACACCGTCCGTTTAGATAAAGAAGACAGCCTTGAATTGTGGGGCTCTTTCCGTGTAGGGCGATGTCCTGAGAAGCAGGCAAACAAGATTATCCGCGACGAAGACGGGGCGGTATGCTGGTATGGCGAACACGATGGATACCGCCACCTTTCGGGTATGCCGGTACATAGACGGTGGTTTGCGATGAGCCGTGAATCTGCCGGGTTTCTGGATGTCGTTGCTGGGGGCGGCACACATGAGAGTGAAAGCTTCCTGCACTTTCATCCCGTGTGGATTCTGGAACAATGCCCGATAGACGATAAACTCCGGTCGCGTCTGGAGCGAAAGCTCGACGCGCTCCGTCTTCCGGAAATGCCGATGGACAGGAGTTTTTCAGTTTGGCGATGGCAGAACGCACAGGACCACCAGGGTGGTGCGACGGGCTATGTGGTTGCATTTTGTGAAAAAGGGCGTAGGCTCAGGACGGAAAGTGGGACTACTGCGTACGCGCCGGACTTTTCCACCGAGCGGGAGCGTCCGACGCTAAGGATGGGAGGGCGAACCGATATTCCGCTCCGATTCGGGTGGTTCGTGGGGGAGATTCCGTAGAATAGTATCGAACCAGGCTGGGCTCATGATCTATTATTTCGTGACGGCGGACAATTCTTATACGATGATGCAGTATCTGGATACTTGGGGCGAGGCCCTGGCCGGGACGATCCAGATATGTCCCTATGGTAAGCTGTGGAAAAGGGAGTATCTGGCGCCGGCGACTTGCATCTTCGGGGACCTGGAGAGGCTGACGCCGGCCGAGGTTGACACGGCCGCCCAGGTGTGGGAGCATCTGAGCGCGTACGGAGGCTTGCGTCTCTACAACCATCCGGCTCTGGCCCTGCGACGCTATGAGTTGCTGCGTGAGTGTCATGCCCGCGGAGGGAACCAGTTCAGGCCCTACAGGATGACCGAGCTGGACCGGATATCGCGGTTCCCGGTTTTCCTGAGGAGCGCACTCGATCACACGGGGAACCTGACCGGGCTGCTGCAGAACCGGGCCGAGATCCAGGCGGCGGTGCGGATGCTGCTCCGTGAGGCCTGTCTCCCGGACGAACTACTGGCGGTTGAGTTCTGCGATACCTGCAGCGCCGACGGACTGTACAGGAAGTACTCCGCTTTCGCAGTCGGGGAGCGAATCGTGCCCCGCACCATGTTGTTCAGCCGCAAATGGATGGTCAAGCATTCTGATCTGGAGAATCCTGAGCTCGCGCGGGAGGCGCTGGATTACGTGGAGAGCAACCCCCATGAGGCGCAGATCAGAGAGGTGTTTCGGTCCGCCCGAGTGGGCTACGGGCGCGTTGATTACGGACTCCTCGACGGCAGTCTGCAGGTCTGGGAGATCAACACAAACCCCGTGTTGCTGCTGCGCCGTCGAGAGCAGTATGCTCCCTGTTTTAGGCCGGTCCACGAACTGTTTGCCCGGAGGATCAAGGAAGCTTTCGAGGCCGTCAACGGATCGGCGCCATCCGATCGGCGGATCCCCATAGCGTTCAGGCCCGAGACGGTCGGAGGGTTGACAGTTTCCCGCCTCACACGGCTGCTCCAGCGGGTCATGCCTCGGCGGGTGAAAGACTGCTTGCGTCCCCTGCGGCAGGCGGTGCGACTTCTGCGCATCAGAAAGCTCCTTCGGCAGTCTCAGCGGAAATCCTCGGAAGGGGGACAGAGGTGACGAAGAGCTTCAGGATACGAAAAATGCGCGCCGGGGACCTGGATGCCGCCATGCAGATACTGAGGCAGTGGAACATGGCGCCTGTGCCCCCCTCGAAGGAGAATCCGGAACCGGAGCGTTCCTCGATCAATGTGCAGAATTCGTTCGTGGCAGTTCACGAAGCCCGGGTCGTGGGGGTGTGCAGCTATATCATGCATTCCCGGCAACTGGCCGAGACCGCCAGTCTGGCCGTCCATCCCGACTGGAGGCGAAATGGCATAGGTTACCGGCTACAATGCGCCCGGCTGGAGGAAATGAGGGAGAGGGGGGTCAAGAAGGTGCGGACGGAAACGGACAGGCCTGAGACGATCGACTGGTACATGACCAGGTTCGACTACCGGAAGGTCGGGCGTAGCCAGAAGAAGCACGCATTCAGCCTTGAGAACGTTCATTACTGGACGGTTCTCGAGCTGGACCTCCGGTAATCTCTTCAGCGAGGCCGATCAGATGAGGGAGGCCGACAGACTCATAATCAACGCCGCCATCACGGGCATGGTGCCTACCAAAGAAGATTCGCCGCACGTGCCCGTGAGCGCGGAGGAGATCGTGGAGTGCGCCCGCAGGGCGCGGGACGCCGGTGCGTCCATCGTGCACGTCCACGGCCGTGACAGTTGCGAGCAGCCAGGGAGCGATGGGTCTGTCTAAGTGGAGATAGTGGAACGGATTCAAGAAGTGTGCCCGGAGGTCATCATCTGCGTTTCTTGCTGCAACCGGAAGGTCTCCGATGTGGATACGCGAGCCGCCTGTCTGCAGACAAGGGCTGAGATGGCCAGCCTTAACCTTGGATCGCAGAACTTCGCCCATCGGGCCGTCCAGAACCCCCCGGAGGCCATCTGTGATCTGGCTAGGCGTATGTGCACCGCGGGCGTGGTGCCCGAGCTGGAGGCCTTCGAGCCGGGCTTCATTGACTACGCCGCCTACCTGATCCGCGAGAATATTCTGGGCTCCCTTACGACTTCAACCTGATACTTGCATCCCTGGGAACGGCTCCTCTGGATCCCATTGGTCTGGGCCATATGATCCGGCTCCTGCCCGAAGGCGCAACCCGGGCGGTCGGGGGCATCGGGCGGTATCAGCTCGACGCCAACGTCACGGCCATGGCCGCCGGGGGTCACGTACGGGTGGGATTGGAGGACAATCTGCACTACGATCGGGAGCGGACCGAGCTGGCCAACAACCTGCGCCTGGTCGAAAGGGTAGCGTGCATTGGCCGGGAGATGAGGCGGCCCCCGCCTCACCCCGCGAAGCCCGCCGTATCATCGGACAGCCCGGCCGGTCCGGCGTTGCAGGGTAGCCTTGGTGTCGGATACGATGCTCCCGACGTCGCCACTTGGTGGGGTGCCGCACCGACGATTCCCTCTTGAACCAGTTTTCGGAACGTGGCCATGTGGATCACTAATAACAAGACTTACATCGCCCTGTTCGTCGGGGGCTTTGTGGCAACGTATCTGCTCGTGCCGTGGGTCAAACGGCTGGCGGCCCGGCTGGGGGCGTACGATCCGCCTTCCGACCGACGGGTGCACAAACGCCACATTCCCACGCTGGGCGGGCTTGCTATCGCGTTGCCGCTCTACGTCGGGATCGGTTTACTGTACCTGTTGCGCAACGCCATATCACAGAAGTTTTTCGCGCAAACCGGCGACATCCACGCGCTCCTGCTGGGCGGGTTCGTCATCCTGTTGCTGGGAGTTTATGACGACCTTCGGGGCGCCACCGCATGGGTGAAGTTCCCGTTCCAGTTGCTGGCTGCCGTGGCGGTGTGTGTCCTCTCCGGTCCCGTCACGACTCTCTCGGTCCCGTTCCTGGGCATGGTGGAGCTGGGCCCTCTGGCCGTGCCGGTGACGGTGCTTTGGATTGTGGGCGTTGCGAATGCCTTTAACTTCATTGACGGCATAGACGGCCTGGCGGCGGGCGTGGGACTGCTGGTGTGTGGGGTGAACCTCTTCGTGGCCCGCATCTACGGTCACGTGGAGATGATGGTGTTCGCCGCCATTATGTGCGGGACGCTGCTGGCCTTCCTGCGCTACAATTTCCACCCGGCCTCGATCTTTCTGGGAGACGCCGGCAGCCTGTTCATCGGTTTTACTATCGCGGTAATGTCCCTGCAGACCAGCCTGAAGGCACCCACCGCGGTCGCTATTCTGGTTCCGGTGTGCGTGCTGGGCTATCCGCTTTTAGACATGGCGCTGGCGGTTACCAGGCGCTTCCTGAAGGGCAAGCCGCTGTTCAGCTCCGACCGCTCGCATATTCACCACAAGCTTTTGGCCAGCGGACTGGGCCATCGCAGCTCGAGCGCGGTGGCCTATGGTCTCACCGTGCTCTTTACCGCCATCGGTATCCTCTATATCTACGGGCGGAACCGGGAGGCTGGCGTCCTGCTGATCGTCGTGGTGCTGGTGCTGGCCTTTATGTTCAAGGCGTTCGGCTACTGGGACTATATCCGGAACCGTCTGGACCTGTCGCTGCGGCGGAAGTTCCGCATCTACAATCAGCTTCAGCAGGTCACGATGCTGAAGATGGAAGAGGCTGACAGACTCGACGAGTTGTGGGAGGACCTCTGCTGGCTCGGCGTGGAGTACGACTTGCACACGATTCGTCTTCGTCTCAATGGTTCTGCCGAGAAGGCCTGGGAAAACCCAACCACTGACGGTCTACCCGAGCGCAATGCGCGCGAATACGACCTTCCAGATGCGGACGGACAGCTACGGGTAAGCCATAACGGCCACAAGGATGAGGACATCGAGTTGGAACAGAATATTCTGCTCGAAGGAGTGAGCCGAAAACTCGATAAGAGGATAAAGGCGCTTCGGGAGAAGCCGGGGACTGTCGCCTGAGTTTGAAACCGATCAGGCCGCCAGAGGAACGGAGAGGGCGCTGACCGGCACCGATCCGAGATGAACGCCTGAAGTGTTTCGGCTGGCGCGTTAATAGCCGGCACACAGAAGGTGGGCCCGGTAGCGGGGCCATTGAGCAATCTGATTTTGGATGCAACAACTTTTCTTCAGGGGGACGGGAGGAATCATGAGGGAACGCAAAGGTGACTGGCGGGACGTGCTGTCTGCATGGAGTCTGGCGTTCGATGCCAAGAAGGTCTGGATGGGGTTTCTGGGGGTTGTTGCCACGCTGCTGGTTATGATGGGCGCTTCGGTCGTTTACGGCTGGCTGGTGGCACCCGGCGACGTGGCGCAGTTCGTGACCCCCGACAAGGGGCGCGCCATGGAGCCGTTCCTGCAGGGGGGAGGACTTGCGGCGGCAACGGCGCTTTTGCCCCTGCTGAATCCCTTCCATGCCGGCCTGGGGCATTTCTGCTTCTCGGTGGTCTTCTACGCGGTGCTGTTCCTTTTCTGGAGCTACTTCGCGGGCACCATCACGCGCGTGACCGCGCTGGAATACGGGCGCGATGAACTGCCCACGCTGCGGGACGGCACCGGCATGGTCAGGTCGCACTGGAAGTCCTACCTGCTGGCCCCCATGAGCCCTCTGATCGGGCTGGCAGTTATCGCGTTGCTGATCTCGCTAGGCAGCTTGATCGGCTCTATACCCTACATCGGCCCCATCCTGATGATTGTGGGGATCATCCCGTGGTTCATCGCGACGATCATCGTGGTGTTCCTGGCGGTGCTGGGCGTGCTGAGCTTCGGACTGATGTTCCCGGCCATCAGCGTGGGGGGCAAGGACGCCTTCGAGGGCTGGTCCAGCGCCTTCAGCTACGTGCTATGGGGTTTCAACCGATGGTTCAGTTACACGGTGGTGGCGGCGGTGATCGGCGTGGTGAGCACCGTGGCCGCCTGGGGCGTCTGCGAACTGTTCATCTACTTCCTGGTGCGGGCGATTGACTTCGGCATGATCGGCGACCAGGTGCTGGTCGTCTACCGCTCTACCTCGGGGATCGCTCCTGCGCTGGGACTTACGCACAGCGACTCGGTCCTGATGCAGATCAGCTCCTTCTGCATGCTGGTGGCGCTTCTGGCCGTGCGCGTGGTCCCGATCGCCTACCTGTTCTCCTACTTCTTCACGGCCAACACGGTGATCTGCCTGCTGCTGCGGAAGGACGTGGACCGGATCGAGATAGACGAAATCTACGGCGAGGAGGCCGAAGAGGAAGAGTTCACCATGCCCGAAGTGCCGGGCCTGGAGGAAGACGAGACGGAGGAGCCGGTTGAGGAGGAAGAAGCTCCCGCCGAAGAGCGGGCGGCTGAAGAGACGGAAGAAACGGAGGACACCGAAGAAGAGGCCGGCGAAGACGACGAGGAGGAATGACGTCGGCTGCGTTTTCGTCTCCTGCCGCGGGGTGCGAGCTTTCGGGGGTAAACGGCGAGATTGCCGCGCCCGCTAAACGACGCGGGCTCGCAATGACGATTGGGGGGGAAACGGTGTGCGCTCGCAATGACGGCGCTGGGGCCGACGGTTTGCGTTGCCGGCGGTCAGGAGATCCAGTCCATTGTGCCGGTGAGGGTGCCGTCTTCGCAGGCGGGGCAGGGGTAGCGTTCTTCGGGGTGGGTGCGCAGGACCAGGTCTTGCCGGCCGCAGTCGGGACAGTGGACGGCGCCTTCCTCCTGGTATTTCTCCTTCGGCTCGCACTGGCCGGACCAGACGTCGAGGGCGTTCCGGCTCGGTTTTTTGAACTCCGTCAGGATGAGCTGGTAGGTCCGGCCGCACTGGCGGCAGTAGAGGTTTCCGTAGAGGCCGTAGATGCCCGCCCTGGCAGCTTCCTCTGAGGTGGGCGTCGGATGTCCGTACTTCTTCCGCCGGCCTTTTTCGTCCCGATAGAACTCCCACGGTCCGGACGTGGTGACGTGGAATCCACATCGGTTGCACTTGAGAGAGTATTGAGCACCCACGGGCCTGTCCTCCCTCTGAGTCGGGCGCCCATTATAACACATAGTCAGCCCGATGCACGGATTGCCGGGCGAAAGCCGGCAGCCGACTCCCCCGCAGCACACTGACCATCCGATAACCGCCCCCCCCCGGCATTCCTGCCGGCCCGGCCTCGGCTTGCCGCGAAGCCGGCCTGAGAGCATTTGCCACATGCCATATCATCGGCCGCCGGTTGAATCCTTCGAGAAACGCCGTGCCTGTTTACGCTATAAGAAATAAGCTTTCGGGTATTGTACTGCGCGGGAACCATTGACCATCTTAAAAAACTATCATTACGCTGGGTATGTAGAGTCCTCTGGCTCGAATCTGTGCCGCCCGGTCACTTTGCCTCATAAAGCCGGAGGAGCAGGCGGATATGCTGGCCCATTTCGGCCCCGGTCCCGGCGCGGCGCGGGGTGGCTGGTCAGTCTCTTTTCATCTCCCTGGGTTGTTGCCGGGATTGTGGCGACCGCCGTCGCGCTCCCCATTGCGCTGGATGGTGACGACGAGACCGGCGTTGTCAGCCCTCCGCACTGAGCCGGCGGCCCTGCCGCTACGTAGCGCATTCCTATACAGTAGCATCACAACGTGTTCCAACCACACCGCGAGCGGCTCTCGCCAAAGGGTCGCCTGCGCTTATTGGTGTCCCGTTCGGCCGCAAACTCCACACATCGCTGCATGCCCACCGTGCTTCTTTTATCGGTATGGGGTGTAGGCTATAATAGTATTAGTGAGTTGTGAGGGAGCAAGCCCCTCGAAGGCCGGGAGTAAGGGGAAATGGCAGCCGAGAACAGCGCGCCCAAACGGTCCCGGGACTTTGTCCTGGACAAGATTGACTCCATCCGCCGGGCAGCTACGTTCTGGCGTATGGGATGGGGGTTTTTGTGGGCCGTTCTGGCCGTGGTGGGCATGGTTTTCATGGCCATCTTGATGGACCACCTTTTCGTGCTGCAGCGCGGGGCGCGCATGGCCTTTCTGCAGGCATTTCTGTTCGCGACCGGCTCGGGGCTGCTCATCGCTACTCTCTATCCTGTCCTGAAGGGGCTGGGGCGGCTGTATGTCGCTCGGCGTATCGAGCAGCGCGATCCGGACCTGGATAATGCTCTCATAAGCTATCTGCAGGTCCGGGACGACCCTCGGGTTCCGCTTGAGGTCAAGCACCTGCTGGCTCGCAAGACCCAGAGCCACGTCCGTTCGGCGGACACCGAGGTGGCCATTGATTTCACTCCTTTCGTGCGGCTGGTGGCCATCGTTGCCGGTCTTATCATCACGTTTGTGGTCTACGCCATCGTCGGCCCAAAGAGCGCCACGGTCAGCATGGCCCGGCTGTTCAAGCCCCGCGCGGACATTTTGCCTCCCACTGCCACGCGCCTGACGGACATCACCCCCGGCGACATGTACGTGATTTCGGGCGACCGACCGGTCCTCGATGTCCGGGTGGACGGCGTGCGGCCGGAGAGTGTCCACGCCGTGTGGGACGGGCAGACCTTTGAAGGGCGCCCGGTTTTGCTCTCGCGGTCCGAGCTCGGGCGGTGGCAAACGGTTTTCCCGCCCGTTCTGGAGGACGGCGGCTACACCGTGCGAGCCGGCGACACCCGGAGCGAACGCTTCACCGTCAAGGTACTGCCGGAGCCGATTGTGGAGGCGCTGCGCCTGGAGGTGCATCCGCCGGAATACACGGGGCTGCCGGCCAGCACCGTCGAGGAGGGAAACCTGGAAGTCGTCAAGGGCACCCGTGTGACCGTGCACGTCCAGACCAATCTGCCGGCCAGCCGGGGTGCGCTGGAGTTTGATTCGGGCGCGCGCGCCGTGCTCGCGGCCGGGACGGGTGACCGGCAGTTGACCGGGCGGTTCACGGTGCTGCGCTCCGATACGTATCAGGTGCGCTTTCAGACGCAGCCGTATCCAGGCGGCAAGACATTCAGGAACCGAAATCCCCTGCGTTTTACGGTGAAGTGTCTGCGGGATGAGGCGCCGAAGGTGGAGATTCACGAACCGCCGGACGGCTTCCAGATATCGCCGGGAGAAACCGTGCCCATCCGGTATTCGGCCTCGGACGATTATGGTCTGGGTCGTATTCTGCTGCACCCGTCTGTGCACGGCGTGTCCCGCCCGCCCGTCGTTGTGGCGGAGAAGCCGGGCAAGCGGCAGAGGGACGCGCAGTTCGAGTGGGACCCGTCCGTGCTGGAACCCGCGCCGGGCCAGATGATTGCCTATTATCTGGAGGCCGAAGACAGGCATCAACCGGATGCCCAGACAGGCCGTAGCGAGATGCGGCGGATAGTTGTCAGGCGCGAAGACGAGCCGCCGGAACCCGAGGGCCTGGAGCCGGATCTGCCCGAGCAACATGTCCCCGAGGAGGACCAGCCCGGCGCTGAACCGGGTCCGGACCCCGAGGGCGAAGCGGGCGAGGCGGATGAGGAGGAGAGGGCCGAGGAGATGCTGCGCCGCGTGCGCGATATGATGCGCGAACGCGAGGAGGGCCAAGACGGCGACGGGGACCGGGGTGGAGAAGAGGGGGACGGCGAACCGCAAGACGGCGGGGCGGATGGCGATGAGCGGCCCGGGGACGACCGCCCCGGCAGAGATGATGGCGAACCGGGTGAGGGGCAGGATGAGCCCGGGGACCAGGAAGGCCCCGGCGATGCCGGTGAGCGAGGCGACGAAGGGGACGGCGGCGCACAGCAGGACGAGCCCGGTGCCGGCCAGGCCGGGCCGGATGAGCCGCAGGACGGAGCGGCCGAGCAGCCCGGAGGCGAGCCGCCCGGCGACGGTCCGGACGGGACGGCAGAGGGTGAAGGCGGCGACGGAACGGGGGAGTCGCAGGAAGGCACCGCGGGCGAAGAGGGTGCCGGGCAGGCCGGTGCGGGGGGCGAGCCGGGCGAAGGAGAGGACGGTGGAGAAGCCGGCGGAGGGTCGTCCGGCGGTGAAGGCCAGGAGGCCGGCGAAGCCGGCCCTGCAGGCGAAGGGGAGGGCGGGGAGCAGGCCGATGGTGCTTCCGGTGGAGACGCGGGCGAAGCCGGACAGACCGGCGAAGGCCAGGCCGGCGCAGCCGGGGAAGGTGGAGAAGGTGAAGCTGGAGCAGCCGGCGAGAGCGAAGGCCCCCCGGGCCAGTCCGGCGAGGGCGGACAGGCGGGTGACACCGGTGGAGAGGACGGCGAAGGTGAGGGCGGGGAGGCAGGCCAGGCATCGAGCGCGGGGGCGGACGGGGCAGAGACCGGCTCTGCATCATCGGGGCCGCCTGGCCAGGGCGCTTCGTCCGGGGAGGGCGTGGACAGATTGCCGGAGGACGGCATGCCGGAGGACGAACTGGTCGGGGGCAAGGAAGGCCCGCTCCTGGAAGAGATCGAGGGCATGATGGAGGACGACAGAATCCCGCCTGACCTGCTGGAAGAACTGGGCCTGGGTCGGGATGAGCTGCGGGAGTTGATTGAGGCGTTGCGAAGGGCCCAGGAGGACGCCGAGGAAGACGGCGTCGGCGAGGCGCCTGAGCGCCGCGAGACGGATGAAGAGGCGGGCGTGCTGTCCGGCGGCGAGGCCGGGGGCGGCATGAGGCTGGCGGACGGGTTGCCCGCGGAAGTCACGCCGGACGACTTGAGGAGCCGTTTCGAGGGAGCGCGGGAGAGGCTTTCCGAGCGTTACCGGGACATCGTTGACCAATACTACAAAGCGCTCTCCGAGGAACGATGAAAAAACCACTGCGGCTGCGACGTTACCTGGTCCACTTCAGCAGCTATAACATCCCGCAGATATTCACCGACGTCCTGGTGCTCGGCAGCGGTGTGGGGGGGCTGAGCACGGCGCTGGGCCTGCCGGACGAGGTGGGCGTCCTGATGGTGACCAAAGACGAACTGCCTTCCGGTAGCACCGTGGACGCCCAGGGCGGGGTGGCGGCGGCCATTTCCTCGACGGACAGCCAGCAGGAGCACTTCCAGGACACGGTCTCGGCCGGCTGCGGCCTGTGCAATGAGGAAGCCGTGCGCATCGTCACCTCCGAAGGACCCGAGCGCGTCCGAGAACTGATCGAGATGGGCGTGGACTTCGACCGCGAAGGAGGCGAGCTGTCCCTGACGATGGAGGGCGGCCACAGCCAGCCCAGGATTCTGCACGCCAACGGCGACGCCACCGGCCAGGCGATGCACGCGGTGATGGCCGGCCGCGCGCGTGCGAAACAGGGGCTGGACATCCTGGAGAACGCGTTCGCGCTTGACCTTCTCACGCTGGACAGCGTCTGCCACGGCGCACTCATCTGGGTGGAGGGGCGGGGGCTGATGATGGCGCGGGCCAAACAGACCGTGCTTACCACGGGCGGCTGCGGGCGGGTCTACCGGGAGACCACGAACCCGGCGGTGGTGACCGGCGACGGTGTGGCGATGGCTTTCCGGGCGGGAGCGTCGCTGCAGGATATGGAGTTCATCCAGTTCCATCCCACCACGCTGTACGTGGCGGGTGCCTCGCGGGCTCTGATCAGCGAGTCCCTGCGCGGGGAGGGCGGCATTCTGCGGAACCGTGATGGGGAGCGGTTCATGCCGGATTACCACGAGGACGCCGAGCTGGCGCCCAGGGACGTGGTGAGTCGGAGCATCATTGACCAGATGAAAAAGACCGGCCACACGCACGTGTACCTGGACGTGACCGGCATGTCCACCGAGCATCTGGAGGAGCGGTTCCCAACCATAACGGGCCTCTGCCGGCGGTTCGGCCTGGAGCCGTCCCGGGACCAGATTCCCGTGCGCCCGTCGGCGCACTATATGGTAGGAGGAGTGCGGACGGACCTAATGGGGCGGACGGACGTGGAGAACCTGCTGGCCTGCGGCGAGGTGGCCTGCACGGGCCTGCACGGCGCCAACCGGCTGGGCAGCAACTCACTGCTGGAAGGGCTGGTCTTTGGGCGCCGCTGCGCGCAGGCGGCCGCCGAGAAGCTGACTGCCATGGCGGAACCGTTGCCTGTTCACGCCCTGCAGGGGCTGCCTCAGGAACCCGCCTACGGGTCCTTGAACCTGACCGACGTGGAGAACTCCCTGCGCAGCCTGATGTGGCGCGACGCCGGCGTGAACCGCAACGGCGAGGACCTGGACGAGGCGTTGGAGATGGTCACGTTCTGGTGCCGCTACGTTATGGACAAGGAGTTCGAAAGCACGCAGGGATGGGAGCTGCAGAACATGCTGACCGTGGCCAGGCTGATCGGCATGTGCGCGCGGCAGCGCGAGGAATCCAGGGGGGTGCACTTCCGCGAGGACTTCCCGGAGCGCGATCCGGGCTGGGAACGCCACATCGTCCTGCGCAACGCAGGAGAGGAATGGCTCTGACCGCCGTCCGGGCGAATGCTGCCTTTGACATAGCCGCCGGGGGCGGTTAAGCTTTCAAAGTCAATCCTCAAACGTATCTTTTCCCGACTCTCACAGGGACGGACTACATGCATAAGATCGCCGTCATACCGGGTGACGGAACCGGGCCGGAGGTGGTTCGGGAAGGTTTGAAGGTGCTCCGCGCGGTGAGTGAACTGGAGGGGTTCCAGTATGAGACCGTCGAATACGAATTCGGCGGGGAGCGTTACCTGCGCACCGGCGAGGTGCTGCCGGACTCCGCGCTGGACGAGCTGCGCACCTTCGATGCCATATACCTGGGCGCCGTCGGACACCCCGAAGTGGCCCCCGGCATACTGGAGAAGGGCCTGCTGCTGAGGCTCCGCTTCGAGCTGGAGCAGTACATTAACCTGCGCCCCGTCAAGCTTTACCCCGGCGTGGAGTGCCCGCTGGCCGGCAAGGGCCCCGAAGATGTGGACTTCGTCGTCATCCGCGAGAACAACGAAGGGCTCTACACCGGAAGCGGTGGCTTCACCTACAAGGGCACGCCGCACGAGGTGGCGGTGCAGGAGATGATCTCCACCCGGTTCGGCGTAGAACGTTGCATACGCTACGCCTACGAGTACTGCCGGCGCCGTGATGACAAGAAGATGCTGACGCTGGTGGCCAAGACGAACGTGCTGACCTTCGCCCACAACCTGTGGGAGCGGACGTTTCAGGAGGTAGGGGAGAAGTATCCCGACATCGAGCAGGATTACGCCCACGTGGACGCCTGCTGCATGTGGATGGTCAAAAACCCGGAGTGGTTCGACACCGTCGTGACGTGCAACATGTTCGGGGACATAATCACGGACCTGGGAGCCATGATCCAGGGCGGCATGGGCATCGCCGCCGGTGGCAACATCAATCCGGAGGGCGTCAGCATGTTCGAGCCCATCGGGGGCAGCGCTCCGAAATACACCGGTCAGGGCGTCATCAACCCGCTGGCCGCCGTGTCCGCCGTCGGCATGATGCTGGACGAGTTGGGAGAGCGGGCGGCCGCCGGGCGCGTGGAGAAGGCTGTGATGGCCGTGACGGCCGATAAGCTGGACTCCATGGCCGCCGGAAAGATGGGCTACGGCACCGGCCAGGTAGGCGACCTGGTGGTGGAGGCTGCCGGTAAAGTGGAGCCCGAGTGAGGCGACTGGGCCTGAAGACCGGGGCCGTCGTTGAAAAGAGCGTCATTTGCGATATAATCCCTGCGGACGGCGGGGCAGTCCCGCCCGCGCAAGCCACTGCAACCTGCCGGGAGCGCAGATGCTGAAGAGCGGCGACAGCGTTATCAGCATTCGCGATTTCGATCGCGATTCAATCCTCCACGTCCTCTCCGTGGCCGCCCGCCTCGAGTCCGAGGACCATCTGAACCTGCTGCGGGGCAAGCTGTTGGCCACGATGTTCCTGGAGCCGTCCACGCGCACAAGGCTGAGCTTCGCCTCGGCTATGATGAGGCTGGGGGGCCGGGTGCTGGATTTCGGGGAGGCGGAACATTCCTCGTTCAAGAAGGGCGAATCCCTCAGCGATGCCCTCCGCGTCGTAGCCGGCTACTGCGATGTGATTGCGCTGCGGCATCCCTGGGAGGGAGCGGCCCGGTTGGCCTCCCGGATTGCGGGGGTGCCCGTCATCAACGCCGGAGACGGCGCCAACCAGCATCCAACACAGACGTTCCTGGACCTCTATACCATCCAGAAGGTCTGGGGGAGCATCGAAGGGCTTACCGTGGGATTCGTCGGCGACCTGAAGTACGGCCGCACCGTTCACTCGCTGGTGACGGCGCTGATGCGCTTTGACTGCCGGCAAGTTTTCGTCTCGCCACCGACGCTGGCGGTGCCCTCCGGCCTCCTGCGCGAACTGGACGCGGAGGACGTGGAATACCAGGAGTCGGAGGACCTGGCGGGCACGTTGCCGGAGCTGGACATTCTGTACTGCACCCGAATACAGCGCGAGCGCTTCGCCGACAGCCTGGAATACGAGCGCGTGAAGGGGGCCTATCGGATTGACCGCGAGCTGCTGAAAGGGGCCGGCGCGAAGGATACGCTACGCATCCTGCACCCGCTGCCGCGGGTGGACGAATTGTCTCCCGGGTTGGACGATACTCCGTACGCTGTCTATTTCGAGCAGGCCCGGAACGGCGTGCCCATCCGTCAGGCCCTGCTGGCCCTGGTCCTGGGAAAGGTGTGAACATGTCAGAATCACAAGGCACAGAAGCCAACGGCGGAACCCCGGGCCAGCAGATGAGCGTGTCGGCTATACGGAATGGCACGGTCATTGATCACATCCGCAAAGAGGTCACCTTCAAGGTGGCCGAACTCCTGCGGCTGGACGAGGAGGAGCAGGTCGTGCTGGTAGGCATGAACCTGTCCGGCGACCGGGTGGGCAAGAAGGGACTGATCAAGATAGAGAGCCGGGCCCTCACGCCGCAGGAGGTCAACAAGATCGCCCTCATCGCGCCGGACGCAACGCTCAACATCATCAAGGACTACAAGGTGGCCGAGAAGCGGCGCGTGGAACTGCCCGAAAGCGTGGAGGGAATCGTCCGCTGCATCAACCCCAACTGCGTGACGAATAAGCAGGACGTTACGACCTGCTTCGACGTCATCGGCTCCTCACCGCCCGCACTGAGGTGCATATTCTGCGAGCGGACGACGAGCGGCACGGACCTGGTCTTGAAGTAGTCACCGCCCGCCCGCCTCTCCGTGGATCGTACCCGCCGGCGGATCAGCTATGAAAGTGCCCGGCTTCCTCCAGCGCGCCCATCCCGTTTGGATCGCAGTTCTTGCGGCGATCGTGGAAGGAGTCTCCTGCCTGTTCCGATTCGGGTTCGGCCTCCAGAGCACACGCGACACCGCCTGGATGGCACTATTCACCTTTGGGGTGCGGATACACCACGGCTACGTAGGCGCGGTCATGGTGCTCGTCGCGCTGCTTTTGAACCGGGAGAAGCGGCTTCTGCGCAGATGGACCGCCTATGTCGGCCTCGCTCTGGTCATCTCCGACCTGATTCACCACTTCGTGGTGCTCTGGCTGGCAACCGGCGCGCCCCAGATAGACTTCGTGTACTGAGGTCGGCCGGCCCTCTCAGTCGAAGAAATCACGCAGCACGCTCCCGTCGGCGTCCGCCGGGACCGGGATGCCCATGGCCGTGGCGAGGGTGGGGGCCACGGAGCTGATGAGCGTGGGACGCTCCCGCCGGTAGCCCTCCCGGACGCCCGGCCCGGCAAGCACGAAATAGGCATCGTCCGAATGGGAGCCCGCGTTCATCAGCGGCCAGTCCCAGGTGCCCGTTTGTTCCCGGTCGTGCTCCGCCCAGAACTCCTCGGCGGACAGGCGCTCCTCCGGTTCCTCCTCGCGGGGCCAGAGGAATATCTCTCCTACGCGATCCCCGCCCACGCCCAGCCTGCCGGCCTTTTCCATGGGTAGCACGGCCTGGAAGACCGGCCTGCCTCCCCCGTCGTGCGCGTCCGACAGAGCGGTCATAATCTCGGCGCGAAGGCGCCGCGCCTCATCCCCCGGCTCGACGATTCCGTCCGGGTCTCGCCCCTTCAGGTTCAGCAGCACGTAGTGGCCGTGCCCGTATGCTACGGACTTGCTCCAGTCGAACCCACCTTCCCCGTCCGGAACCAGCCAGTCGTTCTCCTGCAGGATTTCATTCACGGACGGTCGCCTGTGCCGGAGCGGCAGCTGCGTGTCGCCGCCGTGGTCGGAGACAAGGGCGATCAGGGCGTCCGGCCCGGCGGCCTCCATCACCGTGCCCACTATCTCGTCCCCCCGTTGCATGAGGCCGTCCCACAGGGCCCAGCCTTCCTCCGCCCGGTCCGGCTCGTGCATGGGGTGCCGCGGGTCAATCATGTACATGGTCAGATGATTGGTCCAGTCGGGGCCGTGCCATTTGAGCATGAACAAGTCCCATGGCCGGCTGCTCAGGAGGTGACCGGCGGCGTTGCGCCACCAGTCGGCCAGGTAGTGCTGTTCCTCGAAGTAGGTCTCGATGTCGGACGCTCCCGCCTGAACCACCTGCTGACGGGAGCACTGGATGATGAACGGCCCGCACGCCTCCAGCAGTTCGCCGGACAGGCTGCGGGGATGCACGAATTCGTCCAGCGTGTATATCTCGCTCAGGTACAGATGAACCTTGCTCGCATCGGGTTCCAGGATGAGCAGCTTACCCCGCACGGGCGCGCGCACCGGGCCGCGGTCGGTGTTGAACGTGTGCTCCACCCACTCGGTCATCCGGCCGGGTTCGCAGATGAAGAGCGGCTCCGGGGCGCCTCGTTCCGGATACACGGCGACGCACTCGTAGCCGCCGTCCCCCCTGGTGATGAGGGCAAACAGCGGCTCGATCTCCCCGTACCGGCTGGCGTAGCCGGGGATGATCGGCATCTCGAACTCGAGTGCGCCCTCGGGCGCCCCCGGCCAGTCCCGGGCCGGCCGTGGCTCGATCTGCAGCACGTGGGAGCGGACGCTGTAGTTCTCCGGCCGCGGATGCGTGGTGTAGGCGCGGGCCTCCTGCAGTGCGCGCATGGCGTTGTCCGGCCGGCCGTCCTCACCTACGTGAACGATGCCGTCCTCGAAGGGCAGGGGCCAGGACTGCGACCAGTCGAATACTATTGAATTGAGGCCGGCTTCGTGCGCGGTGGTCCACAGTTGCTCCGCGCGGCAGACGTCCGCAGGGAACCCCCGGGTCCATTCGTCCAGCGGCGTGCCGGGGAAGTGTGTGGACATATTGCAGCCTGTCACCCAGGGCGACCCGCCTGTGGCCAGACATGCCCAGTTCGTGCCCGTCTCCATGGGGAAGCAGGGCCACGTCTGCGTCACCGAGCCACGCTCCAGGAGCTTTTTCACGTTGGGCATCACGCCCCGGTCAACGAACTCAAGCAAGGTGGGCAGCGAGATCGAGTCGAAGCCGATCACGGCAAGCGGTCTGCTGTCGGACATGGTGTGTTCCTCCGGACGATGAAAGTGTCCCGGAGAGTATCACCGTCTCGGAGGACTGTCAAGGAGGGACGTTTTCCCCGAAAAATCTGCCAAAAATCCGGAATTTCCCGTTTTCGGCTTGCATTTGCCATACGGGACGCTTTAGCTTGGACTGTAGGAGAGGGGGAACTCCCTCCTTTTCGTGTATCTTCTGTGCCCGGCTTCAAGAGAGTCGGGCGGATGACCCTGGCGACGGGTTGAATCAGTGGCCGGAGGTCCGGCCGAAAGGGGAACTGGTCGAAAGTCGCTTACCGTGATTCAGTCGTTCTCGAGGGCGCGGGTTGAGCGCTGACCCTCACGTTCCACCAAAGGCGCAGCGCATCCGCCGACAGTGACCGGCGGGGCAGTTGCGCCAAACTGCAAGCAAGCGGAGAGTTCAGTTGTAATCCATCCCAATCCAGTGGATTGCCAGGAGCCCGTAGAGTGCCTGCCGGCACCAGGGAGGGGTGAAGTCCGCTTGTCGTGAGGCCGCATAAGGGGGCGCGGCGACGGCGGAATCAGTTGACGCACAGTGGCAGGCCCGTCCGGGCCGGTCGTAAATCTCCATCACGGCTTGCTTTTCCCACATTCGCGGCGGGCGTTCGCCCGTGGCTCCTGCGTTCATCGCAACCTATTTCCGCGCGCTGCCGGCGCGCACTTTGCATTACCACGGCCGCACCGGCCGCGGGTAACCTAAGAGGAGAGAAAGAGATGACACAAGTGCTGGACCAGCATTATCTGGCACCGGGAGAGGTCAAAGTCTTCCGGGACGATTCGAACAATCTGGCGGTCGAGACAACGGACGGCGAGACCTGGCGGAAGGTCACCGCCCGGCTGGCGTTCCCGTACTCGGCGCCCGACCGCTTCATCATCCTCACGCGCGACGGCGAGGAGGTCGGCATGATACGCGACCCGGCCGAGTTGGACGAAAGCTCGCGCTCCGTGATGGAGGATACGCTGCAGAAGCGCTACCACATCCCGGAGATCGAGCGCATCCTGTCCGTCGAGGACGCGCACAATGCCACCCGCTGGAGCGTGGAGACGGACCGCGGACCACGCGAGTTCCTGGTGCGTGACCGCCACAACTTCCACCGCGTCAAAGGTGGAGACACCGTGGTGGTGGACGTGGACGGGAACCGCTTCCGCATTCCGCGCGACAGAGATTTCGACAAGCAGAGCCGCAAGCTGCTCGACATGCACGGGTAGTTACACCAAAAACTGAAAACCGACGGAGGTCCCGGCCGTGACGGCCGGGATGACCGGACATGAGCGATAAGAAGCCCAAGACCTGGAAACTGGATTCCACCGAGGACTGGCTGCCCGATCGCCTGGACAAACTGGGCAGCGAGGACGAGACAGTGCGGCTGTGTTTCGAGACGGACATGGACGAGGAGGGCACATACCGCGAGCGCGCGCTCGTGGTGACCGACCGCCGCGTGATGACCATCGCGTCCGGTCGGCCGGAGCCGCTCCGCGAAGTCCCGCTCAAAGAAGTGGCCATCGTCAAGCTCAAGTGGCACATGGGGAGCGGGTTCCTCCTGCTCACCACGTGGGACGAGAACATCGAGATACTCCGCTTCTCGCCGACTCTGGGCGACCGGGTAGAGGAGTTCAAGGACGAGTTCCAGCAATTCCTCATGGCGCGGCTGGCGTGGGACTGCCCGGAAGAGCACGAGGAAGATGTGGACCATCGCGACGAGGAAGAAGCCCAGGGAGATGCAAATCAGTCCGCCCGGCGTTGTCCTAACTGTGGCCAGTTGCTGCCGCGCGATCGCGATATCTGCCGTGCGTGCCTAAGTGACCGCGCGGTCATGTTCCGCATCCTCAGCTTCCTGAAGCCCTACAAGGGCCTGGTCGCGGTCAGCCTGGTCCTCACCGGCATCATGGCCGGTATCCAGGCCACCGTGCCCCGCCTCAGCCGGACGCTCATAGATGACGCGATCAAAGAATCGAACCAGTCCCTGCTGGCCACGCTGGTCATTGTCGTGGCGGTGCTGCTGATCTTCCGGGCGCTCATCGGCGCGGGACGCAAGCTGGTCGTCGTCCGTGTCGCGCAGAACTTGATCTACGACCTGAGGTCCAAAGTTTACGGGCACCTGCAGAAGCTCTCGATGGACTTCCACGACCGCCAGAGCACCGGCCGGCTCATCTCGCGCGTGGTCAGCGACACGGCGCAGTTGCAGCGCTTCGCGGTCTCACACGTCCAGCAGTTCGTGGTGGACGTCGTGCTGCTCGGCATCGTGCTGGTCTGGATGCTGCAGTATTCGGTGCCGCTCACGCTCATGCTCTGGTTCCCTCTGCCCATCTTCTTCTTCCTGATCCGGTGGTACCGGAACAACGTGCACAAGGTCCTGCGCAAGGCGTTCCGCCTGCGCGGCGCCATGAGCGGGCACCTCGCCGACACCATACCCGGCATTGATACCGTCAAGGCCTTCTCGCAGGAGAACCGCGCCATCGGCGAGTTCAACGGTCTTAGCAACGGTTACCGCGGCGAGCGCATTAAGGCCACCGCCTTCTCCGCGCAGTTCGTCTTCGGGTTCATGGTCCTCACCCAGATCGGCACGGTGCTGGTTTACTGGTTCGGCGGCCTCCAAACGATGGATGGCACCCAGTTTACGGTCGGCAAGCTCGTGATGTTCATCGGCTGGATGGGCCTCATGTATGCGCCCGTGCGCCGGTTCGCCAAACTGACCGAACAGTGGGAGAACGCCGCTGCCTCGGCCGAGCGCGTCTTCGATGTGCTGGACTCCGAGATCGTGGTCGGCGAAAACGAGGACGGCGAACAACTCCAGAGCGTTGACCAGCACGTCCGGTTCCGCAACCTGAGCTTCAGCTACGAGGGCGGACCGAGCGTTCTCAAGAACATCTCCTTCGAGGTCGAGGCCGGCGAAACCGTCGGCATCGTCGGGCCCAGCGGTTCCGGTAAGACCACGCTCATCAAACTCTTGTGCCGGTTCTACGAGCCCTCCGAGGGCAAAATCGTCATAGACGGAAAGGACCTCTCGGCGGTGAACCTGCGGTCCTTCCGCAAGCACCTGGCGGTCGTCGGGCAGAAGCCTCTCCTGTTCCGCGATACCATCCTGGAAAACATCCGATATGGCCGCCCGGACGCGAGCCGCGACGAGGTCATACAGGCGGCCCGAGTCGCCAATGCACATGAGTTCATCATGCGGTTCCCGGAGGCATATGACACCGACGCCCGCGAGCAGGGAAACCGCTTCAGCGGCGGCGAGCGCCAGCGTATCTGCATCGCGCGCGCCGTGCTCAAGGACCCCGAGCTGCTCATCCTCGACGAGGCCACCTCGTCGGTGGACACCAAGAACGAGAAGCTCATCCAGGAGGCCCTCGATCGGCTCATCACCGACCGCACCACCTTCGTCATCGCGCACCGGCTCTCGACGCTGCGCAACGCCGACAAGATCGTCATGCTCGAGGAGGGCGAGCTGCTGGACATCGGCTCGCACGATCAGCTCATGAGCCGCTGCACGGCATACAGAGAGCTTGTCGAGGCCCAGAGCACGCTCAACGAAGAGCCGGTTCACCAGGTGGCCTGAGGCCTCAGCCGCCGCGGAAAATCCGGCTCAGCACCAGTTTTTTGATCTCCTCCATTCGCTCCGGTGAATTGCCCTCGACGCGTAGCGTCACGGCGGGCTCGGTCACGCTCGGCCGGCACAGCGCCCACCCGCCGTCGAACTCGATCCGCACGCCGTCCGTGTGGTCCTGCGGACGGTCGGAAAAGGCTTCTCGCAAATGCCTTACAACCGCCGCGGCGCCATCGGGCAGGTCCCGAATGCGTATGTCGTCGGAGATGTGGTAGGGCGGTATGCCGGCCAGGAGTTCGCGCAGGGACCGGCCGCTGCCGGCGATCAGCTCCCCCATCCGCAGCGCCGCGTACAGGCCGTCGTCGCCCCCCAGCGCGCCGAAGAAGAAATGCCCGCTCGCCTCGCCGGCGAACACGGCTTCCTCTTCGAGCAGCCGCCGCTTGATGAACGCATGGCCCGACCGCTCCATCACGGGTCGCCCGCCGGCTTTACGGATTTCCGCGGGCACGGTCCGGGTGCACTTCAGATCGTAGACCACAGCCGCGCCCGGGGCCTGGCGCAGCAGGTCGCGGGCGTAGAGGATCAGGGCCTTCTCGGCGTCCACGAACTCGCCGGCCTCGTCCAGGAACACCACCCGGTCGCCATCGCCGTCGAAGCACGCGGCGAGGTCCGCGCCCGCCTGCCGCACGCGTGCGGCCGCTGCCGTCAGGGCGTCGCGCGTGCTCGGGTTGGGACTGCGGTGCGGGAAGCTGCCGTCCGGCGTGCAGAACAGTTCGCGCACCTCATATCCGGCATCCCGGAACGCCGGCGGCGCCCAGGTGGAGGCGGTCCCGTTGCCGGCGTCCACCAGCACCCGCAGCCCGCCGCCGGTGCCCGCGAACCGCTCCGCCAGCCACCCCATGTAGGCACCGCGCACGTCGCGCGAGGCTGTCCGGCCCTGTCCGGAGCGGAATTCTCCGGCCTCCACGAGTTGCTCTATCCTCTGGACGCCCGAGGGTTTAACGGGACGGTCATTGAGCATGAACTTCACGCCGTTGTAGCCGGGCGGGTTGTGCGAGGCCGTCACGATGGCGGCGCCGCGCGTGCCCAGATGCCGCCGGGCCCAGTAGGCGACCGGCGTCGGCACGATGCCCAGATCGGAGACGTCCACGCCCGCGCTGACCAGCCCCCGGCAGAGGGCATTTTTCAGCCCCGGCGTGCTGGACCGCACGTCGCCGCCCACCACGCAATCCGCCCCGTCCAGCTCCGAGCCGATAGCCCGCCCGATCGCCTCCGCCAGCGCGGCGTCCAGCTCCTCCGGGCAGTGCCCCCGAACGTCGCACGCCTTAAAAATGCTCACGATAGCGCCTGTCCCTGGGTTCTGTGTGTTCTGAAGGTGCGGGGAGATCGTACCCGTCGGCGCCCCGAAAAGTCAAATCAAACTGCGCCGCGCGGCGCGGGAGCCGGGCGTGAGGGCACCCATCCCGGCTAATCGGCAGGGGAGGCACCTCCGGCCTTCGGCCCATGGCGTAATCCTGCCTTAAGGCGAAAATGTGGTTGCCTGACAAATATGCCGCAGATCTGTCCTGATGATTACCTTCGGGCAATTTCGGTTCGTTTCGCAGTCGGGGGATTCTCCGCCCTCTTGCTGCCGCCACTGCGAAACCCGCCAAACCGCCCGCAGAGCCGGACACTGCGTCCCTGAAAGCGGACACAAATCCAGCCCGCAGACCCGACCCTGTCCGTTTTCCCGCTTTTCTGTCCATTCCGACCCCCTCTATGTCCTCCGAGCGCCGTCGAAAAACCACCGTCGCGCCCCCAGAGTGTATCCGCTACTGTCACACCCATCAGATGCCCAACCACAGGGGCCAAATCGTTAAGCCGTTGCTGTTGCCGTCACTCCGTTCACTGTCAACTGTCAACTCACAACTGTCAACTCACACCTGTCAACTGTCAACCGCCGTTCCTCGTAGCCGGTGTGGCGCAGGCGCCTCGCCTGCGGCCGTTCCGCCGTTGGTCGTCGCCGTTCACCGCCAGCCTCAGGACATCTGAAAAGCCCAGGCGGCACATTGCCATGAACAATGACGGGCCGTTCCCCGCATTCTCCCAGCCGGCCCCCGGGCCGGCCAGCCATT
>CAYVBE010000033.1:0-5144 GCA_964448935.1 uncultured candidatus Brocadiaceae bacterium
CGCCGCTCACGCCCAACGACACTTGCCATGGCGCACCTCATCCCCTATATTTCGTGCAGGTGACTGATGGCTGCACGGACCCCATAACGAGGAAAGGCCATGTCGAAGGCTGCCCTCCAGACCAGCGTTCTGGTGCTGAACAGGTCATTTGCCCCGGTCAACCTGATAACGGCCCGCCGGGCTTTTGGGCTTCTGGTGAAGTCACTGGCCCAGGTGGTGGAGATCGAGGACGGCCAGGTGGGCCTGTACAACTTCGAGAACTGGCAGGAGGTCAGCGAGTTCAAGAAAGAGAACGACCTGGTCGAGGAACACAGCGACTGGGTGTCCACCGTGCGCTTCGAAGTCCAGGTGCCCCGCATCATCCGCCTGCTTTTCTACAACCGTTTTCCCCGGCGCAGCGTCAGCCTGAACCGGCGCAACCTCTTCGCCCGCGACGAAAACCGCTGCCAGTACTGCGGCCGGCGGTTTCCCACTTCCGAACTCAGCGTGGATCACGTCACTCCCCTGTCGCTGGGCGGGCAGACGCGGTGGGACAACGTCGTCTGCGCCTGCACGGAGTGCAATAAGAAGAAAGGCGGAAACACACCCGCCCAGGCGGGTATGGCGCTCATCCGTGCCCCCTATGAACCCGGCTTCAACCCGGTGATTCGCTTGAAGTTGAGGCGCGAGAAGTATTATTCATGGAGACAGTTCCTGGACGAAGCCTATTGGTCCGTCTCCCTCGAGTGAATATGCCCCTCCGCGCCATGAATGCCGACGGCCGAATATCCGCCTCCATCAGCCCTCTGCCCTTCGGCCTGATCCGCCGGATGTGTGGCGTCCGCCGTCTGCTTCCCGTCTGTCTGCTGTTCGCGGTTCTGGCAACCGCCGGATGCACAACGGGCCGCGTGAACCTGTGGCCCGCCTACTTCCGGGAGACGCGGCGCGTTGAGTCCGAGGACGGCCCGAAGCACCGGAGCACCACGGAAGTGCTCTACCCCTTCTTCGAGTCCCACTCGGACGGTGAAGAGCGCTGGCATGTGGTGCGGCCACTCTACAACGCCCAGCGGGACGCGGAAGGCGAAGTGCGCGTGCAGTACCTCTGGCCGCTGGGGTTGTTCTTTGACGACGGCGACCGGGAAGTGCACTTCCGCCTCTTCCCCTTCTGGGGCTGGCACCGAACCTGGGCCGGCAGCGTCGGTAAACCCTCCGTCCACGCCCATCTGCTGCAGCTCATCCGCTGGGGCGCCGACGCGCGCCACGGCCCGTACTTCGCGGTGTTCCCCATCGCGGGGGTCACGCACGGCGTGCTCGGGCCGACGTGGAATTTCATACTCTTTCCCCTCTACTCGCACTACCGCCGGGGAGATTACGTCCGGCACGACTTCCCGTGGCCGGTCCTGGGGTACGGGCGGGCGGCCGAAAAGGAAGAGGAGATGTACCGCCTCTGGCCCTTCTATGTGTTTCAGCGCACCGACGACAGCCGCGGATTGTATGAGCGCCACGACCTGCTGTGGCCCTTCGTCCGCTGGGGAAAACTGGACCGCGGCGGCCGGTACTACCATCGCGTCATCGTGACGGTCCCCTTCTTCTCCACGGTCAGAACCTATGATCGGGACGACCGCCTCATGGCCCACCGGACATCGGTTCTGGGGTTCTACTGGACCCACGACTCGCGCGAACAACCGGGACGGGAGGGTATAGCAGCCCTGTGGTCACTGTTCAAAAACACCGACTCGCCCAGGTCCGAAGAGTTCCGCATACTGCCCTTCTACTGGCGCAGCACACACTATCGCACCGCGCGCCGGGAACCAGAGAGTAGCTGGAGCCGCACCCGGGTTCTATGGCCCATACTGTGGTTCGATTCGGACAATCTGCACCCCGGCGTGCGCCACCGCGGGACCGTCGTGGCGCCCTTCTACTGGGACTACAAGGAGACCCGGGACCCCGGTGAGCCGGAGGAGGCCGTCGGGCGCCGCATAACGCTGTGGCCCCTGGCGACCCGCGAGAAGGGCCTCGACGGCGACGTCCACTTCTGGGTCCTCAGCCGCGGCTGGCAGGACCCGACGAAGGGCTACAAGCGCAATTACCGTGCATTCCTGGACCTCTTCCAGTATCATAGCGCGCCGGACGGACTGCGGGAGACGCGTCTGCTGTCCCGGCTATACCACCATCGGCGAGGCCCCAGGGGTCGCTATCTGAGCGTAGGAGGGCTTTTCACGTACGACACCCGGGGCGAGGCGGTGGGAGAGGCGCAGAACTACGTTTCCCTGCTTTTCGGGCTGGTCAAGTATTCCTGGCAACAGCAGCGCGGCAGGTGGCGCCTTTTGTACGTGCCCCTGGGGCCGAAATTAACGGAGCGCGAGCATGAGCGGTCTGGTTGAGAAAGGACGCGGCATCTGCGCCGCCGCCTACGACGTGGCGGCGCTCACGCTCGACAGCATCCGGCACCTGGGCCAGGCCCTGCGCCGGCACAAGCTGCTGTTCCAACAGCTCTACGAGGTGGGCAACCGCAGCCTGCTGGTGGTCACCGTCTTCGGCGTCTTCGTCGGGCTGATCCTCGTCCTCTACACCGGCAATCAGCTCCGCCGCTTCGGGCAGGAGAGGTATGTCGGCCTGAGCGGGCTGGCCATCGTCTGGGAGTTCGGTCCCGTCTTCACCGCCTTTATCCTGGCCGGACGCATCGGCAGCGCCTACGCCGCGGAGATCGGCACGATGAAGGTCTCCGACGAGATAGACGCCCTGCGGGCCATGGGCGTGCAGCCCACCGCCTATCTGGCCGCCCCCCGGCTGCTTTCCTGCGCCGCGCTGACGCCGGCCCTTGTGACCTACGCGGACTTCTGCGCCCTCGTCGGAGGCGCCTTCATGGCGTGGGTCTACGTGCGCGTGGCCCCCAACCAGTTCTTCCAGCTCTTTTTCCAGCACCTGACGCTCAGCGAGATGCTCCGCTCCATGATAAAGGCCACTGTGTTCGGAGCTATCATTGCAATTGTGGGATGCTACCACGGCTTCAAGACCCGGGGCGGCGCGGAGGGCGTCGGCCGCAGCACCACCGCCAGCGTCGTTCACAGCCTGCTGGCCATCGTCGTGGCCGACTACCTGATCAGCAAGATTCTGCTGGCCACCTGAGCCGGTGCCGAGCGCAAGGGCGAAAAACCAGTTAAGGAGACAAGAGACGATGGGACGCAAAGTACTGGTGGGCTTGCTCTTGCTGGGTGCGTTGTTCATCTTCGGCCTGGCCACGTTCTACGTGGAGAACCTCCAGTTCTACCTGGGCAAGGGATACCGCCTGCACGCCCGGTTTCCGGTGGCGCAAACCATGAACAGGGGCGACGTCGTCCGCCTGCAGGGCGTGCCGGTGGGCACGGTGGACAGCCTGACGGTTAACACGGAGCTGACCGGCCGATACCCCGTGGAGGCCACCCTCTGGATCCAGAGCGGCTATGAGATACGGGCCGAGGATACGGCGGTCATCCGCATGGGCTCGCTGTTCGGCGGCTATTTCGTGGCCATCGAACGGGGCGACACCGCCGCGCCCGTTCTAGAGAACGGAGATTATCTGGCCAACACGCGCGTGTCGCCCAGCATCACCCAGGTGGTTGAACGCTCTGCGGAAACCCTGGCCAGCATCCGGACGGCATTCGAGAACGTTTCCGGTCTGGTGGACAAATTTACCACCGAAGGCAGCCTGGGAGAACTGCTGCAAGACGAGGACGTCATCGCCAAAATACGCAGCACCGTGACCGACACGCAGGAGGCGGCCGAGGACATCCGCACCGCCGCCGAACGCCTGCAGGCCGGCGAGGGCGTGGTGGGCAGGCTGCTTACGGATAACCAACTGGCCACCGACCTCCAGAGCCTGACCAGGGACCTGAAGGAAACTGCCGCCAACGCACGCAACATCTCCGCCGACCTCGAAGAGGGCAAGGGAACCCTGGGGGGGCTGCTGAAGGACCCCCGGATGGCCGAGGACCTGCGCGAAACGCTGGCCGAGGCCCGCGAAGCTGTCGCCTCACTCAAGCAGTTGGCGGCCGACGTACAACAAAGCGAGGGCACGCTGTCGAGACTGCTCACCAGTGACGAGGCATACCGCAAGCTGGACGCCTCGCTGGACGACCTTAACGAGTTTACCGCCGCCCTGAGCAGGAACGAGGGAACGCTGGCCCGCCTGATGAAAGACGATGAACTCTACGGCAAGCTGCAGCAGATCGCCGACGACCTGCAGGGCATGTTGGACACCTACCGGGAGCAGTCGCCGGTCATATCGCTGGCGGGAGCGGTTTTTGGCGCCTTTTGAGCATCCGGGAACAGGCATATGATCAAGGTGCGCAACCTGGTGGCGGGCTACGACAACACCGCCGTTCTGGAAGACATCTCCCTGGAGGTGAACCCCCAGGAGATAGTCGTCGTCATGGGCCAGAGCGGCTGCGGCAAGTCCACTTTCCTGCGCCACCTGATCGGCCTGCAGAAGCCCCTGTCCGGCACCGTCGAAATCGGCGAGATGAACGTCACCGAGATGACCGAGAGGGATTACCGCTCCTTCTGCCGCAGAGTGGGCGTGCTGTTCCAGAGCGGCGGCCTGTTCAACAGCATGACCATCGGCGACAACGTGGCCTTTCCACTGCGCGAGTACACCCGCCTCGCTGAGCCGGTCATCCGGATCGCCGCCAAGATGAAGCTGGCCCAGGTGGACCTGCGGGGGGTCGAGGACCAGATGCCCGGCGAACTGAGCGGCGGCATGAAGAAACGGGCGGGCCTGGCCCGTGCGCTGGCGCTCGATCCGTCCATCCTGTTTCTCGACGAGCCGACAACCGGGCTGGACCCCATCATCTCGGCCGAGATAGACGAACTCATCCTCCGGCTGCGCGACCTCTACAAGGCGACAATGGTCGTGGTGGCCCACGACGTGGCCGGCAGCATGAGGGTGGCCGACCGCATAGCGCTCTTCGCGGAGGGACGCCTCCGTGCCCTGGGAACGCCGCAGGAGATCGCCGAGAGCCCGGACCCGTTTGTGCAGCGGTTCTTCCACCGCAAGGCCGGCGAGACCGATTCGGACACCGATCTGGGCGCCTACCTCTCGTAAGACCGACGAGTCACCCCTCGGACCCGCCGCGTTTTGGCCACTTGTCCCGGTCCTCCTCGCACTGCTCCAGCAGTTCGCGCAT
>CAYVBE010000033.1:5244-20222 GCA_964448935.1 uncultured candidatus Brocadiaceae bacterium
AGCTTGTCGTGGTAGCGCAGCAGGCTGACGTTCTGGATGGTGAACGATATCTCCGCGCCGAACAGCACGATCACCCACAGCAGCCACATCCAGAGCAGAAAAATGGGAATCGCGCCGAGGGAGCCGTAGATGCGCTGATACTTCACCGCGTTCTGCACGTACAGGCCGAACAACGGGCGGGCTAACTGGATGAGCAGCGCCCCCACGAACGCCCCCCACGCGGCGCTGCGGAACTTCACGCGCGTGTGGGGCAGGAACTTGTACAGCGCCACCAGCAGCAGCCACATGGTGACGAAAGGCAGCGCATGCTGCCCCACCGTCATCAGGACCGCCAGCACCCCCCCCATCACCGGCACGTGCATGAGCGTGGTGGCCACGTAACTGCCCAGCCTTTCCCGCGCCCAGACCGAGGCACCGATCATCAACGGACCCAGGCATATCAGGGTCCAGAAGGAGGTGAACTTGATCCAGAACGCCCTCTTCTCCGTCACCTTCCAGATGTGGTTGAGGGTCTTCTCGATCGTGCTCAGCAGCGAGGTAGCGGTCACCAGCAGAAACATCGTGGCCAGTATGCCGATGCGCGCGCGTCCGACCTTCTCGATGAACGAGCGCAGGTAATCGCCCACGGCCAGGCTGATGCCCTCCGCCGCCTCTCCCGCCTGTTTGCGCAGGGCCGCCTTGTAGTGCCTGCGGGCGGCCTGTTTGTCCCCCGCCTCCGTCCACAGCAGGTCCGCCAGTTCCTCGTCGGCCTCGCCCGTGTGCTCCAGCAGCAGCGTCGCGCGCTCGAAGTCCTGGATGGCGGACTCCAGCGTTTCGCGGGCCTCGGCGCCCGTCCGCTCCCGCAGGGACCGGTAAAGGTTCACCTCCCGGCGTCCCCTCCGCAGCAGCAGGTCCCCCAGGGACCGCCGCGTCTGGCGGTGCTCCTGCAGCAGGGCCGTCAGCCGGTCCCCGTCCCGCCCCCGGGCGGTCAGGATCAGGCCGTCCAGGTACGCCAGCAGAGCCTTTTCGTAAAGCTCCTTCGCTTCCACCAGCTTCTGCCCGGCCTCCGCCTCGCCGGCCGCATCCCGCTGAATGCGCGCAGCGAATGCGCGGGTGGCGACCGGGGAGTAGCCCTTTCCCTCGGCCCGCCGCAGGGCCTCCAGGGCTTCCTGGAATCCCCCGCGCCCGTGCCGGCTCATCGCCTCGCCGTAGGCCCGGTGGGCAGCGCGCATCGCCTCGTCGGTCTGCCCGCCGGTGGTGGCGGGCAAGCCGGCCGCCTTCAGATAGGCGTTGGCCGCCTCCTCGGCCAGCCCCCCCACGTGCCTGCGCAGTTCCGGCGCCGATGGCAGTGCCAGCAGGCTCATCCGGCGTCGCACCTCGGCCGGGTCGGCGTCGTGGCAAAGCGCCTCCAGGCACAGCCGCAGCGCGGTCAGCTCGTCCCCCTCCATGGCGGAGGTCTGCGCCCTGGACAACAGCTCGGCCGGGTCCTCACTCTCGATGGTCTCCAGGTCGGCCGCTTCCCGGCCCTCGGCCGGCTGTGTCCCCTCCATCAAGGGTCCGGCCAGCAGGAAATCCAGCACTACCTTCTGAGCCCTGTCCCCCAGCCCTTCGATGCTGGCGAAGGAGCGATACAGGGAGAAGGCCACCGCAAAGAGTGGAACCAGCGACAGAAGGGTCGTAAAGGTCAGTGCCGCCGCCTGCTGCAGGCAGCGGTCCCTGACCAGCTCGCGGGTGATGTAGAAGTAGAGCTTGACCTGCCACTGCGCCAGCCGAACCCACCAGGAAACGTCGGTCGCGTCCTCCCAGTGGAACTGCTCGATCTTCTTTCGCAGGTTTTCGAACATTCTTCCCTTCCGTGCGGCTCACTCCGGGCAGTATTCGGGATCGGGCTCTGTGCGTATGTCCTGCTCCTTGCCCTCCACCAGCGCCGCGATGCTCTCCCGCACCTCGGTCACGGCATCACGCCCGCAGGCCACGCCGAACGTCAGCTCGCTGCCGAACACCTCGCCGGCCTCCAGCCTTGCCAGCCTGCCCCGCTGCCGCTCGAAACCGCGGGAGTTCGGGTAATCCGTTGCAGGCTCCAGGCCCACCACGCACCCGTCCTCCTCGGCGGCCGTGTTCTTCCAGATGGTGAACGCGGGCAGGTCCGCCGTCGAGTACCGGATCGTAGCCGCCGCGTCGCCGTCCGGGGACACCAGGGCCACCAGGGTGCGCCCGTCCCCGTCGGCCAGGTTGCGCAGAAAGTAGCACTGCTCGGCGAAGCCGGCCTCGGGGGCGCCGCAGACGTGCCAGCGATCGGCGCCCTCCGCAGCCCGCTCGTCGCGCGGGCACAGATAGCCGGCCGGCGCCAGGATCTCGCTGCCCTCCCCCAGCAGGGGCACGCCGTAGTTGCAGTGGTAGAGCAGCTCCAGGTCCGAGGCGGTGGCGCTCAGGTTCTCCACCGTGTCGCTCACCGTGAACTCGCCGGAGCCGGGCACCGTGCTCACCGTGGAGGTCAGCAGGTATGCCTCGCCGAACATCCGGGCGTCACGCACCTGCCCGGTCACCGCCAGCCGGTGCGGCGGCTCCAGCTCCACCTGCACGGTCACCCGGCAGGCCGGCGTGTTGGCAATGGTGCCGTGCAGGGGCAGCTCCACCCGCGCCTCGGCGCCGGTGTTGGTGGTCATCACGTCCTCCCCGGGCGCCCCGTGGAAGGCCAGGCCGCACCGGCAGACAAACTCCTGAAACCCCTCCAGCCACCCGAGGAGCCCGAACGCCTCTTCGTCCACGTAGGCGGGATGAACGACCTGCTGCACCGGGCTGTCCCAACCCAGGCGGACGCCGTCCGCCTCCGCCCCCAGAATGCCCATTCCGCGCGTGGGCGCCATGCAGACGGTCAACCGCCCGTTGTCAATCTCGACCACGTCCACGCCCTCCTGCTTGCCGCCCCTGAGCGTGAATTTGTTGATGCGCCACGGCGGGGTGTCGAAGGACGGAAAGTTGTCGCTGGAGACGCCGTATGCCTCGACGGCGCAGTTGCGGCCTGCGTCCATCAGAACCTTCTCGAAATACGATGCCATGCTGTTTCCTCCCGGAGGTCTTGCCCCGGCCCGTATCAGAGGCGGCCGGAGCGAACGATGCCCAGGATCAGCCACACGCCCAGCACCATGCCGAACGCGAGACCGGCCAGTCCCAGAACGCTGACGTGCCAGCCAAAGATGGTCACCGCCCCGATTTCGGCGCTCAGCAGCGACGAAGAAGCCATGATGACCGCCGCCAGGATGATGCTCAGCGCCAGGCGGTTACCCGTCCGGTCCAGTTCCTGCAGCGCCTTGTCGAACCCCTCGTGGCGTATGGTAAACTCGAAGAGCCCCTGCCGCAGACGGTGAATCAGGTAGCGCAGATCGCGGGGGGCCTCCCGCAGAAGCGTGCTCAGGTTATAGGCGCCGGAGGTCAGCATCCGCCGGATGGTGCCGGGCTCCATCTTGCGCCTGACGAATTCCCGCCCGTAGGGCCGCGCCAGGTCCGCGATGTTCACCCCGGGGTCAAGCTGGGTCACCAGCCCGCTGATCACCACCAGCGCCCTGCCCATCAGCACGAAGTCCCGCGGCACCTCCAGCCGGTAGCGCCGTATGACGCCCATGGTGTCGTTGAACGACTGCTGGAAGTCCATCTTCTCCAGCGGAATGCCGCTGTAGCGGTCCAGCAGCACCACCAGCTCCTCCTGGAATTCCGAGATGTCGCCGTCCACGGGAAGCTGTCCCAACTCGCCCAGTATCTGGGCCACCAGGTCGAACTGCTCCTCGCCCAGGGCCAGCAGGCAGACGCCCAGCTTGCTGCGCAGCCGGCGGTTGATGCGGCCGATCAGCCCGAAGTCCAGCAGCGCCACCCGGCGGTCGGGCATCACCAGGATGTTGCCCGGGTGGGGATCGGCGTGGAAGGTGCCCATGATCAGGAACTGCCGCAGGTAGGCGTCCATCACCGTCCGCGCCAGCTCCCGTGGCGGTATCGGAGAGGGTTCACCATGGATGATGTCGCTGACGTGGATGCCGTCCAGCCGCCGCATCGTCAACACGCGCCGGGTGCTGTAGTCCCAGTAGACCTGGGGTATCGCAATCCGCTCCTCGTCGGCGAAAAGCTCGCGGAATTTGTGCGTGTGCGCGGCCTCGGCCACAAAGTCCAGCTCCCGCCGGATGCCGCGCCCGAACTCCTCCACCAGCATCGGAAGCCGCAGCGGCTCCAGCTCCTCCACCCTCTCGGCCTGTTCCGCCAGAAACCGCAGAATGGCCAGGTCGTCCTCGATGACGTCCTCAATGCGGGGGCGGCGCACCTTCACGACCACCGGCGTGCCGTCGTGCAGCCGGGCGTCGTGAATCTGTGCGATGGAGCCGCTGGCGCGCGGCTGCTCGTGGAACCGGCTGAAGACCTCCTCCACCGGCTTGCCCAGCTCCTCCTCCACGATCTCCCGGGACGCTTCAGCCGGGAAGGGAGCCACGTGATGGCAGATGCGCTCCAGCTCCCGGATGTATTCCGGCGGCAAGAGGTCGGGGCGGGTAGAGAGCATCTGGCCGAACTTCACGAAGGTGGGGCCCAGCTCCTCCAGCACCGACGCCAGACGCTCCGGAAGGTCGCGCGGGTGCTCCGCCGCACCAACCCCCGGCAGACGCAGCCAGGGCGGCAGGTATTTCTGCAACTGAAGCCGGCCCACGAAGAACCCCAGCCCGTGGGAAGCCGCCTTGCGCGCAATATGAGCCACGCGTCGGACGCGCCGCGGTCCCCTCAGGATCGAGCTGACTTTCACCGTCTGGTCCCCCCGCTCCAAGTCGCCGGCAGCCGACATTATATCCGCTGCGCCCGGAGCACAAAAGTCAACCGCCCTCAGGCGGTCGGAACTCCGGCGGCTCGCGGCCGTGGTCCAGCTCCCACAACAGCAATTCCCGCATAAAGCGATAATAGGCGCCGGTGCCCGCCACCGCCAGTCCCGGCAGGCCGTCCAGGAACCCCAGGCACAGCAGGTATTTCTTAAGAAACTCCAGCGGGGGCTTGAACAACAGGTTGCACCAGCCGAACCTTTTGCCCCGCTCGTAGCGGCCCCGCGCCGCAATGCCCGCGAACTTCGCCGTGTGCCGAACCAGCTCAACCAGCCCGCCCGGAAAGCTCAGGTGCAGGATGTCGCCGTCAAGCTGGCGCACCTCGCCCGGCACACGGGCGGCGGGATGTGGCGGCGTGCCCACGATCTCCCCCACATCACGCCGGAAAAGGCGCAGCTTGTGCTGCGGGTACCAGCCGCTGTGCCGGATCCAGCGGTCCATGAAGAACGTCAGGCGCGGGAAGGCGAATCCGTCGCAATCCGGGCCTTCGGGGTCCTCGAAACAGCACTGTATCTCCCGGTAGGCGGCCGGCGTCAGGCGCTCGTCGGAGTCCAGCCACAGCACCCAATCGCCCGTCGTCTGCTCGAAAGCGTAGCGGGTCTGCGCCACGTATCCGGCAAACTCCCGCTGGATGATACGGTCCGTGTACTCCCGGGCGATCTCCACGGTGGCGTCCTCGCTGTAGGAATCCACCACCACCAGTTCGTCCACCCACTTGATACTCTCCAGGCAGTCGCGCATCGCACCCTCTTCGTTGTAGGAGATGACGAAAGCCGAGATGGTCTTCCCTGCCGGCATCATGTGCCTCCCCGTGTCTGGCCCATGGCCATCTGCAGAAGCAGGCGGGCCTGCGTGTTGTCCGGGTCGTTGTCCAGCACCCTCTGCGCCAGCCGTGCCGCGTCGGCGTAGTCTTTGGCCTGCAGCCGCAGCCGCGCGAGCATCAGAACGTCCAGATTGCCGTGGATGCCGCGCGCGATCATGCCCTCCAGCGTCTCAGCGGCCTTGCGGCGCTGATTGGTGGCCAGCAGCAGCGCGGCAAGCCGCCTGGACATCTCTGCGGAATCCGGCCGCATCTCCACGGCGCGGCGACAGTGCGGCAGCGCCTCCGCCGGACGCTGCGCGTCCGCCAGCGCCTCCACAAGCTCCTTGCGCGCCGCGAAGCTGTCCCCCGTGCCCTGAACGCCGCGCTCCAGCACCTCGATTGCCTCATCGTGCAGGCCGAACACGCGCAGCGCGCGCGCCGCCGCCGTCGGCCCCGCCGTCTGCTCGCCGACCAGCAGGTCCCGGCGCGCAAAAGGACCCTCGACGAATTCCACCAGCGCCCCCCGCTGCGCCGGATATCCCTGACCCAGCCGCCGGAGCCGGTCCTGCGAGCGGCCGCGATAGAACGCAGCGAACCCCCGCAGCGCGATGAGCCGTTCCCGGTCGCCGGAGAACTCGATCCTGCCCGGCAGCCCGCCGGGCCCGACCGTGCGATACTGCAGCAGGGCCGCCGCCGAAACGATGTCCGGTGCACGCGCCAGGTCCCGCGCAAGCCCCGGCGGACGCCCCGGCCTGGACCAGCGATACGGCGCGGCGTCGCGAATCAGGCCCGAAAGCTGCTCCCCCTCCGCCACAAAATCGCTCAGCACCTCAATCGGCTCCCAGTAGCCGCCGCTCTCCAACCATCCGGCCCCCGGCCCGCCGAACAGCGGCAGCAGCCGCCCGTAAACCAACCGCCTGTCGCCCCCCGCCACCAACACCGCGCCGCCGTCCCGCACGTAGAGGTCGAACCGCGGGAAGACCTCCTGAAAGGTCGCCAGGTGCCGGCGCAATCCGGTAAGCCCGCCGGCCCCCACGGGGATCCACATCGCCAGCACGCCGTCCCGGCTCAGCCGCGCCCGCAGGCCCTGCAGCGCCTCCAGAAAGCGAAAACGCATGGGATTGCCCGCCCCGCAAAGCGGCCCCGGACCGGCGATTATCGCGTCGAATCGCGCACCCCCGGCCGGCGATGTGATCCGGGCCTCACCAGCCAGCAGTTCCACCCCCCGCGCCATTTCAGGAAGGGCCGGCGCGGCCAGGCCGATGGCCCCCGGCGCATCGCCATACGCAAGGGCCAGCGCCACCAGCAGGCGCAGGTCTTGGCCCTGCTCCCCCGATGCCGAGACCAGCGCCCCGTTCAGAAACTCCCACCGGCCCTGCGCGTCGGACAGCACAACTGTCTGCCCCCTGCCGTGGGACGCCGCGCCCTCCACGCTGGCCGACGCCTGCACCCGCCGCTTTAGCCCGGGGTAGCCCGCCCACATGTCGCCCGCCGCCGCCCAGGCCAGCAGCCCGGCCAGCAGTGCCGCGCCGCCCCAACGCAGAACCCGCCGGCCGCCGCCCCGCGACTGCCACAGGGCCACAACACCCGAGTAACCCAGGCAGAGGCCGAGTGACAGGAGAAGCGGCGCCGTGTAGGAAGCCCCCAGGAGGCCCGATGCCACTGCCCCGGCGGCAAAGGCCGGCAGGGCGCCCACAAACGGTTCGTCCAGCGCCGGCCCGCTCACCACGCCCAGCCCGAACGCCAGCAGCCACACGGGGAAAGCGCGCCCCGCGCTGAGCATCTCGGCGGGCAACTGCATGGCGCCGCTGCCGCTCCACACCAGGTCCGGAAAAAGCCAGAAAGACCCGCCGCTGAACGCCGCGACAAAGGCGATGCCGCACGCCGCCACCAGGCCCGACGCCGGCGACGAGAAAGGCCCCCGCAACACGCCGGGCCGCAGGAGCCAGCCCACCGCGAACGCCGCACTCAGCTCCACCCACGCGTAGGGCAACGAGCGCGTGACCGGCAGGTAATTCCGCAGCAGCATCGCCCCCGCAGCGCCCAGGGCAGCCGCCAGCAGCAGCCTCGGCGCCGGAATCCAGCGCCCCGCCGCCGGATACTCGGAGACCCCACTCCGATCGGCAAGGCCGCTCCCGATCACGGCCGCCAGCCCCGACGCCACCAGCGGGCCGAGGCCCAGAACGCCCGGCAGCCCGAGGGCGCAAACCACCGCGCCGCAGATGAGCCCGCCCGCGACGAACGCCGTGCGCCTCCACGCCCCGCTGCACGCCAGCAGCGCAATTCCGGCCACCGCCAGCGGCAGATCGGCCTGCGTCGCCCCCATGGGAACCGCCAGCCAGAACAGCCACAGCAGCACCACCGCCGCCGCCGCCGCGGCCCACCGAACCGCGGCGCGCGACCGAATGCGGCCGAACAGTAATGCCCCGAGCGCCAGGCCCGCAGCCACCGCGCCGATGGCCAGGCCCGGAACGCACAGCGGGGCAACCGAACCGAGTTCCAACCGCGCCAGGACGTAGAACCCGCACAGAGCCATCCCGAACCCGGACACAAGTGAGGTGATCCGGCCAGAAAACGAGCGTCTGGATGTCTCAGCGGGGTTCAATTCTCTCCAGACCGCCCATGTAGGGACGCAGTGCCTCGGGGATAACGACGGAAGCGTCGGCCTGTTGATAGTTCTCCAGCAGCGCGATCATCAGGCGGGGCAGCGCCAGTCCGGAGCCGTTCAGCGTGTGCACGAACTCCGTGCCGCCCCCCCCCTCGGGCCGGTAGCGGATGTCGGCGCCCCGCGCCTGGAAGTCCCGGAAATTGCTGCAAGAGCTGACCTCCAGCCACTCGCCGCAGCCCGCCGCCCACAGTTCGATGTCGAACTTGCGACAGGCAACGAAGCTCAGGTCGCCGGTGCACATCTCTTTGATGCGGTAGGGGATATCCAGCCGCCGGCAGACCTCCTCGGCGTCGCTCATCAGCTTTTCCAGCTCCTCGTCCGCAGTGCCCGGCTCGACGTACTTCATCAGCTCCACCTTGTCGAACTGGTGGCCGCGTTTCAGCCCGCGCACCTCCTTGCCGGCGTGCATCTTCTCGCGCCGGAAACACGCCGTGAAGCCCACGTAATGCCTGGGCAACTCGTCGGCCTCCAGTATCTCGTCCCGGTGCAGATTGGTCAGCGGCACCTCGGCCGTAGGGATCAGCCACAGGTCTTCCTCGGCGTCGCGGTACAGGTTTTCCTCGAACTTCGGCAGGTTGCCCGTGCCCACCAGGCACTTGCCCATCACCACGAAGGGCGGATATGCCTCCGTGTAACCGTGCTCGCGCACGTGGAGGTCGAGCATCCAGTTGATCAGCGCCCGCTGCAGGTGGGCGCCCTCCCGCATGAGCACGTAGAAGCGGGAACCGCTGATCTTGACGCCCCGCTCGAAGTCCACTATGCCCAGCTCCGGCGCAAGGTCCCAATGGGGCTTCGGCTCGAAGTCGAACTCCGGCATCTCGCCCCAGGAGCGCACGACCACGTTCTCGCTTTCGTCCCGCCCCACGGGCACGTCGGGATGGGGGATGTTGGGGATGCACAGCATCAGGTCGTCCAGCTTACCGCGCACCTCTTCGGCCTCGTGGTCCAGCTCCTCGATGCGCTGCCCGAGCTGCCTCATGCGGTCAATCAGGGCCTGACGCTCGTCGCCCTCTTCCATGCGGCCGATCTTCTTCGACTCGCGGTTCCGCGTTGCCTTGAGCTGTTCGGACTCCGTGAGCAGTTCCCTCCATCTCTCGTCCAGCTCGCGCACACGGTCCACGACGGCCGGGTCTTCTCCGACCTTCTCCATGCCCTGGCGGACCCGTTCGGGCTCTTCGCGGAACAGTTCTATGTCCAGCATTTTCTTTCCTCTGAGTCAGGCGAGTAAAGGCAGTCGGTCCGGGAAAGCCGGTGGCATTGTCCTACTCGTCTCCGAACGACGTGCCGACGGCTCGCGCCGCGGCGACGATGGGCGAATCCTGGGGCACCAGCCGCTGGGAGTCGGCCACCACAGTAAGCGGCACCGGCACGATATCCGGTCCGTCCACGCCGACCATAACGTTGAAGTTGCCCCTGGCAGCCTCGACGAAAGCGGCGTGGCCCAGTCGTGTGGCCAGCACCCTGTCGCAGGCAGTCGGGGAGCCGCCTCTCTGCACGTGCCCCAGCACCACGGCGCGGCTCTCGATGGAGGTCCGTTTGCCGATCCGGGAGGCCAGCCAGACGCCCACTCCGCCCAGCCGCACCTTGTCGTGGCTCTCCTCCACCGTCTGACGCACCACGTAGTCCCCGTCTGGAAGTTTGACACCCTCGGAGACCACCACGATGCTGAACCGCTTGCCGAGCCGGCTGCGCTCCTCCACCACCTCGCACACGCGGTCCAGCGTATAGGGTATCTCGGGGATCAATATCACGTCGCCGCCGCCGGCCATGCCGCCCACCAGGGCCAGCCAGCCCGAGTACCGCCCCATCGTCTCCAGCACCATCGCACGGTGGTGCGACATGGCCGTCGTATGAAGCCGGTCCACGGCCTCGGTCACCACCTGCACGGCGCTGTCGAACCCGAACGTCACGTCCGTGCCGCAGATGTCGTTGTCAATGGTTTTGGGCACGCCCACCACGGGTATTCCCTTCTCGCCCAGCCCGTGGGCGATGCTCAGGGTGCCGTCGCCGCCGATGCAGAACAGCACGTCCAGCCCGGCATCTCTGAAGTTCTGCACGGCCTGGTCGGACAGGTCCACGGCCTCCTCCCTGTTGCCCTCCGGCGGGTAGTATTCGAAAGGGTTGGCGCGGTTCGAAGTGCCCAGGATCGTGCCCCCCGTGGTCAGAATGCCGCTCACGGCCTCGTAGTCCAGACGGATCATCCGGTTCTGCACCAGGCCGTCGTAGCCGTCCAGTATTCCGTACGCCTCGACCCCGTGTTCCAGCAGGCCGGTCTTGACCACGGCCCGTATGACGGCGTTCAGGCCGGGGCAGTCGCCGCCGCCGGTCAGCACGCCTATGCGCTTGATGGAGCTTGCCGGACTCATGCTTTGCCTCTTTGCTCGCGTCTATGTTGCGGTCTATCCCCTCAGCAGGTGAGCGCCGTCCTTCAGCAGACGCAGCACCTCTTTCTCCAGCGCCGGCTCCGTGCGCAGCCCGTTGACCACCAGCGGCACCACGCTGCCGCGCGTGCCCACGGTTTCGGCGGCAGGCAGCATGTCCGTCACGTAGCGGACCCAGTCCCGCAGGTCCACCTGCGGGTTCTCCGCACCGCTCAGCAGCAGAACGGGCCGGCCCTCGAGGCGGCAGAGCGAAAAGTCCGCACCCGCGCACTGCCGCGCCTCACGGCTTATCTCGGCCCAGAAGGGGTGCCTGGCCGGCGGCAGGCGCAGCCATAGCAGCTTCTTCTCGCCCATCTGCAGGGGTTCGGAGGCGTTCTCGCGCGCGAACTGCGCGTTCTCCGCCTCCACCCGCCGGGCGCGTTCACCTTCACGTTCCAGCACTTCGTCCAGCTCGGCCCGTGCCAGGTCCGCGGCGGCGCGTGCCAACGCTCGATGGTCGCCCTTCAGGGCCGACAGCGTGCGGCGCAGCGGCGCGCCCCACTCCTCCTCCTGATCCTCCGGCAGGCGACCAGTCGCGAAGTCAACCAGCTTCTGCCCGTAGGGATCGTCTTCCCTCGGCTGTGCCTCATATACCGCTTCGGCCAGCGATTCAAACGGCCCGGTCAGGACAAGCTTGCCCTCCCCGATCATGTGGGCTACCGTCCGCCGGTCCTCGGGATGCCAGGAACGGTCGCTGAACCACCGCACCACGCCGACGAAGGACCGCAGGCATCGCATCACCTCCGGGCGGATCAGCCGGCCGTCCCAGTCCGTGCGCACGACCGTCTGCCCGCACAGCACCAAGGCGTAGCCGGACGGCAGCGTGCGCTGCGCCTCGGGGGAGAAGAACTGCGGCAGATCCTCGGAGCTGAACACCAGCAGGTCCGTGTCCTCCCCGGCCGCCCGCGCCGTCAGGGCCCCGGCCACGACAGGGTCCAGGCGGGGTTCGAAGACAACGGTCATGAAACTGTGCTGATTGTCCATGGGCGGACCAATATCGGGTCAGCGAGTCGCGAATTCTATCTGATAGCCCTCACGTCGTGCAACCATCCCTCGGGGCTCAGGCCTCATGCCTCCGCGCGGCCAGCGCCCGCACGGCTTCTTCCTGCGCGCGTGTCTCGATGGACAGGGGCCGGCGGTCCCGCACCAGCCGGATCGCCTCATCGCCCCCCATGCCCCGGTCCACCATGTAACAGGCCAACATGGTGCCCGTCCGCCCCCGGCCGGCCAGGCAATGGACCGCCACGCCGCCGTCCGGGCCGACCTGCTCGTCGCAGAAGCGCAGGAACTCCTCGATCTGCCGGGGCTCGGGCGGCCGCATGTCGGGCACGGGCAGGTGCAGGTAGCCGAGGCCGGCATCCTCCAGTTCGTCCTCAGGCCACCGGCGTTGCGTCAGGTTCACCAGGACCGTGACGCCCCGGCTTATCAACTCCTCCCAGTCCTCGCGCAGGCCATCCGGCCGCGCCATGCCCGCGATCTCTCCCGGAACCACCCAACTGAACTCGTAGAGACTCATTTGCTCTCCGACAAAAGGTCCAGCAACATCCTTTCCAGCCGATCGAGCGGCAGGCCCATGACGGTGGTTTCGCAGCCCTCTATGCTCAGCACGTTCGGGTCATCGGGCTGCAGCGCGTATGCCCCGGCCCACCGCAGGGCGCCCGGCCGCCGGGCCAGGCGCTGCAGCTTCTCCGGCGCCAGCTCGCGCATGCGCACCGTCGCGCCCTCGCAGGCGGTACGCTCGCCCCCGTCGGGGGACACGACGCAGAGGGCGGTCAGAACGCGGTGCGCGTGCCTGGTCAGCTTCCTCAGCATGGCCAGGGCATCTTCCGCGTCGGCCGCCTTGCCCATCAACTCCCCCCCGCAGGCCACCACCGTGTCCGCGCCGATCACCACGGACCCGGGGCGGATGCGGGCCACGGCGCGGGCCTTCGCCACGGCGCGGGCCCTCGCGGTCTGCTCCGGCCGGTCGCGCAGGATGCTTTCCTCGCACACGTCAGGCGGCACCACCTCGCATTCCCCCACCAGGCGGCCCAGCAACTCCCGCCGGGCCGGGGAGGCGCTCGCCAGAACGACCGGTGCCGGGATATCAATCACGCCCGTGCGACCCGCTCTCGGAGTTGCCGTCGGGCGGCACGCTCCTCGCCGGGGAAATCGCACCGGCCAGCGCATCGTCCGCCGTGCCGCGCGCCTCGCTCACCGGGCGCAGGGGCGGTATGCCGTCCACGTACTTCTCCAACCGCTCCACGTCCCGCTCACACCTTTTCCGCAGGCTGCCGGCCGCAGCAGAGGCATCCAGCCCCCGGCGGTAACACAGCAGCGCCAACCGGGGCCGTTCGAGCTGCTCGTAACACTTCCCCAGCTCCGTCCACACCGTCATCGGCAGACAGTTGAAGCGGTCCGCGTTCCGGAACAGGTGCAGCGACCCGCGCGTGTTGTCCACCCTCGCCTCCTCCCGCCGCAGGTAGCCCACGCCCTGGACCCGGAGGATGGCCTCGATGACCGGCATCTCCGAATCCCGGAAAATCCTGTGCGATCGGGTGTATTCCTCCAGCCGGGCCTCCGGCCACCGGCCCATCAGATACTGCCAGTAACGCAGCACACAGCCGATGCGGTTCTGCTGCCGCGCGGCCTCGCCCAGCACCCAGACCGCGTCGTCCGCCCACTTGCTGCCGGGGTGCTCCTTGGCCACCTTCTCCAGCAGCCGCACCCGTTCCCGGGCCTCCAGGCCCTCCCGGGCGAGCGCCCGCCGGAAAAGCGCCTCGGCGGGCGACCTGTCGGCGGTCTCGGCTGCCGCACCGCCGGCCAGCGTCATAAGCACAATCAGTGGAAGGACTCGCAGCATCACACACCCGCCGCACAGTGGCACTTTTCCCTGGGCACAATATAGCCCCTGGCCGTCTCAGCGTCAAACCTACCGCCCCCGGCGGCGGGCCTTTCTTGACGCGTGAGCGGGGCGTGCGATATGATGCACCCTACACAGAAATGAATACTCCAGCAAAAGTCAGTACGGTTCTGCTGCTGATCGGGGCGGCTGTTGCCCTGGGGGGCTGCGTCGCCAGGGATACCATGCGGTCCGGCCCGCCGCCCGGCTGGGCCGAGGCCCCGGATACGTCCGCACCGCGCCGGGGGTTCCTCTCAGCCGTGGGAGTGGCCCGGCTCGAGGAAAGCGAACCCGCCGACGCCGCCGACCGCATGGCGCGCCAGGAGCTGGCCTCGACGGTGGCCGGCTACGCCGAGAAGGCAGTCACCGAGTTTGCCGAAAGCAGGGAAGAGGGCCCCCCCGCCGACAGCCCGGCCTTCTCCGTGTTCCGCGAGGCGCTGGTCGGTGAAGTGGCCGGCGCACTGCTGCGGCAGTCCCTGGAACCGGAGAAATGGCGCGAGGACGACGGCCGCCTGTTCGTCCTCTACCAGGTGCCCGCCGGCAGAGTGGACGAACGCCTGACCGACCGCGCCCGGGCCCTGCTGCCTCACCACAACCCCTTCGGCCGGCAGCCGGACGCCGTCGTGCGGGAGTTGGAAAGCTTCCTGCGCGACCGCACCCGCCGACAGAAGCTGGAGGCCGCCCGTGCCCGCTCCGAGGACGACGGTGAATCCGAAACCGGCGTTGCGCCGGACTGGCTGGAGACCGGAAGCCATCCGGACTACCAGGCCGTGAAGTTCCTGACCGTCATCGGCGTCGGGCCGGGGCAGATGGAAAGCCGGGAGGACGGACGGGCGGAGCTGGCCGCCTGGCTGAACGGACGCCTGGACAGGCTGATCCCCCCCGCCGAGGTAACCGACCAGCAGAGCGCCTTCGCCGACAATCTGGCCGCCCTTCCCAACCTGTCCGTCCGCTTTTCCCCCGAGGAGCTGCGCGTGGTGCGCTTCCCCGAAAGCTGGTACGACCCGATTACCGACAGCCGCTACACGCTGACGGTCATGAACCGCGATACGGCCACCGTGCTGCTGCGGCAGCAGGCGACGGATGCGGCCGTGACGGCGGAGTCCTTCCTGGCCTCCGGGAACAACCACGAGAAGGCCGGCAACTACGCCGAGGCCCTTCAGAACTACCTTAGCGCGCTCACGCACGTACAGAAGGCGGTGACGCTGCAGTGCAAGGCGCTGGCCGCCGCGGTTCCCGAGACCGCCGGGCAGATGAGGGAACTGCTGCCCGAGCCGCTGGCCGCGCGCACCAAAGACCGACTGCGGGCGCTCCTGGCGCGCGTGAAGGTGGAGAAGGTCCGGGGCGATCGGCAATGGCTGGACGACGACGCGGCGCC
>CAYVBE010000033.1:20322-27604 GCA_964448935.1 uncultured candidatus Brocadiaceae bacterium
ATCGAGATGCCATCGGTCAGCTTCGAGTATGCCTTCCGATCGCGGGAGAACACGCGCTACGTCCTGGCCGTCCACGGCGGGCGGGCGGCGGTCGCCGTGCGCACGGCCCTGGAGGGCACGCTGACCTCCGAGGGTCTCGAACCGGTGCCCCAGGCCCTGCTGCTCAAACGCATACGGCCGGCCCCGACGGTCGCCGCGTCCACGGATGAGCAGTTGTTGGAACGGTTCTCGGAGCTGCGACAGGAACTCGGCCCGGAGAAGTTTCTGCTCATCCTCGGCGGCTCCGTGGAGGCCCGACTGATCGAGAAGACCGACACCGCCGAGGGCACGCTTTACATCGTGTACTGCACCTACGATATCCGCGCCCTGGACGGCGACCTGCCCGGCCCCAACAAGCGGATTGCCGAGGCACAGGGAAGCGGCCACGGCGCCAGCCTGAAGAGCGAAGGCGACGCGGCGGACCGGGCAAAGGCCGACGCCGTCAGCAAAGTGACCGGCGCCATCAAGACGGCGCTGAGCCGGCGCTTCGGCCCATCCGAGACCCATAAGCGTCCGGCCGAACGCTGAGAAGTGCCCGCTCCCGATGACCGGAGGCGACCAGATGCTGTGTCCGGCTTGCGACGTGGACATGTGGGTGCTGGAATTTGAGCGCGTGGAGATTGACTACTGCCCCGAGTGCAAGGGAGTGTGGCTGGACTCCGGCGAACTGGAGCTGATCGGGTCCGGGGCCGGCGTCCTGGAGAGTGAATTCCTGCAAGCTGTGCAGGCATACGCCGGGACGCCGCCGGAAGGCCCGCCCCGCCGGTGTCCGGTCTGCGGCAGCAAGATGCGGGAACTCTCCACGGACACCGAGCCGCCCATCGTCCTGGACCGCTGCCCGGAGCAACACGGGCTGTGGTTTGACCGCGGCGAACTGGCCAGCGTCGTGCAGGCCGCGGGAGCGAAGGAAGACAACGTGCTGGCGCGCTTTTTTGCGGAGCTGGACTCTTGAGAAGGAGGCCGAGCCATGACAGGCCTGACGGTCGCCCTGCTGATCGTTGCCGGTATTGCGGTCATCATCATCCTGTGGCTGGTGATGACCTACAACATCCTGGTGCGCATGCGCAACCAGGTGAAGAACGCGTGGGCGCAGATAGACGTGCAACTGAAGCGGCGCCACGACCTGATCCCCAACCTGGTCGAGACCGCCAGGGGCTATATGCAACACGAGCGCGAGACGCTGGAGGCGGTGACCGAGGCGCGCAACCTGGCCCGGCAGGCGGAGACGCCCGGGCAGGCGTCCAACGCCGAGCAGCAGCTCAGCAGCGCCCTGGGACAGTTCTTTTTGGTGGTTGAACGGTATCCCGACCTGAAGGCGAACCAGAACTTCCTGTCCCTCCAGGAGGAGCTGACCAGCACGGAGAACAAGATCGGGTTCGCCCGCCAGTTCTACAACGACCAGGTGATGAACTACAACACCAAGATCCAGAGCTTCCCCACCAATATCGTGGCCGGCGCGTTCAATTTCTCGCAGCGTGATTTCTTCGAGGTCGAACTGGAGGCAGAGCGCGAGGTGCCGCAGGTGGAGTTCTGAACGCCCGCGGTCGCGCCTGAGCAGCCATGTGGGAGGCCATCGCCGCCAACCGACGCCGCTCGTTCGGGCTGATCTTCCTCCTGGCCGGAGTGCTGATCGGCCTGGGCTACGTGGTCGGCATTTACATACACCCGGAGCTGGGGGTCTTCGGCGCCCTCACTGCCCTGCTGGTCTGGCTGGCGCTTGCCGCCACGGCCTTCACCGGCGGCCGCAAAATCATGCTCTCCAGCGCCGGCGCCCGCCGCATTACCCACAGCGACTACCCCAGGCTGTTCAACGTCGTGGAGGAGATGCAGATCGCCTCCGGCCTGCCGAAGATGCCCGAGGTCTACATTATTGACTCCGACGCGCCCAACGCCTTCGCCGTGGGGGCGCCCGACGAAGCGGCCGTGGCGGTCACCACCGGCCTGCTGATGCGACTGAATCGTGACGAGCTGCAGGGCGTGGTGGCCCACGAGATCGGCCACGTGGTGAACAACGACACGCGGTTCATGACCCTGGCCGGCGTGATGGTGGCCTCCATCGTGGTGCTGTCGGATTTTTTCCTGCGGATGATGGTCCTCGGCGGGGGACGGCGTCGGAGCCGGCGCAGCCGGGGCGGGGGCGGCGGAGGCACGGTGGTTATCCTGATCGTCGGGCTGCTGTTCGTCATCCTGGCGCCGATAATCGCGCGCCTGCTGTATCTGGCGTGCTCCCGCAAGCGGGAGTACCTGGCGGACGCCTGCTCGGCCCGGTTCACCCGCTATCCGGAGGGGCTGGCCGGCGCGCTGGAGAAGATCGAGGACGCCGCCGGGCGCATGAAGAAGGTCAACCGCGCCGTGGCCCCCATGTTCACCGTCAACCCGCTCCAGGGGGGGCCTGCGGGGCTGTTCAGCACCCATCCACCCACTCAGGAACGCGTGCGAGTGCTGCGCAGCATGGTGCACGGCGCCTCCTACGCAGACTACCAGGAGGCGTACTCCGACCTCCACGGCAAGGGGCTGATCGGGAACCGGACCCTGGCCGAGGACGAAAGCACACCGGTGCGCGAGCCGAGTTCGGAGACCGAGAAGGGGGACCTGGAAAAGGCGCGCGAGGTCATGGACATCCTGCACCGGCAGGAGGGAATGCTCATGCTCGCCTGCACCTGCGGGCTGCGCACGAAAGTGCCGCCGTCCTACAACGAGGACAGCATCCGCTGTCCCAAATGCGGTCGTGCAGTGGCGATACCCCGCGCCATGCTGGCCACCGCGGCCGCAGCGGGCGCGGCCGGCGCAGCGGCGCTGGGGGAAGACCAGGAGAAGAACCCACCGGCCGGCCGGGCCGAGCAGGAGGAACTGGTATACCGATACAAACCCGGTGAGTGGCAGACGTTCAAGTGCGCCTGCGGCCAGCCGATCCAGCTCAGCCCCAACTTCCGCGCGCCCCGGACCCGCTGCCCCGCCTGCAACCGCCAGATTCAGATCGAGAGGCTCTGACCCGGGCGGGGGGGGGGTTCAAACGGATTTCACCCCTTCGTCGGCGGACAGGCGCTCCGCCTCCGCCCGCACCTGATCGGCGGTGCCGGCGCGGAGGGCTTTCTCGGCCAGCTTCCGGCACTCCCGCACGTCCAGCCCGCGGACAATACCCTTGACCGTGGGAAGCGCGCCGACGTTGACGCTGATCTTCCGGTATCCCAATCCCAGCAGGATGGGCAGGAAGCACGCATCGCCGGCCACCTCGCCGCAGACGCTGATCGCCCTGTCGCGCTCCTCTGCCGCCTTGTAGACCGTGTCCAGCGTGCGGATCACGGCCGGGTGGTAGGCGTCGTAGGCGTCCACCATGCGCTCGGAGTTGCGGTCCGCCGCCAGCAGGTACTGCACCAGATCGTTGGTGCCGACGCTGGCAAAGTCGGACCCGGCCATCAGTTCCGGCAGCATGGGCACGCAGGAAGGCACCTCGACCATTATTCCCTGCATCACGTCGTCGGACGCCTGGTGGCCGGCTTCGCGCACCTCGCGGAGCGCCCGGTCAAAGACATCCCGGGCGGCTTCCAGGTCCGCAACGCTGGCGATCATCGGATACATGACGGCGGTGCGGCCACGCGTGGATGCCCGCAGGATGGCCCGCAGCTGGGGCAGCATCAGATCCTGCACGTGCTCCAGCAGAAGCCGCAGCCCCCGCAGCCCGATGAACGGGTTCTCCTCGTGCGCCAGGGGCACGGCGGGCGGGAACTTGTCCCCGCCGATGTCCAGCGCGCGGAAGGTGACCCCCTGCCCGCTGAACAGATCCACCGCGTGCGCGTATTCCTCCGCCAGTTCGTCCTCGGACGGCGGGGACGGCCTGTCCAGGAAGTCCACCTCGGTGCGGTAGAGTCCCACGCCGTCCGCCTCGTAGCGCCGGGCCAACTCCAGCTCATCGGCGCTGCCCACGTTCGCCATGACCTCCACGTGCACACCGTCCCGCGTGACCGTAGGCTCCCCCGCGTGCTCGACCGCGCTGCGCAGCCGCGAGCGAAACGCCTCCGCCCGGCTTCTGTACTCCTCCAGTTCCTCCTCGTCGGGGTCCACGATCACCAGCCCCTTGAACCCGTCCACCACCATGGTCTGGCCGGCGACGACCCGCTCGGTGATGTCGCGCAGGCCACTCACCGCGGGAACGCCCAGGGAGCGGGCGAATATGGCGGCGTGGGAGGTGAGGCCGCCCTGCTCGCTGGCGAAGCCCAGCACGCAATCGCGGTCCAGGTGCAGCGTCAGCGAGGGAACCAGGTGGGAGGCGACCACCACGGCGGGCTTCTCCAGACGGGGCATCACCTCGCCGTCCACGAACAGCAGCTTGCCCAGCAGGCGCCGTCCGGCGTCGCGTATATCGGTGCTGCGCTCGCGCAGGTAGTGGTCCTCGATGTCGGCGACCATCTTCTCGAACCGGTCCACGACCCGTCCCACGGCCCACTCGACGTTGATCAACTCGTCGCGGACCAGTTCCTTTACCTCGTCGCGGAAGGCGTGATCGTCCACCATCATGGCCTGCGCCCGCAGCAGGTCGGCCTCGCGCTTGCCCAGTTTCTCCTGTATGCGCCCGGCAAGCTGCTCCAGGTCCTCACGCACGTCCTCGCAGGCCCTGTTCAGGCGCTCGATCTCCCTCTCCACGTCCCCATCGTCTATCCGGTGCCGGGGCGCCCGCGCTGGAAAGTGCGCGGTATCCACGGAACGGACTTCCCCCACGGCCACGCCCCGCGCCAGCGGAATACCTTGGATGGTCTCGCTGTTGTCGCCCGGCGCCATGTCACTTCTCGGCTTGCTCAAGTTTGGTGCGTATGGCGGCGGCGTGCCAGCTCTCGTTCATGGCAAACTGCTCGAACATCTCACGCAGCCGCGGGTCCTCACACTCCCGTTCGTACCGGCGGTACAGCTTCACGGCCTCTTCCTCGTGTATCAGCGCTTCCTGCAGCCGTGCCCTGTCTTCATCCTCCATAGCCATCCTTTCGAAAGCGCAACGTGAATTAGACTCTCCATTTTGACCGCCGATGGGGAGCAGGTCAACCAAACGGACGGCAGGGCCCGGCCAGCTTCGTTGACGGAATGCGTGGCACGGGCTACAGTGGACGTGTGACGGCGTACGATTCTATCCCCGGAGGCCCTGAATCATGAGAAAAACCCGTTCGAAGGCCCGTCGGCACATCATGACCTTCGCGCTGCTCGGCGTGCTCGCCGCAATCGGGACGACACTGGCCGAGTGGCCGCACTTCCTGGGGCCCGACTACGACGGCACGGTGCCGCAGGAACGCTTTGCCGCCGAGAAGGCCACGGAGGTCTGGTCACGTTCGGTCGGCCACGGGTGCTCCTCGGTCACGCTGGCCGACGGGTTGCTCTATACCATGGGCAACGTGGACGACCGCGACGTCGTCTACTGCCTGGAGGCCGACACACGCCGCACCAGGTGGACCTTCGACTACCCGTGCGACCGCGCGGCCCGGCTCTACGATGGCGGGCCCAACAGCACACCCACCGTGGCCGACGGCCGCCTCTATACCCTCAGCCGGAAGGGACACATCTTCTGCCTGGATGCACGGACGGGGGAGCAGGTCTGGCAATTCTCGGCGGAAAAATGGCAGCCGAAAGGCGCATGGTGGGGATTCAGCGATTCGCCCGTCGTGCGGGGTGACAAGGTGTTCTTCAACGTGGGCGACAGCGGGCTGGCGCTTGACCGGGAGACCGGAGCCGTCAGCTGGTCCAGCGACGGCGCCGCGGCGGCCTACGCCACCATCCGGCCCGTGCCCGTCTCGGCCGGCATTGCCGACCGCCCCCTCCTGGTCGCGCAGACATGCGAGGCAGCCCATCTGCTGAACCCGGCCACGGGCGAATCCCTGATGGACGGATCACCCGAGTGGACCCGGCGAAAGGGGAACTGCAACGGCGTGACCCCGTTCGTTCACGGCGGTCACCTCTACCTGATGTACAGCCGGTTCGGGCTGGGGAAGATCGGCCTGCGCGACGGCCGGTGGCAGGAGGAATGGCTGTGCAAGGAAGCCCGCCACGGTTCCTACGAGTGGCATACCTTCAACCGGTACGCCGTCCGCGCCGGCTACCTCTTCATGGTGAACGGCGACGCACGCCGGGACGCAGTGCTGATGTGCATCAACCTGGAAAGCGGAAAGGTCGAGTGGCGGAGGCCGCACGAATTCGCCAACCTCATCGCCATCGGCGACGCCCTGATCAGCCTGACCCAGAGCGGCAAACTGACCTGGGGCAAACTCGACGACACCCAATACAGCCAGACGCACAGCAGCGATGTGCTGCGCAGCAAGGGAAGCCCCGGGCAGCTCGGCCTCTACTGGCCCCACCCCGTCTACCACCGCGGCCGCCTCTACGCCCGCACCACGAAGGGCGCCCTCACCTGCCTGCGCCTGCAGTGAGGGGGGGCGTGGGCGGCCGCTTGACCTGTCCATCAGCAGCGGCGCATTACGCCGATGACGGGGCCGTAGATGGAGAAATCGCCGGTTTCTTTGTCCAGGACGATGTCCTCGTATTCCGGATTCTCGGGCTTCAGGCGGAGCTGGTTCTTGGTCAGGAAGACGCGCTTCACGGTGGCCTCGTCCTCGATCCGGACGGCGGCGATGTCGCCGTTGCGCACCTGGCCCTGGCTCTGCACGATGACGTAGTCGCCGGGCAGAATGCCGGCGCCGATCATGCTCTCGCCTTCGACCTGGAGCGCGAAAGTCTTCTCGTCCACGCCGAACAGATCGTTGGTAGACAGGGAGCCCTCGAGGTTCTCGACGGCCAGTATCGGCGACCCGGCGGCGATGCGCCCCACCACGGGGATGCCGAGGGGAGACAGTTCTTCGCGGATCTCGATGTTGCGCGCCTTGCGGTTGCGGCGCTTGATGTAGCCCTTGCGCTCCAGTGCGTCCAGATGGTCCGTAGCGGCCTTGGGACTGCGGAACCCGAAGTGATCCGCTATCTCCCGCACCGTCGGGGGACGGTGCTCTTCGCGCATCGAACTACGCACAAACTCAAACACTTCCCTCTGCCGGTCCGTCAGGCCTTTCACCATGGTGTCGGCCCCTTCACGCCAAAGTCCCGCGAGTATCAAACGACCGACTGCTCCAGCCGATCTACAGACGATAAATTACCCTTTCTGCGCTCGCGACAAATGTATAATAGCGACTTCCCCCATACAATGCAAGTGCATTTTCCCCAGGGTCATTCAAAAGTCCCACGCACCGTATAGCCATTGATGTGTTCCGCCTTC
>CAYVBE010000034.1:0-17018 GCA_964448935.1 uncultured candidatus Brocadiaceae bacterium
AGGCGGAACACATCAATGGCTATACGGTGCGTGGGACTTTTGAATGACCCTGCCACGGCTACACCCCCTGGCGGCCCGGTTTGAGCGGAACGGTGCGCTCCCCGTCCACGAACTCGCCGGTCACGCCGTCCGGCAGGACGATCGCGCCCGTGAGCTGCCCGTCGGCGGCTTCGAGTCCCACCTCGATGAAACCCCGCGGGTGGGGCAGCTTGCCCGAGGCGTGATCGAGGGGGCCCAGCTTCGGCTCGATCCGCGTTTGTGTGAAGCCCGGCGCGGCGGGCCGGATGCCCAGAATCGTGGCGTAGTAGTGCCACAGAGGGTGGGCGCCCCAGGCATGGCAGTCGCTTCGCGTGCCGTCGGGCGCCACCTCATAGGTGGTCTTGAAACCCAACTCCGGCAGCCGGTACCACTCCTCCAGCCGCTCGAAGAAGGCATCCATCTTCCCCGCCCTGCCCAGCGCTTCAAGCAGGTAGAAGCTGAAGTAGATCGTGCTGCGGGACAGGTCCGGGTCGGACACCAGGCCGTCCGCCACGCGGTCCCCCCGCGCATCGGAAAGCTGATTCGACAGCAGCGCCAGGCACTGCGCGTGCTCGGAGAAGCAGCGGTGGTCCAGCGTGTCGGCGAACAGACCCCGGTCTTCGTTCCAGAAGGCGTCCTCACACGCCTGCGCCTGCTCGGCGGCCAGGCGGCGGTAGCGCGCCGCAAGCTCGGGCTCGCCCACCATCTCCTCCAGGTCCACCATCTGGTCCAGCAGGAGCGTGAACTGCCAGTTGATCATTCCGCTGACGCCCCACTGCCCGTCGGGCGGCGCACCGAATTCCCAGCCCTCGTCGTTCACCCAGTCCATGAAGTTCCAGCCGCGGGGCGCCTCCACGAGCGAGTCGGCATTCCGGCATCCGAGGAAATAATCCATCACCGCGCGGGCGGCGGCCACCATGCTTCGCACGAACTCATCATCGTCGCGCCAGTGCGCGTAGTCCCAGACCATGGCGGCCCACCAGAGGCTGAAGGGCGCGATCAGCGTCTTTCCCCCGCTGGGATACGCGCAGGCCGTCAGGCCCTCCGGGATGCGGCTGGCATCGAACATGCGGACGGCCTTGCGCGACAGGCGGTCGTCGCGCGTGATGGCGCAGGTGGTCAGCACCTCCAGCCGCGTGTCGCCCACATACATGAGCTGCTCGTAGTAGGGGCAATCCATGTAGGTCTCGTGGCTGCACATCTGGAGCCCGCGCACCATGATGGGCACGATGGGGTCCCAGCGTTCATCGCTGCACTCCAGTTCCCCCTCGTTCTCCATCGGATAGTGCGTCTCTCGCACGGCGAGGCCGTCGAGCCTCAGCGGCTTGTCGGCCGCCGTGCAGCGGACCTCCAGGTAGCGCCCCGGGCGCCACCAGAGCGTCTCGAACAGCCGCCCTTCTCCCCCGTCGGGCCGGAACGTATCGCCGAAACCCACGAAGTACTTGCCCGTGACCTCGTCCCGGTTGCCCTTCGAGCCTTCCAGCGCGTCGGGGTCGGCGCAGAGCGACTCCGCCCACAGCACCCGCACCTCACCCCCCGCGCCGCCGCTGACGCTGACTTCCGGATAGGCGCAGTAGTAGTCGCCCAGGTCCACGATCACGCGCCGCCGCGTCCCCGGCGGCACGGTCACACTTCCCCGCCCCTGCAGCATATCGGTCCACTGCGCGTGCTCATCTTCCAGGTCGTCCTCCGCGCGCGCCTTTGCCGGCTCTTCCTCATGCGCCTCCGGTTCGGACACGAACACGACTCGCCCCACCTGCAGGCGCTCCTCCAGCATGGCGGGCAGCATGCCCGGCTTCAACAGGCGCTTGCCCGCCGCGGTGCGGGTGCGCAATCCGTTGACGGCCGGGCCGGCGGGCTCCACGGGTCCCCAGCCCTCGCCCTGTCCGTTCTTGAAGCCCCAGGTGAACCGGGCCCCATCCACCTCGACCCTCGGCCCCGTCATGTGGCAGCGCTCCGGCCGGAAGAAATGGTATCCGTCCAGAGCTTTGCCCTGCCAGTCCGCCACGCCGGTGCCCAACATTTCCACGTGAGCGTCCTCATGGGGCGAGAGCAGAAACCCGTGCCGCAGGCTGACCTGGGCCGTGGGCGAGAGCGGCCCGAAGCTCCACACACGCGCCACGACGACGTGCTCGCCCGCGCCGAATTCCAGGTCATAGGTCTCGTAGAACCAGTTCTGCAGGTCCCCGCGCTCCGGACCGCGGCCTACGCGCCGCCCGTCGGCAAACAGCTCATACCGCTCATCGGCGGTCACGTGAACGCGGACCGTCTCCGCGGAGTCCAGCTCGAACCGGCAGCGATACGCGACCGCCAGCGGCCGCTCGTGCGCCTCCGGTATGCTTACCCACCGGCAGGGCCAGGTGAACACCTCGCCCCAAAGCGGCCCCGGCTCGTATCCTCGGTCCTCGTACGGGTCGCCCTGAATCATCACACGCATGTCTCACCTCACCCCAGAAGTCTGAAGACGGAGCATGTTAGCACATGGGAATCCTGGCGACGAGTGGAACTCCTGCCCGCGGACGCTTGACAGGCGCGCCCCGTCCGGCCACGATGCAGAAAGAGCATGCGGCGATCACAATCTGGAAAGGGAACGCGACATGAGACTGCTCGTCACCGGGGCGGACCGGCCGCTGGGCGCGGCCGCCGCGGAGCATCTGCTCGCACGGCACGAACTCCACCTGACCGGGTACTCGCAGGCACCTCCCGACGCGGAGTGCGCGGAACTCTACCGGCAGGCGGACCTGTGCGACACGGAGACCGTGCAGGACCTGGTGGACGGCGTGGGCGCGGTGCTGCACTTCGCGGAGTTCGACCCGCTGCCGCTCAAAGGGCCTGACGCCGGCCACGAGCTGCTGACACGGGCCACTCTGGGCACCTACCTGCTGTGCGACGCCGCCCGCGAAGCCGGCGTCTCACGCATCGTCGTCGCGGGCACGCTGAAGGTGTTCGACAGCTACCCGGACTCTTACCTCATAGACGAGCAGTGGAAGCCGCGTCCGGCGCCCGAGCCCGAAGTGCTGGCCCCCTACCTCTGCGAACAGGCGGTGCGGGAGTTCCCGCGGGAAGGCGGCATCACGGGCGTCTGCCTGCGGTTCCTGCCGCTGGGCACCGACCCGGAGGCTAACACACGCCGCGAGGACGCGTTGCAGGCCATTGCCCGGGCGCTGGAGATCGAGCTCGGCTCGCCCGGCTACCGCTGGCACGTGTTCCACGTCGCATCGTCGCCGCGGTTCCTCTCGCGTCAGGCGCAACTGACTCTCGGATTCGAACCGGAAGGAGCCGAGTGATGCCGGGTATCGAGCACGGCACGGTCTGCATTTTCGGAGCGGGCGGCCCGGTGGGGGCCGTCATCGCGGGGCTCTTGAGGCAGCACTACCGGCTGCGGCTAACAGACATAATCGGCGTCTCGGAGGCCATCGCCCGGGGCGGCGACCCCCTCTGGCCGGCCTGGGAGGAGGCGCCCGAGCCGCCGCACGAGTGGCGTATGGTGGACGTGACGGACTACCGGCAGGTGTTCCAGGCTCTGGAGGGCTGCGACGCGGCGGTGAATTTGGTCGTCAACCGCTCCGAGCCGGAACCGGCGTTCAGCCTTAATGTCGGCGGTGCCTTCAACATCATGAAGGCCGCCGCGGAGCGGGGCCTGAAGCGCGTCGTTCACACCGGCGTTCAGGCACGGACGCAGGGCTACGAGGGAGACCTGCGCTATGAGTTCGAGGTCCCCGCCGACGCCCCCTGCCGCCCCGGCACGCCGCTCTACAACCACAGCAAATCCCTCGGCTACCAGGTGGTAAACGCCTTCGCCGAACACCGCGGCCTGGACGTGGTCACACTGCTGCTCAGCAGGCTCCGGCCCGCCGACCGCTACGACGGGCGCGACGACGACGTGGTGCAAGGCTTCTCGGTCTCCTGGCGCGACCTGGCGCGGGCGTATCTCTGCGCCCTGCGCGCGCCCGAGATGCCGCACCCGAACGAGATGTTCAACATCTGCGCGCCTCTGCCGATGGACAAGTTCCGCTGCGAGAAAGCGCGGGAACTCCTCGGCTGGGAAGCAGAGGACCGCTTCGAGGACTTCTACACCCGCGGAGCGCGCGCCGAGGACCTGTGGGGCGGTGTGTGAAGCACGCTGAAAGGCGTTCCGGTTGCCGCGACCGAGGCTTTCCGATAAGCTCTTCCCTTGGGGCTTTGTGCGCATTACCAGCACCACAGGAGAAAACGGATGGATGCCGACCTGCAGGACATGATCAAGATTTCCAGAGGCGTCGGCGAGGATCCCCGGTTCGTGCAAGGGGGCGGCGGCAACACCAGCGTCAAGACCGACGGCGGCGCTAAGATGTACGTCAAGGCCAGCGGCCAGCGGCTGGGCGATATGCGCGAGGGGCAGGGATACCGGCTGGTGGACGTGCAGGCGTGCTCGGATATCATCGAGGACCAGGAGCTGGCCGAGATGGACTCCGTCGAGCGAGAGGCCGTGGTGCTCTCGCGCCTGAAGGCCGCGTGCCTGGACGACCTGCCGGGGCGGCCATCGGTGGAGACCAGCCTGCACGCCGTGCTCGGGCGCTGCGTGGTCCACACCCATCCCTCCGTCGTCAACGGTCTGCTGTGCGCCGTGGACGGGCAGGAGGCCCTGCAGGAGTTGTTCGGCAAGATGGACCCGCCCTATCTCTACATCGAGTTCTGCGGCGCCGGCTACTCGCTCGCCTTTCGCATGAAGGAGGCGCTGGACGAGTACGAAGCGGAGCACGGGCGGCTGCCGCAGGTCGTGTTCCTGGAGAACCACGGGCTGTTCGTCACCGCCGACGACGCGGACCGCGCCCTGGACATTACGCGGCGTATATTCGAGGACATCGAGCAGGCGGCCGAGAAGGCGAAGAAGGCGGCCAGGCTGCCCGAGTTCACCCCGCCGGCACCGGAGACGGAGCGGGAGTTGATCGCCGACATCGCGGCGGCGGCGCGGCAGTTCTACTCCGAGGTCCTCGACAAGACCGCCCTGCTGACCTTCAGCAACGACGAGACGGTGACCGAGTTCCTGCGGCTTCCGCAGGCGGCGGACCTCGCGGAGGTCAACCCCCTGTCGCCGGATCAGGCGATCTACTGCAAGGACAGCCCGGTGTGGCTGGAGCTCGATGTGGACGCTCCGGTGAAGGAGCAGGTCCGAGACGCCCTGTCCGCCGTCGAGAACGGCGAGCGCACCGCGCGCTGCATTCTGGTGGACGGACTGGGATTGTTCAGCGCGGGGCCCGATCCGAAGCAGCTCGACGCGACCTCCGCCATGATGCGCGCGGCGCTGGTGGGCCTCTCGATCGCCACCCACTTCGGCGGCGCTCGCGGTCTGACTCAGGAGGCCATACAGTGGCTGCACGAGTGGGAGGTGGAGCGGTTCCGCAGCAAGGCCATCGCTCAGTCGCAGGGGCAGGACGTGCTGGCCGGCAAGGTGGCCCTGGTGACGGGCGCCGGCGACGCGACCGCAGACATCGCGCTGGCCCTGGCACGCAGGGGCGTCAACGTGGTGCTGGCCGCCCCGAACGCCGAAGAGACCGTCGGCAAGATGGAAGACCTGCCGGGCAAGGGCTGGCCCGCCGAGGTGGATGCCACCTGCGAGGACTCGGTGGCCAATCTTGTGGATCGCCTGCTGCGGGAGCCGGGCGGGCTGGATATACTCGTGAACTGCGCCGCCCCGGTGGCAGAATCCGCTCTGCTCGGCACGACGCTGGAGGACTGGGAGGATGCTCTGCGGTCCGGCCTGACGTCCAACTTCCTTCTGGGTCGCGAGGCGGCACAATGCCTGGCGCGCCAGAAGATGGGCGGCGCCATGGTGAACGTCGTCGCGGAGGCCGTCCTGGAGCCGAGTGAAGGCGACACACTCCGCAGCGCCATTTATGCCGGGGAGATCAGCCTCTACCGCATGTGGGCGATGGAACTGGTCCGGCACGGCATCCGGGTCAACACCATCTGCGCCACCGAGCAGGCCGACAGGCTGGGCGAGACGGTGGCCTTCCTGGCCGGTGAGAACGCGGACGGGGTGGACGGTCAGACGATCGTCGTGGAACCCCGGCTGGGGCGTTGACATCCAGCGCGGCAAGACGGTATAAAGGCGCCGTAGACTGCAGACATCGCATCTTCCGTTAGGACCGCCAGGCTTCCCGTGGAGGGGATCCAAGCCATGACCGCCGAAGACGTGCTGAAGACCATCGAAGACAAAAGCGTGCGGGTCGTTGACCTGCGTTTCATGGACCTGCTCGGGCAGTGGTACCACTTCAGCGTCCCGGCGTCCAAACTGACCGCCGGGAGCTTCGAGGAGGGCTTCGGCATAGACGCCTCCAGCGTGCGGGGGTGGCAGGCCATCGAGGAGAGCGACATGCTGGTCCGACCCGATCCGGATACGGCGGTGATGGACCCCTTTTCCGAGGAGCCGACGCTGATCCTCATCTGCAACGTCGCAAACCCCATCACCAAAGAGAATTACGACCGCGACCCGCGCTACATAGCCGTCAAGGCGGAACAGTACCTGAAAACCTCCGGCATCGGCGACCTGGCCTATTTCGGCCCGGAAGCGGAGTTCTTCATCTTCGACGAAGTGCGCTTCGACACCACCACCAACTCGTCGCACTACATGGTGGACAGTACCGAGGGTAGCTGGAATACGGGCCGCGAGGAGGGCCCCAACCTGGGCCACAAGGTGCCGCTGAAAGGCGGCTACTTCCCCGTGCCGCCGGTGGACTCCATGCAGGATCTGCGCAACCGCATGATGCTGACCATGGAAGAGTGCGGGCTGGACGTGGAGTGTCACCACCACGAGGTGGCCACCGGCGGGCAGGCGGAGATTGACCTGAAATACGACCGCCTGCTGCGCACCGCCGATAACCTGTTGCTCTATAAATACATCGTCAAAAACGTGGCCCGGCGATGGGGCAAGACGGCCACCTTTATGGCGAAACCGCTCTTCGGCGACAACGGGACGGGGATGCACGTGCACTTCTCGCTCTGGAAGGAAGGGAAAGCCCTGTTCGCCGGGGACGGCTACGCCGGCCTGAGCGACGAGGCCCTCCACGCCATCGGCGGCATCCTGAAACATGCCCGCGCCCTGGTTGCCATCACCAGCCCCACCACCAATTCCTACCGCCGGCTGGTGCCGGGCTACGAGGCGCCGGTCAACCTGGCCTATAGCTGCCGCAACCGAAGCGTGGCTGTGCGCATACCCATGATCTCCCCCGCGCCGGCGGCCAAGAGGCTGGAGTTCCGCTGTCCCGACCCCAGCGCCAACCCCTATCTGGCCTGCTCCGCCATCCTGATGGCCGCCCTGGACGGCATCAAGAACCACGCGGACCCCGGGGAACCGCTGGACAAGAACATCTACGACCTGCCTCCGCAGGAGCTTGCCCGCATACCGCGGACTCCGGGCTCCCTGGCCGAGGCGCTGGACGAGCTGGAGGCTGACCACGAGTTCCTGCTGCACGGCAACGTGTTCACGCAGGACGTGGTGCGCACGTGGATCGAATGGAAGCGCAGCAACGAGGTGGAGCCGGTCAACCTGCGGCCCCATCCGCATGAGTTCGCGCTCTACTACGACGTCTGATCCGCTCTCCGCTGACGTTGCGGTCCGTGCCCGCGAGGGCTATACTCACCTTGAAGGACCGCATCCTTCTGCAGGTGGAAACCGATGGAACCTGTCCTACAGCTGGCGCTCGACCACGTGAACCTGGAACGGGCGCTGAAGGTCGCTCGAGAGGCACTGGCGGGAGGAGTTGACTGGCTGGAGGCCGGCACCCCGCTGATCAAGAGCGAGGGCCTGGAGGCCGTGCGAGCACTGCGGCGGGAGTTTCCCTCCGCCAGCATCGTGGCCGATATGAAGGTGATGGATGCCGGACGCGTGGAAACCGAGTCCGCCGCGAAAGCCGGTGCCGACGTGGTGCACGTGCTGGGGGCCGCCTCCGACTCCACGATAGCCGAGTGCGTCGAGGCCGCCCGGCGTTACGACGCGAAGGTCACAGTGGACCTGCTGGGAGTCGGCACGACGGAGCGCATGGTGGAGCGGGCCAAGGAAGTCCAGGGCATGGGCGCCGCGTACGTATGCGTGCATACCCCCATTGACCTCCAGATGCGCGCGGAATTGCCCCTGGATGACCTGCGGGCCGTCGCTGCGGGGGTGGACATCCCGGTGGCCGTGGCCGGCGGCATTAACTCCGAGACCGCCGCCGACGCCATCGAGGCCGGCGCGGCGATCGTGATCGTGGGAGGCGCCATCAGCAAGGCGCCCGATGCCCAGGAGGCCGCCGCCGACATCAAGAAAGCCATCCGCACCGGGCAGCGCGTTGAAACGGACATGTTCAAGCGGGGCGACGAGTCGAGCATCGCTGAAGTGCTGGCCAGGACAAGCGCGGCCGACGTCACCGAGGCCCTGCACAACGCCGGCGCCGTCGAAGGACTGGACGCCATCGTGCGGGGAGCGAAGATGGCCGGGCCGGTGCTCACCGTCTGGACCTACCCCGGCGACTGGGCCAAGCCGGTCGAGGCGATAGATACCGCCGAGCCGGGCCAGGTGCTGGTGATTGACGCGGGCGGCAAACCGCCGGCCGTCTGGGGGGAGAAGGCCACCATGAGCTGCCTGCAGCGCAGGCTGGCCGGCGTGGTGATAGACGGCGCCATCCGGGACACGATGAACATCCGGGAGATGGGCTTCCCGGCGTTCGCGCGGCTGGTGACGCCCGTGGCCGGCGAACCGAAGGGACAGGGCATGATCGGCGTGCCGATCGAAGTCGGCGGCCAACACGTGCGGACCGGCGACTGGGCCGTCGGCGACGACGACGGCGTGGTCATCATCCCGCAGGAGAGAATCGTCGAGGTCGCCAACCGGGCGCAGCACGTTGTCGAGCGGGAAGAGCGCGAAATGGCCGAGATAGACTCGGGCAGCACACTGGGGAAGGTCTCCGAATTGATGCGCTGGGAGCATCAGCGAAGGAAAACAGATGAGGGAAAAGAAAAACAAGGCGAATGAGCTTCTCAGCATCCTGAACGCGCGCCTCGAGGGCATCCGGCTGCTGGCCGAGCAAATGGAGGAGGCCGCCGCCGAGCGGTTGGTGCAGATGCTGCTGGAGGCCGATCGCATATTCGTCACCGGCAAGGGACGCTCCGGCCTCATCGCGGAATGCTTTGCCATGCGGCTTATGCAGATGGGGTTCGAGGTCCACGTGCCCGGCGAGGCGACCTGCCCGCGCATCCAGCAGGGAGACCTGATGGTCGCCCTCTCCTGCTCTGGCACCACCATGACCACCGTCCAGCTCGCCCGCATATCGCACGATGCCGGGGCGGCCGTCGTTGCGCTGACCGCCAACGAGGCCACCGCCCTGACCGAACCGGCCGATCACGTGGTTCTGGTGCCGGTCACGGGCCGCGACGTCAAGGAGCGCTACCGGTACGTCCTCGGGCCACACAACAACACGCTGTTCGAGGAGGCGCTGCTGCTCTACTTCGACGCGATGGTGTACGCTATCCTGGAGCGTGAACGCATACCCAAAACCACCCTCGATCAGCGCCACACCAATCTCGAATGACCCCGAGCCAACCAGAGGCCGGCCTGCGGCTCGAATTCGCCGACCCCGTGGCGCGAAAGCCTCTTGGCACCTCCGTGGCGCTGCGCTCCTCGGTGCTGGCGCCCACGTTCGACCTGTTCAACGTCGGCCGACACACCGCAACGCGCCGGAACAAGAATCCCTGGGCGCGCGTGGACGGACCCTACCGGCGGGCCTTCTTTTACTACCACGAGTTCGCGCAGTTCTACTCGCCGCTGGGTTTCCTGCTGGAGAACGGCGGGCCCGATGACCTGTCGGGGGTGCGCATCGAGGCCGGGGTGCCGGCCGAACGCGGAGTCCAGGTGGTCCCCCCATCCGAGCGTCCCGCGAAGCCGTCCGCGTTCCCCCTTCGCACGCGTATCCGGGACCCGCGGGAGCCGGTGACGCCAGGAGCGGTCAAGGTGCGGCAGTCCCGCCAGGGGTGGCTGCTGGGGGCCGACCTGGGAGAGGTCGGAACCGGGGAAAGCGCCCGGACAACCGGTCCCTTCTACGTGGGCAGCAGAGAGCCCGTAGAGATGGAGCTGACGGCGGAGGTTGACGCCAAAGAGCTGCAGAAGCCCGTCGAGTTCCGTCTGCGCATTCGGATCGAGGCTTCGGAGGAACCCTTGACCGTGAAGGACCTGCTTGACGCCCTGAGGGTTTACGAAGCCCGGCGTTAGGCGGCACACTCTGCAGACGGGTTCGGGAGCCCGAACATGCGATTCGCCATCATGGGCGCCGGGAAGGTCGGCACCGCCCTGGCGCGGCTGCTTTCCGAGGCTGGATATGAGTTCGTCGGCGCTGCCAGTGGCACGCTCGAATCCGCGGAGAATGCCTGCCGGTTCGCGGGGGGCGGGCGCGCCTCCACCAGCCCTGCCGAGGTGACCCGGTCGGCCGAGCTGATACTGATCACCGTGCCCGACAGCGCGATCCGCGCGGTCTGCGAGGGACTCGCCGCGCAAAACGCCATCGGGGAAGGCGCGGTGGTCGCCCACTGCAGCGGCGCCCTGCCCTCCACCACCCTCGAGAGCGCCCGCTCCGCCGGCGCCCACGTGGGCAGCCTTCATCCCATGCAGAGCTTCGCGACCGCTGAGCAGGCCGTGCGCATCCTCCCCGGCTCCACCTGCTGCGTGGAGGGCGACGAGGAGGCAGTTCCCGTGCTGGAAGGGGTCGCTCGATCTCTGGGCTGCGAGGCGATCGCCATCGCCACGGAAGCCAAGCCCCTGTACCACGCTGCCGGGTGCGCCGCGTCGAACTACCTGGTCGCGGTCCAGGAAATCGCTTTGAAACTTGCCGCCGCGGCCGGGATAGGCCGGGCCGATGCGATGCAGATGTTGCTCCCGCTGGTCAAGGGGACCGTGGAGAACTTCGAGAGCCTGGGGTCCCCTGCCTGCCTGACCGGCCCGATCGCGCGCGGCGACGTGGAGACCGTCCGGCGCCACCTGCAGGCAATCGAGGACGAGGCGCCGAACCTGCTGAAACCCTACAAGGTCCTCGGGCTCCAGACGGTGCAGGTAGGCCTGGCGAAGGGCAGCCTGAGCCCACAGCGCGCGGCGGAACTCAAGCGTCTGCTGACCCCATAAAAAACGGCCCGACGCGCGCGACGCCGGGCCGTGGATATCGGGTGGGGTGACCAGAGGGATTCGAACCCTCAGCCCCCAGAGCCACAGTCTGGTGCTCTAACCAGTTGAGCTATGGTCACCACTGAACGGCTCCATGCTATCAGAAGCCTCGGTGCGGTGCAAGAAACCGGTGGCTGACACAACAAAACAGCCCTGGCTCACATCGAGTGCCTCTTGCCAAAAACGGACTTCAACCAGGACACCGAAAGTCCGGGCAAACAGAGTCCGGCGTCACCGACTCCCCGGCGGCTTGGGAGCGAAAAGCCCCCCGCTTCTGCTTCTGCTGTCATTGCGATCATCCGAGTCCTGCTGCTGCGCTTGGGATCTGAAACGCTCAAGAGCAGCGGCGGCAGGTGGATAAAGATCGAGACGCCGACCCGCCAGAGGAGCCAGTAGGGTTTGCGTTTCCTCCAACCTGTGATCGGCCAAGACCGGCAAGGCTGTATCGAACAATGCGTCGACTTTGAGATCCTCGAAGACCGGGTAGCGCAGATCAGTATCTCGACCATATCTGGGCGAGTAGCACCCGTTGGGCTGGCGTTGCCAGGTGACATGGTTCAAACGCCACCGCAGCAGGTTGAAAAGGATTTGAGCAGCTTCATCATTTCTGACTGTGGCAAGCCCCTGGATCAGAGCTTCGGCCTCTCTCCGGTCTACCCACGTGCCGAGCCAGCTTTTCCGCGGCACTCCGCCCTCCCATCTCTTGACCAGCGCTGCAAGATCGCCGGTAAGGTCGGCGGGATCCCATTTTTTGGCGCCAACTCCAGGGAGCCCGTAGAACGCTCCGACCAGGCCCGCATTCCGCAAGCCGGGCTGTCCCTCTTTCCAAAGCCCATGCGCTACAGTGGGGTCACCCAATCGGTTGAGGGCCTCCAATACGATGTGCGCCACAGCATACCTTCGCTCGCCAGAAACTGCCTCTCCCTCTTGTTCCTCCCCATCCCGGTTAATCAGAAGAGAGCCCCGGTCCAGTCCTTCTCTTGCCAGATGGATGGCCAGAAGTGGGCTGATCGCGACTATGGCGCGAAGATCGGCGAGCTGACCAGAGAACCGTCCATCGTTGCCCGGATCAATCTTCGTCTCGCCGGGGTATCGCCGGCCCCCCCGTAGTCGTTGCACACGGACGGACAGAGGAAGGGAGCCCTGCGGCAAAGCGTCGTGCACCTTGTGCCTGAACAAAGCGCCCAGACGTTGCGCGAGGCGCTCCCTCAACTTGGTCTTTCTGCGGGCCACGTCCCGGTCTGCCAGCAGGTCCGACGGACTCATGGGCAGGTCCGATGTGTCGATGCGCACCCGAAAATCCAGGCGGCGCGTGCCCACGGTCCAGCGCTTCGAGTCGCACTCTGAGCTATCCTTCCGGGGCAAGCCGGACGACACCAGCATGCCAGAGTATTCACCCTTTGTGTGCTGGACCGAAAGCTCCACCTGCGCCTGGGCAGCCATCTGGCAGTCCACGTAGGGATAGTCCGGATCGACATAGTGACTCTCAACTCCGAGGATATCGGGTAGGTCGCTGGAGCCATGGGTTGAAAAGTCGAACGAATGCTCTATCAAAACATCAAGATACGTACCGGGTTCTCTATGGCTCGACACCCCTTGGAAGCAGGCTTCCCTTCCTCGTTCCGAAAGAAACCCTGCTATGAATTCCTGTAGTCCCGACGACATGCTGAATCCCTCTACGATGGTGACGTGCACCTGGCGCCAACGGGCCTGGTGCTTCCTGCAGATACGCTCGACCTCTTGTTCCGTCAACGGCAATGCATCGTCCAAAACTCCGTTGACCAATCCGGCCGGGATCAGACAGAACGCCGTAGCAAGAATGCCGCATACCCGGGGGAAACGCATCGCAGGCTCCTCCATCCGTTTGGAACGTCACTATTCTTCCGTGAAAGCTACACTCCCATAACCTGGATCAACCGCTCCGCGTAGAATAACAGAGCGAGAATCAAAAGGCAATTCGGTACAGAACACCTTTCTGGTGACTTTGCACAGGACATCACCTGGTCGCACACTTCGTTGAGCTTGAGAATCCAATCGCGCAAGGCGCCACCTGCCAGAGGGGCTTCCTCCTCGCACCGTGCATCTGGCCCACCGGGGTGCATCGCCTGGAAAATCTCACTTGAGCTGTTCTTGATCCAGCAGTGGCGTGCCGGTAAGTTACGCTGGGTGTTGGGAAACTTCCGCGCGAGAAACGTCTGAGGAGAAGGACGGCGTGAACGGACTGACATTTTACTGTCCTCAGTGCGAGGCGCTGCTGCAGGCGCCGGCCCAGAAGAACGCCAGGATGCGCTGCCCGCATTGCAGGACCATCATCACCACCGAACAGCAGCGGGCGGCCACGCCCACCGAAACGGAAGCCCCCGGCGGACGGCGTGCCTCCACACAGGAGGCGACGGAGTCGAATGCCGCACACCCGCCGGCCTGGAAGTGGAAGAACGTTTGGACCCACCTGAGAGCGCCCGGCATTCTGCGAATGCTGTTCAACACGCTTGAGGGGCTCATCAGCGGTGCGATCTTCTGGGGCGTGGGTGCCTGCATGGGCTACATTGCGCTGAAATGGTGGGGCGCGGGTGACAAATGGGGCGCCCTTACAAAGCGTCCGATCCTGGTGGTCCTGGGGGCACTGACCGGCCCCATCTTCCTGCTGCTCTTCGGGCTCACAGCGGTGGCAACGCCGCTGCTGCTGCTCTATGTGGTGTGCTGGGCGCCGTATAAAATGGTGCAGAACATGGGGCGTTGCCCTGCGCACACATACGGCGGCGTGCTGAAGCAAGGGGTAACGCACTTTAGACATCTCAGCCCCGCGGACCTGATGTGGGTGCTGTCTTTCTTGCTGGTGGGCTGCTGGTGCTTCGGCGCGCTAATTGCCTACTACGGTGGGGACTGGGCGGACCTCCTCCGGCAACTGATATTCTTCTGGAATCAGGAAACGGCAGCCAGGCTATAGCAACGGCTCGCGGGGTTCCCTGGCAAACCCCGTTCCCGCAGCCGGTCCTCATGCGCGGCGGCACTCACCATCATCGTCCTGACGTGGCGAGCAGTGGGAGCTGCCACCTCTTGGTGACTGACCAGCGGCCGGGTGGTTTTACTGCCCCGGCCCGTGGGTGCTACAATGGCAGACTTCTGGCACGCAATTCCCAATCTCTTGAGAGAGGCCGTTCGAGCGTGGGCAATCTGACCTTCGACATCTTGGTGGTCGGCGCGGGACACGCCGGGTGCGAGGCCGCCCTGGCGGCGGCGCGCATGGGCGCCCGGACCGCCCTGCTGACCATCAGCCTCGACTCGATAGCCCGTATGAGCTGCAACCCGGCCATCGGCGGGCTGGCCAAGGGCCAGCTCGTGCGCGAGATAGACGCCCTGGGCGGGGAGATGGGGAAGGTCATTGACGCCACGGGCATACAGTTCCGCATGATCAACACGGGCAAGGGCCCGGCCATGCACAGCCCCCGCGCCCAGGCGGACAAGAACGCATACCACATGGAGATGAAGCGCCGGCTGGAGGCCCAGCCGGGACTGCTGCTCCGGCAGGCGCTCGTCACATCTATCATCGTGGAGGACGACCGGGTTCGGGGCGTTCGCACCCAAAGCGGTCACGATTACACAGCGGACGCCGTCATCCTGACCACGGGCACTTTCCTGAACGGGCTGCTGCACTTCGGCCCGGCCAAGGTGCCCGGCGGCCGGGTGGGCGAGCCACCCGCTAACGATCTGTCCGAAAGCCTGCGACAGGCGGGACTGGAGGTCAGCCGGCTCAAGACGGATACCCCCCCGCGGGTCAACGGGCGAACGGTGCGCCGGGATGCACTGGAGACCCAGCCCGGAGACCCCGATCCCCGCCCCTTCAGCTTCTCCACGGAGCGCATCCAACGGGAGCAGGTTCCGTGCTACATGACCCACACCAACCCGCGGACCCACGAGATCATCCGTGCCGCGCTGGACCGCGCCCCGCTCTACGACGGCCAGATCAAGGCCGGCCTCGGCCCGCGCTACTGCCCTTCCATCGAGATCAAGGTGCGGCGCTTCCCCGACAAAGACCGGCACCTGCTCTTCCTGGAACCGGAGGGGCGGAACACGCTCGAGGTCTACTGCAACGGACTGTTCACCAGCCTGCCGCGCGACGTTCAGGAGGAGATGGTGCACAGCATCGAGGGGCTGGAGGAGGCCCAGATCGTCCGCTACGGCTACGCGGTGGAATACGATTGGGTGCCGCCCACGCAGCTCAGGCCGAACCTGGAGACCAAGCGAATTGAGGGCCTCTATCACGCCGGCCAGATCAACGGAACCAGCGGCTACGAGGAGGCGGCCGGACAGGGAATCATGGCCGGCATAAACGCCGCCCGGAAACTCCGGGGGGAGGAGCCGCTCGTCCTCGGCCGGGACGAGGCCTACATCGGCGTCCTGATAGACGACCTGGTGACCAAAGGCACCGACGAGCCCTACCGCATGTTCACCTCGCTGGCCGAATACCGGCTGCTGCTGCGGCAGGACAACGCCGACCGCCGCCTGATGAAATACGGTCACGCCAATGGCCTGATACCCGATGCGATGTGGGAGCGGCTGCGGCAGAAGCAAGAGACCATAAAGCGAACCATTGAGTATCTGCGCGACACCTGGCACGAGGGCAAAACGCTGGCCCGGATACTCAAACGTCCCGAGATGGACCTGGGCGCGCTGGCGGAGCTTGACCCGCATGTTGACCAACTGGCCGGCGACCCCGCCACACGCGAGCAGGTGGAGATCGAGGTGAAGTACGAGGGGTACATCAAGCGCCAGCTCGAACAGATTGAGCGTTTCCGTCGCAACGAAGACCGGAAGATTCCGGAATGGCTGGACTACCGGGCCATCCCCGAACTGCGCGGCGAGGCCAAGGAGAAACTGGCGGACATACAGCCGGAGTCCCTGGGACAGGCGTCCCGTATAAGCGGCATCTCGCCGGCGGACGTCTCGATACTGATGGTTTACATGGAAGGCCGCCGGCGCCTGCAGGAGGCCACATGAAATTCCCTCCCGGCAAGCTGGCTTTTGACCTGCTGGCCGAACTGTTGTCCGAGAACACCATCCGGGACGACCGTGTGATCGTCGGGCCGGGTATCGGGCGGGACGTCTGCGCCATCCGTATGGACGAGAGCTACCTGATCGCCAAGACCGATCCCATCACTTTCGCCTCCGATCGCGTCGGCTGGTACGTGGTGCACGTCAACGCCAACGACATCGCCACGGTGGGCGCGCGGCCGCGGTGGTTCCTGCTGACCGCCCTGCTGCCGGCGGACGGCACGGACGAGGCCCTGGTCCGCGAGATATGGGACGACGTGCGCGGCGCCCTGGAGGACATCCGCTGCGAACTATGCGGCGGACACACCGAGGTCACCCCGGGCCTGGATAGAGCGGTGCTGGTCGGCCAGATGCTGGGCGAGGTACCGGCGGACCGATTCGTGGACAAGCGGGACATCCGCCCCGGCGACGTCGTACTGCTCACCAAGGGCGTGCCGGTCGAGGGGACGGCCATCATGGCCCGCGAGTGCGCCGACCGGCTGGCAGGCGTCGTCTCGGAATCCGACCTGGCACGGGCGCGGGAGTTCCTGGACGATCCGGGGATCAGCGTCGTGGAGGAGGCCATCATTGCCTGCCAGGCCGGCGAGGTACACGGCATGCACGATCCCACCGAGGGCGGCGTGGCCACCGCACTGTGGGAACTGGCGCAGGCGGCGGACTGCGGCCTGCGCGTGCGGCGCGAGGATATCCCCATCCTGGCGCCCGGAGGCGCCTTCTGCAACCACCTCGACCTCGACCCTCTGGGAACCATTGCCAGCGGAGCGATGCTCATCTGCGCGCC
>CAYVBE010000034.1:17028-27233 GCA_964448935.1 uncultured candidatus Brocadiaceae bacterium
CGCGCCCGAAAGCGACACCGCACGCATCGCGGCAGCCGTGCGTGACGCCGACATCCGCTGCACCCCGATCGGCGAGGTCACCGACCGCTCGGAGGGCGTGGTGCTGGTCGGCCCGGACGGCGAGAAACCCATGCCCAGATTCGACCAGGACGAGATCACGCGTCTGTTCGCCTGACTCACCCGTTTGCGCGGGCCCGAGGCGATCAGTATCATGGGGCAGATCAACCGGAGCAAACGGAGAGGTAAACGATGACTGGCAGAACTTCGAAGGGCCTGGGGCTGCTCGTGCTGTTTTTCTGTCTGACGCTGCCCGCCTGCGACGGCGGAACGAAGGAGACGATTGCGCAGTTGGAGCAAGAGGTCAACCAGTGGCGCGCGAAGTACGAGTCACTGGCCGAGAGCACCGACGAATTGCAGGAGGAGATCAATGAGCTCCAGGCCGAGAAGGATGAACTACAGGAGAAAGCCGGGCGCGTGGAGGGTCTGACCGAAGGTCTGGACGAAAAGTCAAACCGGGTGGAGGAACTGGAGCAGAGCGTGTCGGACCTCCAGGCGCAGGTCGAGAATCTGAAGGAAGCCGGCCAGGCATCGCCACTGCCTGTCGAGAGGGTGCGGGACAGGCTGACGGTGCTCGGGGCGGACCTGTTCCAGCTGGGCAACTACAACGCCGCGTTACCCGTCCTGGCCAGCGCGCACGATCTGGGCAAGAACGCCCCGGACCTGCTGTACCGGATGGCCTACTGCCAGGCAGAGTTCGGCGAGACGCGGCAGGCCGCCGACTACTACCGGCAGTGCTACGAGGCCCTGCAGAAGCAGGAACAGCCGGACGCCGCCTTGCTCACAAAGTGCCTGAGCAACTGGGGCGTCGTGCTGGCCGCCTCCGGCCAGTTCGAGAAGGCAGTCGAGAAATACACCGAGGCGATCCAGGCGGACGAGACGTTCGCCCCGGCTTACTTCAACCTCGGCCTGATCTACGCCGACAAACTCCAGCAGCCCGAGAAAGCCGTGGAAGCTTTCCGCAAGCACGTCGCCCACGGGGGAGACCGCCTGGTGTCCGCCAAGAGGCAGATCGAGTCGCTGCTGGCCGACATGCCGGAGGAATCCGAGTAGCGCGGCTCTCACCAGGGTGCTATCCGCCCCACCACCGGCGAACGGTGTCTGAGCAGCGCCTCCTTCACCACGTCCCGCATATCCCTTCGCCTCTGCGCGTGCGCGGGTTCACCGACCAGGTTCCGGCACTCCCCCGGATCGCTCTCGTGATCGTACAGCTCATCTCGTTCCGCCTGTGGATAGACGGTATAGCGGTATCGGGGCCCATAGACGGTGTAATTGGTGGTCTCGGGGGTGCCCAGGCTGCAGTAAGCAAAAGCGCGATGGTCGGCGGCTGACGTCGTCTGAAACACATCCCTTCCATGCACCAGTTCCGGCACCGGAACGCCGGCCTGCGTCAATACCGTTGGCAGCACGTCGCAGTTGCTCATCGGCACGTCCACCCGCTCCGGCTGGTCGTCTACCCAGGGCACGCACAGCACACACGGCACGTGCAGCAGCGAGTGCGCGGCGCCCACGCCTTTCCGCAGGTAATTGTGGTCGCCCAGGAAGTCCCCGTGGTCGCTGGTGAAGGCGATGAGCGTGTTCTGCCACATGCCGCGGTCCTGCAACGCCTGGCAGATGTGCCCCACGGCCCGGTCTATCTGGTAGAGCTGGGCGAGCGTGTAACGGCGGATGGTCCGCTTCTGCTCGTCCGTGAAGTGGGCGATGCTTCCGCCGGCGCTGCCGAAGACGTAGTCCCGCAACCCCATCCCCTCGGGGTCCATCCGATCCAGCACGTCGCTGTTCTGAACGACCTCCAGCGCCTCCCGTGTCGGCTGCCAGGGATGATGGGGATCGGGAAACCCGACGAAAGCCATGAAGGGGCGGCCGTCGCCCGCCGTCCGCTCCAGGTACTCGGCGAAGCGCCGCCCCAGCCACGTCGTCGGGTGCAGGTCCAGCGGCACGTCGGCGGGATACAGGTCACGCAGTCCCGGTATCACCTCATCGGGATCCGACTCGGCAGCGCGGCCAAAGACCTCCGGGTGGTTCTCCCGCAGCCACAGCCGGTAGTGACCCTGGCTGAGCTGTCCGTGAGTGAAGGCCATGTCGGCATACTGGAATCCGTAGTACGACCCGTGCCAGTCCCGGAGTTCCTCCGGGCTCTCCTGCCACCACAACTGCGACTCGTGATAGCCGTGAACGGGGGGCGAGAAGAACGGCGTCAGGTGCATCTTCCCGAAACAGGCTGTCCGATAGCCGTGCTCCGCGCACATGTCCGCGATGGTGGGCCGTTCGATGACCGTCCCCTCACCGTGGCGCACCCGGCTGAACTCGATATACTCCCGGCGGTTCAGCAGCACGCCGTTGTCCCAGACGTCGTGCGCGGGCGGGTAAAGCCCCGTAAACAGCGAGGCGCGCGACGGCATGCAGACGGTATTAGCCACGATGTGCCGGGTGAAAACGGTTCCCTCACGGGCCAGCCCGTCAATATTGGGCGTCACCGCGTGCGGGTTGCCCGTGCAGCCCAGGCTGTCGTATCGCTGCTGGTCGGTGTGGATGATCAGGATGTTGCGTCCGCGCTCAGGCGCCGAGTTGCTCTGCCGGTCGGATGGCATGAAGATGGCTCCCACGTCTTACGGTAATGGAGGCGCAAGGATAGCAGGGACGGCCGCCGCCGCGCAACAGAAGCGTGCGCTGCAGGGCATTTTACTTGCCCGGCAGCTCCGATTCGCGTACCCTGGCATGCATATCGGAGAGATGCCTGAACAGACGGAGGAATAGCGTGAAGCGCGCTGGAAGATTTCTTGTCGCAATTCTGCTGCTGTGCGTTGCATTTCTCGTCGCGGGGGCGCAGAAACCGGAGCCGGATTCGGGTGAAACCCCCGGCCTCCTGCAGGAGGCCCTCGAAGGCCCGCTCGCGGACGTCGAAGAGGTCCTCTTCGCGGTGCGCGGACCGGGGCGGGAATGGCACTTCTACGCCAACCACGGCTACGTCTGCCAGAATCCGAATGACAAGAAGTTCGGCGGCGGACCCGGCTTGCTCTGCGCCCTGAACCTGCGCACCGGAGAGGTGCGCGAGATATTCATGGACGGCGCAGGCGCCGTCCGAGACCCGGACGTGCACTACAGCGGCGAGAAGGTCCTGTTCTCCTACCGCAAGGGCGACAGCGAGTACTACAACCTCTACGAGATCAACACCGACGGCACCGGCCTGCGGCAGCTCACGCACGGCCCGTGGGACGACATCGAGTGCTGCTACACGCCGGGCGGCGACATCGTCTTCATGTCCTCCCGCTGCAGGCGCTACGTGCCCTGCCTTCACACCCAGGTGGCGGTGCTCTATCGCTGCGACGCGGACGGCGCGAACATCCGGCAGCTCTCACCCAATGTCGAGACCGAGTGCACACCCGCCATGATGCCGGACGGCCGGGTTATCTACATGCGGTGGGAATACGTCAATCGCGGCGTCATGGAGTTCCACCACCTCTGGACCATGAACCCGGATGGCACTGGCCAGATGGTCTATTACGGCAACATGCATGACCGCGGTTACGGCGATTTGCTGCACGATGTGCTGATGACCGAACCCCGCCCCGTTCCCGGCACGGACAAGGTCAGCGCCATATTCAGCGACAAGCACGGCAAGAAGGAGCACGTGGGGCACGTCTTCATGGTGGACCAGAAGGCCGGTCCCGACGCGCTGGGACGCGTGCAGCGCGTCAGCCACGGCTTTCCGGGGGAACCGAACCCCAAACCCGGCGCCAAGCCGGACGAAGCGTGGCGCGATCCGTATCCCATGAGCGAGGACTGCTTCCTGGTCGCCAGCCACCAGAGCCTCTACGTGATGGACGGAGAGGGCAGGTTCGAGGAGATATACCGGCTGCCCAGTTCGTTCGGTGGGGCCTGGCTGCACGAACCCCGCCCGTTGGTCTCGCGCGAACGTGAGCCCGTCATCCCGCATCGCACCGACTGGTCTCAGACCACCGGCACAATGATGCTCAGCGAGGTGTACGAGGGGCGCAACATGGGCGATATCGAGCCGGGCAGTATCAAAGACCTGCTGGTGCTGGAGGTACTGCCGACGCCGGTGCACTTCGGCGCCAGCGCCGACCCCATCGGCGACAACAACTTCAAACGCATCCTGGGTACGGTTCCGGTGGTGGAGGACGGCAGCGCGCACTTCGAGGTGCCGGCCCGGCGGGCGCTCTGCTTCCTGGCGCGCGATGCCGAGGGCCACACGGTCAAGATCATGAACAGCTTTACCACGGCCCTGCCCGGCGAACAGGTGGGCTGTGTGGGCTGCCACGAGCCGCGCATCGAGGCCCCGCCTCCGGTTGACCGCGCCATGCCCGTAGCCATGCAGCGCCCGCCCGCCCAGATTCGGCCATTCGACGATATACCCGACATCATTGATTTCAATCGCCACATTCAGCCGATCCTCGACAAGAACTGCGTGAAGTGCCACGACGGCACCAACGAGAAAGGCCCGAACCTGAACGGCGAGCGCTACTTCAACTACTCCAACAGCTATCGCGCGCTCACCAAACCGTGGCACGTCTCCGTGCGCGGCAGCAACCGGGACCCCTACGACGCCGGATCGGGCTCGAGCAAGCTCATCCAGATGCTGGAGAAGGGGCACCAGGAAGTCGAGCTCTCGGAGATGGAGATGAAGACGCTGCGGCTCTGGGTTGACGCCGGTGGCACCTACGCCGGCACCTACGGCGCGCTCGGATGGCAGGTGGTCGAGAACGAGATGGACCGCTCGGTGCTTGAGAAGCGGTGCTATCGCTGCCATGTGAAGAAGACCCGACCGGGGCGCGAGCCACAGTGGCCCTTCGAGAAGCACTTCGGGCCCAACTTTAACATCACGGTGCCCGAGAACTCGGGTTTCCTGCGCATCCCGCTGGCCGAATCCGCCGGAGGGCGGGCCACCTCCCGAGACCCCGAGGAGTCCAAACGGTGGGCGCACTACATCGTCTTCGAGAGCAAGGACAATCCCGACTACCGGGCCCTGGTAGAGGACTTAAAGGACTACGTAGCCGCCCTGGAGGAGCAGCGCTGGTACGGCACGCCCGACTGGCAGCCCAACCGGCACTACATCCGCGAGATGAAGCGCTACGGCGTGCTCCCGGCCGATTTCGACCACGCCACGCAGGACGTTGACCCCTTCGCCCTGGACCGCAGGTACTTCGACCTCTTCTACCCGAAGGGCAGATGAAGCGCCCCACCCTTGCGCACCGATCGCCTCCGGGATACCATCGGGACCTGCCCGGTTACGGGGAATCCCAGGTGAGAAACTGATACTCACACTGTCTTTTGTACGGAGAACGGCGATGAGACGGTCTCTGCCGAAGTTGCTGGTGTTTTCGGTTTTTCTGGCTTCACTGGTAGGCCTGTGCAATCTGGCCGAAGCGTACAGTTGGATGGACGCGCATTCGAAAGTTCTGCCACAGGGCGACCTGGAGTGGCAGCCGGAACCGTTCGCCTTCGAGGCGGGCGACACCGTTCGCTACATTGACTACGAGGGCGGCAACGACAGCAATCCCGGCACAAAGGCCCGGCCCTGGAAACACCATCCCTGGGACCCCCAGGCCACGGGCGCTGCCGCAAAAGCGGAGGGCGTGGACACCTATGTCTTCAAGCGCGGCGTCACCTACCGCGGCCGTCTGATCGCCCAGGAATCGGGAGAACCGGGTAACCCAATCCGCATCACCAGCGATCCGTCCTGGGGCAGGGGGGAGGCCGTCCTCTCCGGCTCCGAACAGGTGATGGACTGGCGCAAAGGCGCGCAGCACGAGGATATCCCCAACGCCGAGGAGGTCTGGGTCGCCGACGTGGACTTCCGGCCCCGCCGCATCTGGATGGTCGAGGACGACGGAACGATCACCCGCATTCCCATCGCGCGCACCCCGAACTGGGAGGTCTCCGACCCGGAGGACGTCAAGAGCGAGTGGTGGGAATGGGAGAACCCCCAGTGGTGGGTCGAGAAGAACCGCGTCACCACCGTGAACGGCAAGAAGATGCACCTGGGCATCGACACGAAGCACCTCACACGCGACCCCGAGTATTATCGGGATGCCATCGTCTGGACCGAATGGGCCATCGTCATGGGCACCCCCTTCCCCACCGAGGTGGTGAAGTACTTCCCGGACAAGAATGCCCTCGCCTTTGAGGGCAGGTGGTGGAGGGACAGCGGCCAGATCAACACGGGCAACCGTTACTTCCTGGAGAACAAGCCGCACTACCTGGACGCCCCCGGGGAGCACTGGGCCGAAGAGCGCGGCGACGGCGCCCGCATCTACATACGCCTGCCCAACGACCGCGACCCGAACACCGTCGCCGTCGAGGCGGCGAAGCTCTATAATTTGATCGAGGACCAGGCATCGGCCAACCGACCCAAACGCATGGACGTCATCGGTGAAGAGCGCCGCGCCGCCGTGGACACCACCGGACTGAAGCACGCCGTCATCAGCGGGTTGACCTTCCGATTCACCAACGCCTGGTGGGACTACTACGCCGCGGACTGGCAGCACAAAGAGGTGGACAACGCCGGCGTGCGCCTGCTGGGCTCAAGCGACGACGTGCGCATCTCGAACTGCACCTTCGAACACGCCAGCAAGGGCGTGCGCATCGAGTGCATCAACGACCGCACCCGCATCGGCTCGGTCGTGGTGACCGACAACAGAATCCGGCACACCGACGACGCCGCCATGAGCATCGTGGAGGGTCCCGGGAAGCTGGAGGACGTATCGGTCCTGCGTAACAGCCTCTACATGATCGGCACGCGGGCCTACCGCCAGTCCGACGCGCATGCCATGGACATACGGTTTCCCACCACCATGGAGGTGGCGGGCAACATGCTGCTGCGCACCTACGGGGCGGGCATTTTCCTGTTCGGCGGCAAGGGCGGCGGCGGGGGTGAGGACATCCCGCTGGCGCGTTACGTGGTCCACCACAACAAGGCCGAGCAGACGCTGCTGTCCACCAATGACTGGGGCGGCATTGAGACCTGGCAGGGAGGCCCTTTCTACCTTTACAGCAATGTCTCCGCCAACCCGAACGGCTTCTGGAACTGGTCGTGGCGCAACAAGGCGTACAACGCGCGGCTCGGCTTCGCCTACTACCTGGACGGCGGTTTCAAGAATTACCTGTTCAACAACATCGCCTGGGGCCTGAGCAATGACCCGGCCAGCAAGCTGTGCAACCGGGCCGCCTTTCAGCAGGCTACCCCCACCATCTATAACGCGTTCATCAACAACACCGCCTACCGCTTCGCCAACGGCTCCAACTGGTCCCCCGCCGGCGGGCATCACCGCTTCGTGGGCAACATCTACAGCGACATCAGTAACATCGTTTTCAACCACGGCAAGTTGAAGGAAGATCCCGAGGACATCACGGCGAACGAATGGCCCTACCACCTGGCGGCCTACGCGCGCAACGTGTTCTACGGGGTGAAGAACATGTTCGGCGTCTTCGAGGCAAGCGGGAGGGGATACGAAAACTTCTCGTCCTTCCAGCAGGCGCTCGAACGCCGGGACTCGCTGGCCTCCGGCCTCGGCATCCGCACCGACAAGCAGCCCCTGCGCGACCCGGCCCACCGGGACATGCGACCCGCCGCGGGCTCGGCCGCGATAGACAACGGCGTCAAGTTCTTCGTCCCGTGGGGGCTTGCCCGCATGGTGGGCGAGTGGAACTTCTACCACGTCGGCGGCGACGCCACCCTCATCCCCGACGAGCACTGGTACATGCGCGACTACTACCGCGGCCGCACCAGCTACCGCAACATGCCCCAGTACCCCCTGAAGGTCGTCAACGTCACCGAAGCCAACTACGTGCAGGGCGACCTGGAAGACTGGATTGACGGCGCGCTGAAGCTCAACGGGCGCGATCAGTACGCCTTCGTCTCCCAGGAGCACCTCAACACCCGGCCGCCCGGAGCCGACGAGCCGGTCGAGCTGCAGACGGTGGACGTAAAGGACACCAGTTTCATCCTGGAGGCATACTTCAAAACCGAGCCGGGAGCCGACCGGGCCGTCCTGATCCAGAAGATGGGACCCCGCGCCGGCTACGCGCTGACCGTTGACGGAACCCTGACCCTCACGGCCCGCGCCGGCGGCAGGGACAGATCGGTGACCGGCAAGAGCCGCGTCAACGACGGCGACTGGCACCACGTGCTGGCCGAGGCCGACCGCGACAGCGGCCGCATGACCATCTACCTGGACGGCAACGTGGATACCACCGCGGCCGGACCGGGGCAGGACTCGCTGTCCAACTCGGCCGACTTCTACGTCGGCGGCACGCCCGACGGCGACTGCCTGGCCGGCACGCTCGATTTCGCGAGGGTCAGTCTTGGCTCACTCGCCGAGGCCAAAACCACCATCGAGGAACTCTACACCTGGCAGTTCGACGGCCCGTTCCTGCGCGACTTCGCCGGCAACCCGCCCAACGGAGCCGGCCGCGACGCGGGCGCCCTGGAAGCCGTATCCCGTTGACAGGCGGTCAGCCTACGTGCGTGACACCAAGCGGACCAGCGTTGTGTGGCTGACCGGCGTCGCGTGGCTCTCGCTGATCGTCTTCGCGGCCACCTCCACGCTGCTGTCTGTCTCGCTCAAGAGCATCGGCACGGACCTGGAGGTCGGCTACGGGATGCGCGGCACGCTGGCGCTGGCGCGGGCCTTCGTGCTGGCCGGGTCCACCTTCATTCTGGGCATCTGTGCGGACCGCATCGGCAAGCGACCGCTGCTGGCCGTAGGCATGTTCGTGGTGGCAGTGGGCCTGGTCTGCGTCCGGCTCACCGACGGCCTCACCGGCCTCGTGGGCGGCACGATGGTCATCGGGCTCGGGCTGGGATCCGTCGAGGCGCTGGTCAGTCCCCTGGTGGCCGACCTGCACCCGCACAACGTGGACCGGCAGATGAACGTGCTGCACGGGTTCTTTCCCGCCGGAGTGGTGCTTGCCTCGCTGCTTATCGGCCGCCAGCTCGACAGCGGCATGCACTGGCGGGTGCCCTTCGGCGTGGTGGCCATCCCGGCGGTCCTGGTGGGGGTAATGTACGCCCTCGGCAGGTACCCTGAATCCGCAGCCGAGCGGAAGGTGGTGCCTATCTCGGTCCTGCAGGTGCTCCGGCAGCCCATCTTCTGGGCGCTCGCGGCTGCCATGATGCTGACCGCCGGGTGCGAGGGATCGCTCATCTACTGGTCGCCGAATTTCATCCAGGACACCTATGGCGCGATGGCCTACGTGGCGGCGTGGGGACTCACCATCTTCACGGGCGCCATGGCCGGCGGGCGGTTCCTGACGGGCTACGCGACGCGCTACCTGCGGCCCTCCAGGATCATGCTCGTCACGGCGGCACTTGGGGTGGTAACCACGCTGCTGCTATCGCTGGTCCCGCACCTGGCGTTCAGCATGGCAATGCTCGGGCTCTCGGGGCTGTTCATGGCCAGCTTCTGGCCCTCGGTCCTGGCAGTGGCCAACCGCCGGATCGCCGCCGGCTCGGCCACGCTGCTCGCTATGCTCTGCGTCTCGGGCATAGCCGGCTTTGGCCTCATCCCCTACCTCATCGGCACTCTCTCCGACCGCGTCGGCCTGCGCCTGGGCCTGCTGGTGATACCGGTCGGGCTGCTCCTGGCCGGCGTTGCGCTGGCGGCCGTCGTCCTCATGGACCGGGACAGCGACGAGGCCGCCGCACAGTCGGCGGAATGATCCCCGCGCTACTGACAGAACCAGCGCCCCTTGCCCCGGCCATCGTCGCGCGCGATGTCAATGAAGATAAACCCCAGCAGAAAATCCAGCATCTCCGCGTAACGCGCGTTGGCCACGACCCCCATCCAGCCCACATGCACGTAGTGCACACATGCGGGAAAGTACGCCGGCCCCGGCCATCTCGGGGAGTCCATGATGGCCGATATGCCCTGAGGATGCCGATATCGGTGGTATCGGCCGCTCTGCTTCCAGGTAACGTTCTCCCGGCCATACCACAGCAAGCCGGCGCACTCGTTCGCATGCCCCACCTTGCCCAGGAACCCGCCGCCAAGCCCCAGCACGGTCCCGTCGAAGTCGCTGTAGCCCAGACAGGCCACCGAAGCCAGGCTGCCGTAGAGCGAAAACTGCGGCTCGCTGGAGAAGCTGAATCCCAGGTCAACGATCTCCCCCATATCCTCCACCCGGTG
>CAYVBE010000035.1:0-26379 GCA_964448935.1 uncultured candidatus Brocadiaceae bacterium
GGCCCACCGGCGCTCCGGCTGAACCCGTAAAATCAAGTGTTATGAACCACTAGGCTGGTCCCGCTCTTCGACCTGCCGCTGAGCGATACCTGCATCGCGAGGGGCGGCGACGGCGCCTACTACCTGACCGGCACCACGGCCAGCGTCGGCGCCGGCGGCAAGCCCGACTTCGAGAACAACGACGGGATCTATCTCTGGACGTCGAATGACATGAGCACGTGGAACCCGCTCGGAAAGGTCTGGGACATCGAGCGCGATGCGAAGAGGAGCCCGAAGAGTGCCTGGCAGTTGGAGTACCGCATTCCGGCCAATAACCCGACCGACACGCGTTTCGCCCGCGGCATCACGTCCCCAGAGATCCTTTTCGCCAGGAACACCTGCTGGATTGCCTATTCGATGAACGGGCGCGGCACCGGGCTGCTCAAGAGCAGCTCCGGCAAGCCGGAGGGGCCGTACGAGGATCTGGGTCGCTTGACGGGCATGGGCGGCTCGCCCTCGCTCTTCTTGGAAGAGGGGGCGGAGTCGCTCTGGCTATGGGGGGACCTGCGCGCCGCCAGACTCAACGAGGAGTTCAGCGCCATCGAAGGCCCGGCCCCCTCGCTCTTGTTGGCCCTCGAGCGTCCGGCGAGCCTTATCTGGGATGCGCGAGCCTACTTGGACTTCTGGGACGTGGATGCTCCGCATCTGTTCGCCGCGGTCAACCCTTCGGACGGCACCCGTCAGCATTACCTGACCTGGTCGGCGGTGACTCAGCGCCACGGCCGCGCCCTGCGTGAAACGTTGATCGCCAGGTCGTTGTCGGACTCCCCCGTCGGACCGTACGGCGCACCGAACTTGATGGTCCCTCACGGTGGACAGACAAGCGTTTTCGAGGGGCCGGACGACGCGCTGAATGCCAGCTTCTACGGCGCCGATCCCATGGCCGCCTTCCGCGACCGGCCGGCCCTGGTCCCGATCCTGTTCCGCCCCGGTCTGACTCCAGGAGATGTGCCGGTCAAGGTCATGGGCGACTTCTACACCAACCGGGGGTCGTGGGAGAAGATGCAACCGATCATCGAGACCGGCCTTATTGATTTCGGCCTGACCTCCCTGCCGGACGGATACGTCTACGTCGGGTGCAGCAACCAGAACAGGGCGGATGCGCACGCCAAGGTGCCGGTCTGGCGCTCGAAGGATCCGATGACGCCGCATTGGGAGGAGCTGATCCTCCTTACCAGGGAACAGATAGAGAGCGATCCGCGCTGGCCGGTGCAGGATCCCCCTCTGCCCGACACGGCTTGGAAGGCCAGGGACAGCGTTGGGACATCGTGGATTGCCAGGCTCTACTACCTCAAGGGAGATTACTTCCTCTCCACGTTCATGACCGGAGTCAAGGGCAAGGTCATGGAGCCGATGTTCCTGAAAAGCACCTCGGGCAAAGCGCAGGGGCAGTATGCCTTCCATGGCCGGACACGCATCGAGTCTCTGTTGGAGGACGACGACGGAACGTTCTATGCGATACCTGCAGCAGCCGTTCTATCCATCTGCAGGCTGACCGACGATCTTACGGGCCGAGTTCCGAACAGCGTCTTTCGAATCCGCATCCATGACTACACCGAGGCCGCCAATGACTGCGGCTGCGCCCTGGCCAAGGTTGACGGGAAGTACCTGTGGATGGGTCTGAACTGCTACGGCGCCTACGATCAGACGTGGTATTGGTCCGACCGTGTGGACGGCGTCTACCGGCCCGTCAGCGTGCTGCCTTACACGGGTAACGGCAACATCGTGGAACACAACGGCCGCTTCTACACCTCCAACCAGTCGTCCGGCTACGAGAATCCGACCCAGGACTCCTTCATCTGGCCGCTGCATGTGGACATGAAGTCCGACCCGCCGGTCATCGAACACCAGTTCGAGCATGAGGCCGGGGTGCGCGAGATGAGCGTGTACTGATCGAACACTGTAGACACAAAAAGAGGCGGGCATGGAAGCGAACAGAATCGTCACGCTTATTGCAACTCTGTCGCTGACGCCTTCCTGACTGCCCGGCCGAAAGCCATCCTGGGACCAATCCACGTACTTCCTTGACAGGCCGGAGACGGTGCGGTAACTTACACGCGTAATGCATTGCACGAATCGGAGAAGCAATCGGCCCTCCGGCGCCCGCGCAGCCGGGGCCGAGACCCGGAAAGGTGTGGGGAGCTAAGCATGGGCAAGGTACGGAGTAAGTGGCGAATGATGGCCGCTCTCGTTGTGTTTGGGGCGGCCGTTTTTTCATGTCTGACCTCCGGGGCGGCGGAGATTATCAGACCCGACATCGGCGAGCCGCTGCGCGACGCGGCGGTGACCCGCGCGCCGGACGGGACTTACTATCTGACCGGCACGAGGTCTTCGCGGGCGTACAGCGGCCGAGCAGACTTCCTGTTCAATGACGGGGTCCGGCTGTGGTCTTCGCGGGACCTGGTCAACTGGAAGGGCGAGGGGCTGGTGTATGACCTGATGCAGCGCACGCAGTGGCACGACTACCTGACGCAGTGGTACGCGCTGCCGGAGCGACCGCTCGGCGCCCGCAGTGCCCGCGGGATGACCTCACCGCGCCTGTTCGTTCACGATGGAGCTTTCTATCTGACCTTCTCAAACGCGGGGCACGACGTGCGCTGGATGCGGGCATCCCGGCCCGAAGGTCCCTATCGGGACTATCGCAAGACCGAAGGGTTCCATAAGTATGCGGACCCGCTGGTGCTGTCCAACGGGCCGGGGCACGGATCGCTGTTCCGGGACGCGGACGGCGCGGTCTGGCTCGTGCGGGGGCCGGGATACCTGGCGCGTGTGAAGCCCGACCTGTCCGACACGGTTGAGGGCAGCTCTAAGTTCCTTCTGGCGAGGGTCGCCGGCTACCCCAACGCCCAATGGTGCGCCCGGCAGTTCGATCCCCGCGCGGCGTCGCTGTTCCTCAGGGACGGGCAGTATATCCTCACCTGGGCGGCCTACACCGACGAGGCCGGTTTCAAGCGGGACGACTCCTTCTACGCCGTAAGCGACTCCCTGATGGGGCCGTACTCCGAACCCCGGCGCTTTCTGCCGGGCAGCGGCCCGGTCGTCCTCTTCGACGGCGGCCGGTGGGGCCTGATGCTTTCCTGCTCAATCGAAGACCACCCCGTGCTGGCACCGGTGGACTTCAGCGGAGGGGTTCTGACCGTCGCGGCGGAGATTCAAAGGCCCCCCGGTATTTCCGCCCGTTCAGCACAGGGCAGGCCGCTGGAGATGTTCGACTACGCCCACAGCCGGCCCTCGGGCAGCCGCGCGCAACTGGTGGAGAGGACCGGGCGCCACAGGCTGGTGCCGCTCTTCGATCTGCCGCTCCGCGACATCTGCATCGCCAGGGGCCACGACGCCTGGTATCTGACGGGCACGACGGCCTCCAAAACGCCTGATGCCGATTTCCAGAACAACGACGGAGTTTACCTGTGGCGCTCGGAAGACCTGAACACCTGGCTGCCCCTCGGCAAGGTCTGGGATATCGACACTTCGACTTCGCTCAGTGCAGGGAAGGACGGCGGCGTCTGGCAGAAGCAGTACCGCATCCCCGGCAATAACCCGGTGCGCGAAGACTTCTGTCGCGGCGTCACCGCGCCGGAGATTCACTTCGCCGAGGGCACGTACTGGATCGCATACTCGATGAACGGTCGCGGCACCGGTCTGCTGAAGAGCACCACCGGCAGGGCCGAAGGGCCCTACGAAGACCTGGGCCGGATCACGGGTATGGGGGAAAGCCCCTCCCTGTTTACCGACCGTGACGGCAAGACCTACTGGCTGTGGGGCAGGGGTCTGCAGATGGCGCCCCTGGCTGAGTCGCTTGCCCGGATTACGGGTCCGGCTACAGACCTGTTCCTGGCCTGGGCGCGGACCTATCCGGACAGGACCAAGGGCTATACCGTCAACGTGTGGGATGTGACCGCGCCGCACCTGTTCGTCGCCCGCGACCCGAAGACGGAGCGTCCGAAATACGCGCTCAGCTTCAGCGCCGTCACGCAGGTGTTCGAGCGGGCCAGCCGCGACAGCGTGATCGTGCTGGCGGACAACCTGGAGGGTCCCTACATCGGGCCGACCCGCATGATGCCTCACGGCGGCCAGACCAGCGTCTTCGAATCTGCGGCTGGCGAACTGTTCGCCAGTTTCAGCGGCGCCGACCCCTCCGCAGTCTTCCGAGATCGGCCGGCCATCGTGCCCATGGAATGGTCGTCGGTGTGCAACGTCCTGTGGCCGCGCGCCGTCTGGGGCGATTACCATACCGAACGCGGCCCGTGGGCCGAGGTGCTGCCGGTGAAGGGCCTGGAGGACATCGGCATCGTGGACCCCCATGTCTTCAAGGCTCCGGACGATTATTACTACTTCTCCTGTTCGCCTCAGGGGATGCCCGCCCGTTACCACGACGTGGGCGGCCTGCGCTACTGGCGTGCCAGGAACCTGCAGGGCCCCTGGGAGGACGTGGGCCTGCTCTACTCGATGGAGCAGATGCGCGACGACCCCGATTGGCCGGCCATTGAAAGCGAGAAGGACCTGGGATGGAACAACAGCCAGTTCGCCTGGGAGCCGTCCATGGCTTATGCGAAGGATACCTATTGGCTATCGCTCTGGTTCGGCGGGCACGGCTGGGGCAGGGATGTGGTCTGGAAGAAGTCCATCGGCGCCCTCCTGCGCAGCACCACCGGCGGGCCGGAAGGTCCCTACGCCTACCATTCCCAATGGTCGCACGACTGGCAGGGGCTGTTCGTGGACGCCGACGGCAGCGTGTACGGCACAAGCGGAGCCGGCATGATCTGGCGGATGAACGAGGAACTGACGGCGGTGGACGAGGGCTGGACCGACCGCCACGGTCGCCCGTATCGGAGCTGGGCGGGGCCGGGCAAAGCGATGTTGCGAGCATCCGGCGACGGCCAGTTGATGAGCGAGGACTGCGGCTACCAGATGTTGAAAGTCAACGGGCGATACGTTTTCATGGGCCTGTCGGGCTACACCAGCTATGACATGCGGGTGTTCTGGGCCGACGATATCCGCGGCCCATATCACTACATGGGCGTGATACCGCGCCAGGGCAACAGCCCCATCATTCAGGACCGCCAGGGCAGGTGGATGACCGCTTTTCCCCAGTGCGGCAACGTGGCCAACTTCAGCGCGCCGTTCCGGGGAACGGACACCTACAAGAAGGGATCGGCGTTCACGTACGAAGTGGTCTTTGACTGGGACGCCCCCAGGCCCGGCTTATGGCCGGCCCACGACTTCGGGCACGTGGAGGAAGCTGTCTATCAGGCGCGTACCGAAGAATTCTCTGACTGAAGGAAGGAGCATACGGATGAATAAGCAGCTGCTGGCGACGACTGCTATTGTAGCGCTGTTGATGAGCGGTAGACTGTTTTGCTGCGCGGCGGAAACCATCAAGCCAGGCATCGGCACGGCGCTGCGCGACCCGCAGATCGCCTGGGATGCTGTGGGTGAGACCTATTACCTGACCGGCACGACGAGGATCAACTCGCTTGATCCGCGTTACGCCGATTTCCAGAACAACGACGGCGTCCGGTTGTGGAAGTCGGAGGACCTTGAGGAATGGAAGGAGGTCGGGCTGGTCTGGGACCTGTCGAAGACCGGGGGGCGCGACGCACAGAAGGGCGGCTGGCAGGCGCACCTGCGCGCCGTGCCCGGTCGGCCGGAGAAGGAGTGGTCCCGCGGCGTGACCGCGCCGGAGCTTCACTTCGTCAAGGGCAACTGGTGGATCATCTTCGCGCTCAACGACCAGGACATCGGCCTGCTGAAGAGCGCGAGCGGCAAGCCGGAAGGCCCCTACGATGAGGTAGGACGCTTGAGCAATCGTTTCCTCGGCGGCGACGGCTCGCTGTTCGAGGACTCGAACGGCGCAGTCTACATGGTCTGGGGAGGCGGCTACATCGCGCCGATGAAGGAGGACATGACCGACATCGCCGAGGAGCCGAAGTCGCTGCAGATCGCCATCGAGGGCTACCCGGCCGAGGAGCCCGCGCCGAATCAGATGGGCGAGCGCGGCGCGTTTGTCTTCAGGGACGGCGGCGCCTATCACTATGTCTACGCTGCCTGGAACCTGCGGGACGGCGAAGGGCACTTCGACACGTTCATCTGCCAGGCGCAGTCGCTGTTCGGCCCCTACTCAAAACCGCGCCTTTTGATACCGGACGGTGGGCAGGCGACGGTATTCAGGGACTCCGACGATGTCCTCAAGGCCAATCATGCCCAGGAGGACCGCGCGACCATCCGAACCTTGAACGGCAACCCGAAGAGCGGGAGGGACTCCCAATGAGACAAATCACAATTGTGCTCAGTGCTCTGATGGTCTGCTTGACGCTGACGGTCTCCGCCGTCGAACTCAAGCTGCCCCCGCGCCCGGAGAACTACAAACCCGCGGGTCATCTCGATAACCGCGTCGAACTCGAACCCCTCCTCGAAACGCCGCTCCGTCACACGTACATCACGCGCGGGCCGGAAGGAGGTTATTACCTGACCGGTACTGTCTCCAGGGACGGCCGGGGGGACGATTTCCAGAACAACGACGGTGTGTGGCTCTGGCGCTCGGCGGACCTGAAGGAATGGGAGCCCCTCGGCCAGGTCTGGAGCATCGAGGAACAGGGAAGCGAATGGCACAAAAGGCGGAATCTGAACCCGGAGGACCCCGCCGGGCCGCTCGTGCGCGGCGTGACCGCCCCGGAGATACACTTCCTCAAGGGCACGTGGTGGATCGCCTACTCCATGAACGGCCGCGGGACGGGGCTGCTGCGGAGCACAAGCGGCAAGCCCGAGGGGCCGTACGAGGACATGGGCCGAATCACCGCGGGCGAGGGCAGCCCATCGCTCTTCGAGGACTTCGACGGGACGGTCTACTGGGTGTGGGGACCGGGTCGCATTGCGAAGATGACGGAGGACATGAGCGGCCTGGCGGAAGAGCCGCGGCAGTTGACCTTTGAAGCGCGGTTCCCCCTGACTTCGCGGATGCCGAAGCTCCACTTCCCCGAGTCTGTCGGCATCCTGAAGACCGAGGAGGGCCGGCGGCGCTATTTCCTCATCGTCGAATCCGGAAGCTGCCGTCTGGGCCGTTACACGCGGGATACCCATATCTTCGCCTCCGACTCGCTGTTCGGCGGTTACTCGAACGACGGTGATCTCAAACACGCGACTTTACTCTTGGAGCACGGCGCCCAGAGCACGGTGTTCCAGGGCGGGGACAGCAACTGGTACGCCACCTTCTACGGGGCCGACACCAAGGCCGTCTGGCGCGATCGTCCGGCCATCGTTTCGCTGGGATACGACCGCAGGCGGGGGCGGCCGACCCGCGGCCAGCGCAGGGAATTCACCGAGCGCGGGCCGTGGGCCACCATGGAGCCGCTCTTCGCCGACTGCATCGTCAACGACCAGCAGATGCTGAATGCCCCCGACGGCTATTACTACTTCACCGGTTCGATGTGGGGCGACCGCTTCCGCAAGCACGGCCTGAGCATCTGGAAGTCGAAGACGCTGGAGCCGCGCAGTGAGAGGCCCGAGAACTGGCAGGAATTCACGCCGGTCACCGTCGCCGACATTCCCATCCTGGTGGAAATGGCCGAAGAGGACCCTTCCATCTTCGACTTCACCCCGGTGCGCTGGGGCCCCGCCAAACGGAATCCCACGCTGGGCACCTGGTGGAACGCCGAGTTCCATTACCTGGAGGGAACGTACTGGATCATCGGCGGCCCTTCGATTGGCGACAAGGAACTCCGGGAGACCCTGGAAGACGCGGGGTGCAAAGGCGTCCCGCTCTGGCGAAGCACGACGGGCAAGGCCGAGGGACCGTATGAGATTCACACCTGGATCCAGTGCTCCTGCCCATCGTTCTTTGAGGACGACGATGGGAATATCTACTTCCTGGAAGGCGTCAGCCAGATCGCGCTGATGAAGGACGATATGAGCGGCATTGACGTCGAGGCCACCGCGGCCATCGGCCGTGAACGGGGCATCAAGTCCTATGGCCCGTGGAACCGGCTCAAGACCACTGAAAACCTCGACATGGACTACGACATCGGCAACTGCATGGTGAAGATCGGCGGCAAGTATGTCTTCTTCACCTGCAACTGCATCGGGGGCTACGACTACCAGTACTTCGTTGCCGACGACATCTGGGGACCCTACTCGCGGCCCCGCGTAGCGGTGCCCCATGGGGGGCATTCTTTTGTCTTCAAAGACAAAGAAGGAAAGTGGCACAGCCTGCAATGGGCCAGCCTCGGCATGGCCCCCTTTCTGCACCAACTGCACGTCGAGGATGCCGGCGACGACGTAATCATCATGCCGAAATGGGAATACGAGTACCAGGAGAAGGGAGCGAAGCAGTGAGAACGACCTCTCTGTTTGCAGCATTGCTCGTCCTGCTGACGGCCACGGCCTGTGCCGCCGTGAACGCGCAGAAACGCGGGAGCTACAGGATTGAGCCCGACATCGGCGCCCCCCTGCGTGACGCTTCAATCGGCCGGGGGCCGGACGGCAACTTCTACCTCACCGGCACCACGGCGCTCGAAGACGAAGGTGGTGCTCCGGATTTCCACAACAACCGCGGTGTTCGGGTCTGGTCTTCGCGGGACCTGGAAGAGTGGACGGACCTCGGGTTCGTCTGGGACCTGTGGGAGGATCCCACCAATCATGCCCACGGTGGGGGCGGCAGCGCCTGGCAGACGGAGCTTTACCCCGTGCCCGGTCTGCCGCCCGGCGAGCGTGGGCGCGGCATGACGGCGCCCCGGCTGGCCCACGACGGCGAGCGGTTCTGGATCACCTTCAGCATGAACGGCTACGCCGCCGGCGCCATGCCCGGCGGCCACGACGTGGCCGGCCCGTACACCGATACCAGGCTCATCGTCGAAGCCGGCGCCGAGCCGACCGGCAAGGGCGACGCCTCGATGTTCGTTGACCTCCGTGGCACGCGCTACCTCGTCTGGGGCGGCGGCTGTATCGCGCGGCTTCAAGACGACCTGACTGACCTCGGCTACGGCGACGTGGGCGTGGAAGGCCCGCGCCACTACCTGCCGGCGCTCATTGAGGGGTATCCCGGGGACGACGGCCTGCCGGAGCACGGCGCGCCCTACGGTGTCTCCCTGTTCCGGGATGAAGACCGGTACGGCTTCGTGTTCACCGCCACCACACTGCGCGATGGCGGCATCCACGAGGACTCCTACGTCTGCCATGCCGACCGGCTCCTCGGCCCGTATTCCAGGCCGAAGCTGCTCGTGCCCGACGGCGGGCGCTGCACGGTCTTCCGGGCGCCGGACGGGGAACTGCGCGTGGTGTATTCGGACGCGGATGATCGCCCCGTGATCGCCGACTATGCGCCGGCCGACGCGATCAAGGGTCAGACCCCGGTGTCCGAAAGCCCCGAGATTGCCACCCGCGTTCCGCCGCGTCGGGTCAGCGACAAACCGGAGGATATCCCGCAGCTTCTGGAGACGATCGAGCCGTGCCTGGACCGTCCGCTGCGCGACGCCGCACTCTGCCGCGGCCCCCGGGGCACCTGGTACCTGACCGGCACGGAGGCCGGCCTTGCACCCGACGGAACGCTCGACTGGTCCCGCAACCGGGGCGTCCACCTCTGGAGTTCGACAGACCGTGAGAACTGGAAGGACCTCGGCTACGTATGGGAGATAGAGCGCGATGGCGGTCCGTGGCAGAAGGCGGCCCACCCGGACCTGACCTGCGGCGCCGAACCGCGCATTGGCCGGGCCGTCACCGCGCCGGAGCCGCACTACCTGAAGGGCACCTTCTGGATCGTCTACTCCATGAACGGGCAGGGCATCGGTATCCTCAAGAGCCGAACCGGCCGGGCCGAAGGCCCCTACGAGGACCTGGGCCGCCTCACCCATCAGGGCCGCGACGCCTCGCTGTTCCAGGATTCGGATGGAACGGTCTATCTCGTGTGGGGCCAGGGCTTCTACGCGGAGTTGAGCGAGGACCTCACCAAACTCGCCGGCCCCGTGAAGACCATGTTCACCGGGGTGCGCTGGTATCCCAGATACATGCGGCGGCTCGAAAACATCGGGCTCTGGGGCAGCCATCTCGCGAAACAGGGAGACTGGTACATCTGGACCTTCACGACGCGGTCCGGGCGCTGCGGCATCAACGCGATTGACACGATGGCGTCCTGGTCGAAGTCCCTGGACGGCCCCTGGGGTGAGCCCTGCCTGATGCTGGCCAACGGCGGCCAGTCAACGCTGGTCCCCGATGGCGCGGGCGGCTGGCTGGCCACCGTCTCGGGCGAGGACGAATACGCCGAGTGCCCCTACCAGCCCGCCATCACGCCGGTGGTGACCGCCGGAGCAAAGGGCGAGCCGCTGCAACTCAAGCCCTACCCGGCCAATGCCTCTACCGCCGACTTTCAGGCGGTCAACTCCTACCGGGCCACGGCGCTGGACCTGTGGATCGGCCACCCCGACCTCATCCCGCACACGCTGCGCGACGTCTTCATCTTTCGGGACGTGGACGGCACCTACTACTGCACCGGATCGTTCTGGGGCGTGGAGGAACTCCGGCGGGACGTGGTGCTCTTCCGGTCGAAGGACTTGCTTCACTGGGAGAAACTGCCGCCGGTATATTCCTACGTGCAGCTTAAGGAGGACAGCCTGATTGAGGATGTCGAGGCGTTCGAAAAGCTGCTCGAGAAGGACCGCGAGGGGACGGACTGGCGGTTCCGGATACAGATCGGCGAGCAGAACGTGTGGCGGCTCGACGACAACTATTACATGAACGCCCAGGCGTTCTGCCGGCCGGGCGGGCACTTCCTGCTCAGGTCCACGACCGGCCGCATTGAAGGTCCCTACGAGGGCGTTCAGCGCATCGTGGGCGTCGGCGACCTGATGCAGGACGACGACGGCTCGATCCTGTTCCAGTGGGGCCCCTGGCTGCGGCGCTTCGAGAACGTGGCCGAGTTCGAGGCGACCCCCAGAACGGAATTCCGCGAGGGCCTCATGACCATAGAGAACAGCGACCGTCCCAACGTCTGCTTCTCGGAAGATTGCGAAGCGGGCATCATGAAGATCGCCGGGAAGTACGTCAACTGGTCCACGGACTGGACCGGCTGCTACGACGCCATCTACCACTACGCCGACGACTGGCGGGGTCCATGGAAGGGGGAGATGCGCATCCTGCCCTACGGCGGCAACGGCAAGTTCTTCCAGGATGAGGAGGGCGAGTGGTGGTACGGCTACTTCCCGAACACCAACGACTACGCCACCCGCGCGCAGAACTTCGTGCGGATGAACATGTACCCCCTCTACGTCGGTTTCGAAAACAGCGAGCTGATCATCGAACCCAAAGCCCTGCGCCGCAACCGCGTCCGGCTGGAGCGGATGGGCGCGCTGTGGCAGAGCCCGAGGGAATGACGGAAAGGACTTGAGATGAGATTTCCCATGAAGGTCGGCTGCGTGGTGGTGGCGCTCTTATGGTGCGTGGGGGCGGGTGCGGCGCAGACGCGGCGGCCGCTGCAGATCGTGCGCGCCGAGGACATGCCCGTGGACAACGAGACCACCACGAGCGGGGAACGGTGGCAGACCAGGGCGCCGCTGCGGCCGCTGATGGACGTGCCGCTCCGCGACGTGAGCGTCTGCCGCGGCCCACAGGGCAGCTACTACATGACCGGCACTGAGGGCACGGACCTCGCCGATGGCACAATGGATTTCCGGAACGACCGAACCATCCGGCTCTGGAAGTCGGCGGATATGGTGGACTGGGAGCCGGTCGGGACGGTTTGGAACCTGAAGACGCATCCCGACATCTGGAAGCGCTGGCAGCGCACCTACCGCGTGCCGGCCGACAGGCCGGACGGCCCGCGCGCCCGGGGCATCAGCGCGCCGGAGGTGCATTACGTGAAGGACACCTTCCGGATCGCTTTCTCCATGAACGGGCGGGGCACGGGCCTGCTGAAGAGCACCACGGGCGAGGCGAAGGGGCCGTATGAATTCGTCGGTCAGATGACCACCCTCGGCGACGATCCGTCACTCTTCGAGGATGACGACGGAAAGGTCTACTGGCTCTACGACGGCGGCTGGATCGCGCGGATGAAGGAGGACATGACCGGCCTGGCGGAGCGGCCGCGGCTGCTGCAACCCGAGACGGTCGGCAGCCTGACGGACTACCCCCGCCGGGTGGGCGGCGACGGCGCCTTCATGTTCAAGGTGGACGGCAAGTACCACCTGGCCTGCGCCGACCACACCGAAAGACTGGGCGGCGAGAGCGCCTGCTACGAGACCTTCGTCGCCGTTGCGGACGACATCTACGGCCCCTACAGCATCCGATACATGATGATCCCCCACGGCGGGCAGACGACGGTGTTTCGCGACGGCGAGGGGCGGCTCTACGCCACCTTCTGCGCACAGGACGAGTTCGCCGTATTCCGGGACCGTCCGGCCATTGTGCCGCTGGTCAAGGACAACTTCCTGGGCCACGCCAACAAGCGGGGCTGGGTCGTCACCGAAGGCGGGACGGTGGGCAGCCTGAAGCCGATCGAACTGCCCGGTGACTACGGCGGCCTGCGCGACCCCCACATCCTCCTCGCCCCCGATGGCAACTACTACCTGACGGGGACCACGGAGCGGCAGATCGTCCGCTGCGGCGCCGTGCGACTCTGGAGGTCCCCCGACCTGAAGACCTGGGAGACGGTGGGGGACGAGCACGGCGCGGTCTGGTACTGCGACCAGGCAGAGTGGTCCGCGAAGTGGATTCAGCTCCCCGGTAGGCCGGACCATCCCAGGGTGCGCGACCTCTGGGGGCCGGACATCTGCCACCTGAAGGGCACCTATTACATCCCCTTCGGCATGTTCAGCAACGGCACCGGCGTGCTCAAGAGCATCAGCGGGCAGCCGGAGGGGCCGTACGAGTGCATCGCCGGGCCCCTGAACTGGACGGCGGACGTGGCGTTTTTTCGGGACGATGACGGTACGATCTACATGATCCTCGGCTTCGGTGTCATGCGCATCGCCACCATGAACGAGGACCTGACGGGCTTCAAAAAGGGGCCGAAGCCGATCGGTCCGGCCGACGGCTCGCGGTTCGGCTACGAGGGCGTCTACATGGACAAGATGAACGGCAAATACGTGCTGTTCTACACCGACTGGCACGGCGAGCCGCCCGACGTGGTGCATCTTGGCTCGAAAGAGCGCTACCACAACTGGGGCACCTACGATTTCATGTACTGCTCCGCCGACGAGCCGACCGGGCCATACTCCAGGCCGCGCCTGGCCGTGCCGCACGGAGGCGCATCCAGCGTCTTCAAGGACAAAGCGGGCTACTGGTGGGCCACCATGTTCGGCAGCGACCGGACGGCACCCTTTAGCGCCCGGCTGGGCCTAGTGCCCCTTGAAGTCGATGAGAAAGACGGTGAACTCATCATCCGGGTCGAGCAGAACCCGGACCCGCACCAGCGCGACATCATGCGGATGGACGATTAGACTGCAAGACGGGCGGAACACAAAGCGAGAAAGGTGAGCTATGTTGGGCATGAGGATGTGGAGGATAGAACGCGTTTCGGCGGTGCGGATCACTGTGACGATGGCGCTGCTATTTGCGGCGGCGGTCTGCCGGGCGCAGGAGGGGAGTCAGGGATTGCCCGATGAGCCGGTGCGCAAAGAGAGCATGGCGCCCGATGAGTATCGGGCATTCAAAGCGCCGCTGGACGTGGCGGTCAGCCGCCAGGCGCTCACGCCGCAGGCGCCGAGGCACACTTTCGTCTCCGGCACCAACCGCCATCACCTCAACCTGCAGACCATGCACAGCGGCTTCGAGCCGATGTGTTTCCGACCGAAGTTCCGCGCCAAAGCGGACGATATGGACCGCGTCGTGCTGGGCCCCGAGTCCGGCCGCGCGCTGGCGGAGGGTTTTTACGACGGCGCCCGGGTTCGCGTCTATCACCCGATCAACGGCAGGCTGGTGAAGATCCGCGACTGCGTCGTGCCGGAGGGCGGCCATCACGCCACCGGATGGATGCCCTACCGCGGGTGGTACACCGTGACGACGCAGGGCAACACGGAGTTCGTTGGAGCCATGGACAGCAGCTTCCGGCCCGACCGCGATTACTGGTTTACGGTCAGGGCCGTGGACCGGTTCCGCCAGTGGTCGGAACCCTCGAACGTGTTGAAGGTCCACGTGGGCCGGGCCGAGGGGCAGGAAGTCCCGCAGAGACCCCGGAGCTACGGCAAATACCAACGGAATGCGGTGGACAAACCGGCGCCCCCCGCTGCCCCGCGCAATTTGAGGGTCAGGCGCGAGGACGACCGGTTGATCTTCTCCTGGGAACCGGTGGAGGGCGAGGACGTGGCGGGATACGGCCTGTTCGTCTCGGCGGTCGCTCCGGAGCGGCAGAAGGGGTTCGGACTCCAGCTTCCCTCCCGCGACCCGCGGCCCGACCAGATCATCCAGGAAAACGACATCGTCTTCGTTGATCAGACCAAGACCCGACTGAACTATTCCGACCTGTCCCCCTACGCCGGGTGGCCGGCCTGGCGGGGTAAGGTCAGGCATCCCTTCGCCTGGTGGGGTGCTTCGGACGCCTGGTCAGACGGCAGGAGCTTTCCGGCCACGTGGGAATTTGTGGAACACCCGGGCCGCGTCCCCGAGGAGTTCGTGAACCGCGGCAAAACCTGCCTGAAGTGGCAGGTCGAGGGGACCGATCTGACGGGAATCTACCTGTATCCCTACGGTCCTAAAGGGGATGGCTGGTACCCTACGCTCCACCCGAAGGAATACAGGGTCGAGGCATGGGTGCGCGGCGAGGGCAAGGCCCGCATCATGTTCACCGGGCCTTTCGCAGACACCGAGGCGGAGCTTCCCTACGGTCAACGGCCGGGCGACGACCCGGACATGGCGATCGGACCGATCGAGCTACCGCTCTCCGATTCCTGGCAGCACGCCACCGCCACGTTCAGACCTCCTGCCTACGCCGAGAAGGGTCTCGGCTGCATCATGCTGGTCGTGGAGGGGCCCACCACGCTCTACATTGACGATCTCAAGGTTTACGAGGCCGACCACCCGGCCGGGGACTTCCATCCCCTGACGCTGCAGCGCATCCGCGAGTCCGACATGCGGTTCATGCGCACCCACGAGCTGATCAAGACCACGTGGGGCTACACGGTGGACGGAATGACCGGCCCGGCGGGCCACAACAACTACTCCGGCTCCCGTGCGCGCAAGCACACCTTCTTCTCCCTGCTGGACCAGATGAAGCAGGCCGGCAACATCCGCCCGTGGCTGCAGGTGGAGATGTGCCTCTCGGAGCAGGAGTGGCAGGCGTTCGCCGAGTGGATGTGCGCGCCGTACGACCCGGCCGCCGGCGACACCCCGGAGAAGAAACCCTACGCTTACCGTCGCCGGGCCATGGGACAGAAGAAGCCGTGGATCGAGGAGTTCGACGAGTGGGCCTTCGAGGTGGCCAATGAAACCTGGAACCAGACGTTCGCGCCCTACGACTGGGACTGGGGCATGACTCTGCGCGACGGCGCCACCGGGCAGGAATACTCCTACGGGGCCACATACGGCCTGTTCTACGAATACGTGATCGAACAGTTGCGCAAGAGCCCCTACTGGACGGACGAAGTCGAAGCCAAAACCAGGTATATGCTCTGTGGCTGGCAGGCGGCCCAGTTGTTCGGCGCCGACGCGAAACGCCACAGCCCCAGCGCGGACGCCATCACCTACGCCGCCTATTGCAGCAACAGCGGCCTCGGCGACCCGAAGGTAATCAACGACTTCAAACGCTTCTACTGGATGCAGTGGGGCCAGAGCGCCGTGGCCGGGCAAGTAAAGGCCGGCGTCGAGACCGAGGAGGTGTTGGAAGGCGAGGGCCTGGAGGTCGAGAGCGGCACCTACGAATACGGCCCCGGCTACCACGTCATGCCGGGCGATCCCAGAGAGGTCAAGGAAGTGGACCAGCAGATGGCGCGGTCCATGATCGCCGCCGTCTTCGTGCTCGATGCCTGTCTGACCCGCGCGGAGGCCGGATTCACCGACCAGGCGTTCTTCACGTTCGGCCACAGGATCGGCGCCTGGGGCAGCCACACCGCCATCGAGTACGGCGGCTACGCCTACCCGTTCTGGAAGGCGCTGATGCTCTATAACCGCCACGGCACGGGCCGCTTCCTGGATGCCGAGTTCCTGAGCGCGCCGACCTGGGATTTCCCCTCCTATAAGGCCGAAGACAACATGCACATCGCCAGGCGCAATGCCATGCCCGACGCGCCGCTGGTCAGCGTTTACGCCAGCGCCGAGGGCAGCCGCGTGACGGTGTTCCTCATCTCGCGCAAGCTCGACAGCTTCCCCGTCACCGGCGACGACGGCTACACGCCGGCCACCATCCGCCTGCCGTTCGAGAACGCCGCGAAGATAACCCTGCACAAGCTCGCGGGCGACCCGCGCGTGGAGGACCGCTTCGAGGAGCACACCGAGATCGAGAGCGTCACCATCCGACCGGGCGCCTTCGACGGGTCCCTGACGGTCAACCGGGACACCGGCGGCGACCGGCGCGGCCTGCCGCCCGCCTCGATCTTCTGCTACGTCTTCGAGGGAACCGACATCGGCGAGGTCAACGCCCGTCCCAGGGCGCGCTTCAACCTGCCGACCGAGATTTCGGCCGGCAATCCGGTGACCATCAAGAACCAGAGCACGGATGCCGACGGCGATCCTCTGACCTTCAACTGGACACTTGGAACGGAAGAACGGTCCAACGTGGAGCAACCCACATTCACGCCCCCCTCGGCCGGGTTCCACCAGATAGCCCTGGAAGTCACCGACCCGAGCGGCGTTTCGGACCGTGTGGTGCGCCACCAGCGTGTGGCCGTCGAGTACGGCGGCGCCACGTGGCGTCCACTGGCGACGATTCCGTGGGTGTGCAATCCGCCCCGCGCCACCGTTCAAGACGGGGCGCTGAAGGTTACGTGTGCGGGCGCCATCGGGCACAGGTCGCGTTCCTACCCGGTGCTGGCCACCGACAGCCGCTACCGCGAGGATTTCACCTTCGAGGCCACCGTGGAAGACGTGGCCGCTCCCGCCAACGCGGGGCAGAAGCTCGGCGGCCTGGTCCTGGTGGGCTGGGACAGGGGAGGTCTCGGGTTCAACCTTCATGAGGGCAAAAAGCTCCGCACCCACGCCGCCGTGCTGGTCGGGCCGGACGGCGCCGTGTTCACGGTGCGGGCGAACCGGGTGGAGCAGCTTCTGCCCGCCGGTTCCGTCTCCTTCCCCGCGAGACTGCGCATAGCGGTGAAAGACGGCCGGGCTACCGCCTCCGTCCGGGCCGGCAGCGGCTGGAGGGAAGTCGCCACGTTCGACGGGCTCGACCACGTCGGCCTGATGCCCGGCATCACCGCCGGCTCCGGCCACACGAACACCGAGACCACAGCCACACTCTCCGAAATAGCGCTTTCCCGGTGAGGAGGAGACCACTGGGCCGGATGTTTCATGAGAGTTTTTCGGGACTGCACGTAACTGTCTAAAGGAAAGCAGTTTACAGCAAAAAAACCGGCCAGCCACAAGCAACACCCTGTGTACGCACCGGGGCGACGGTTTTGCCCTCAGGCAAGCCCGCACAAGCGAGCTACCGCAGGCGTGCCGGAAGGCACGTCGAGGACAGGCGAGCGCGGAGGGCGCCGCATGAGGGCAAAAACGTCCGCTGGACGGAAAACACTCGTGAAATATCCGGGCTGAGCGGCAGGCAGGCCTCGCTTTCTTCGTGACGGCCCTGCTACTACCCTGCGCGCTCTGTGCCTGCCCGGCCACGGTGGCGGGGCCGGGTGCGTTGACGCAAATTTCCAAATGGACATTGACCAGGCAGGAATGGATTGGAGAGCAGCAGGATGATAAGAAGGCTGCTTATTAGCATCGTTTGCATCGTCACAATGGTTGCTGTGGTTCATGTGACCCGCGCAGCGGAGGCGGCGGATTTCCGGCTGGCGAAGGTCCGCATCCGGCCCGGTCCGAAAGTAGAACGTATCGAAGGATGGCGGATCGCCGGCTCCAACGCCGGTCCCACGCGGCATTTCGTGGAGCTGGCGGCGGTGGATGCGGCCGCCGGCGAGACCGGATGGGTCGAGCTGGCCGTTCCGTCCGCTGAGGTGTACCGCTACGTCAGGGTTGAGGCCCTGGGCGACGCGAAGCTGGCCCTGGCCGAGGTCGAGTTCCACAACAAGGGCGGCAAGCTGAAGGGTAAGCCGTTCGGCACCGCCGGCGAGGATGATCCGTATGCGTGGAAGGCCGCCCTCGATGGCGATCCCGCTACGGTCTTCGAGTCGCCCATCGAGAATGCCTACGTCGGGCTGGACCTGGGAGGGGAGTCCCAATGCCCTGCGCCGCACTTCCGGCCGCGCTGCGGGGTGCACGCGGAGCCGCAGCAGGTGGTGTTGAGCGTCTGGCCCCCGGGGCCGACCATCCGCTACACCGTGGACGGCTCGACGCCCACGGAGACGTACGGCGAGGTGTATTCGGAGCCCTTCACCGTGGACCGCAGCCTCGGCATCGCAGCGATCGCCTATCAGGAGGGTCGCGCCACCAGCCGCGTCACCATTTGTGCCTATGCCATCGGCCCGAAGGCGGCGGATCGCTCCCTTGTCACGTCTTATCACATTGGCAACAGCCTGACGGACACTGTGGTTCCCTGGATGGAGCCGCTGAGCTGGAGCGCGGGCAGGAACTACCGGTTCATGCGCAAGTCCATCCCCGGCTGCGGGCTGGAGGGCAACTGGAACAGCAACGGCCGCGGCTTCGGCAACAGCGACTACGAGAAGGTCCTGGGCGAAGGCGTGGACCACGTGTTTCTGCAGGTCTTCCCCAACCCGCCGGGGCTGGAGAGGGACGGCCGGGCGGGGATCAACTTCATGAAGCTGGCGCGGCGGGGCAACCCGGACGCGCAGGTCTGGCTCTACGCCCAGTGGCCGGCCGAGGAGGGCTGGCACCGCGACGCGCACTGCGTGGGCGCGGGCTGGATGACGCCGGAGTGGTATCCGTCCAACCGCAACCCGCAGAACTGGGACGAGGCGATGCTCAACAAGATGGAGTATTATCGGGCCACGCTGGATATCTGGAACGACAGCAACACCGGCAAGAAAGCATTGCTATGTCCCGGCGGGCCGGCTCTGCTGGCCCTGAAGCGCAAGATCGAGGCGGGCCGGGTGCCCGGCGTTACGGACTTCGGCGAGATGTTCGCGGACGGCCTGCACATGTCGCGCCGGGGCGCATACCTGATCTCGCTCGTGCACTATGCCTGCTTCTATGGCGAGAACCCGCGCGGCCGCGTGACCTTCGCCGGCAGCGGCCTGACCGCCGAGCAGGCGGACATCTTTCAGCGCATCGCATGGGAAACGGTTACGTCGGAGCCGCAGTCCGGGGGGCAGGAATGAGAGACAAGGAGGAGCAGATGGTCGAGCACGGGCGTTTGTTGCTGGCAGTGCTGTTGGGCGGGCTTCTTCTGGCGACTGCTGTCGGCCCGGCCCGGGCCGCGGAACGGGGCGGCGAACAGCCCTGGACGGTGGTCGGCTGCGACCGCATGAGCGTCGGCGTGCTGCAGGGCGACGCGCCGGTCTTCATTCTTTACGGAAACCTGACGGGACCCGGCTGGAAGGGCGGACGGCTGCACAATCTGCCTGAGGTCCGGGGCGCAAAGCGCGTCTTCGAGGAGAAGGATGTGGGCTTTTACCAGAGGTGGTGGGAGAAGAAGCCCATGCCCGGGCAATTCGACATCCACTACGAGCTTTCCCAGGCGGGGCCGCGCGAGTTCCGCATGACCTACGAGTGCGTGCCCGACTCGGACACCACGTTCGGCCCGCCCAAAAACATCGGGCAGAAGAGCGTGACCATCGGCCCGGTGCTCCGGCAGGAGCCGTATTTCGCGGGCGGGAAGTGTACCTTCACGCTCGCCGACGGGCGGAAGCTGGAGCGGTCGCTGCCCGTGCCGATGAGCCACTACGAGGACACCGCTTCGGTGAGGCTGGAGACGGCCGACGGCGAGGTGGCCCGTCTGACGTTCGACCCGCCGCTGTTCGTGCACTGCGACCACAACGAACTGCGGTGCTTCTCCGGCAGCCGTACACCGGTAAAAGAGGGGGAGACCTTCACGCAGCAGATCACGCTGGAGCTGCCCCGGGCCGCCGACTTCGAGCCGGGCAACCGGCTGGCCGACATGTCGGACTGGTTTGCGCTGGACATGGAGGAGGCCGAGGACTTTGCCACTCCCGATGCGCTGGGGATGAGGGACTGGCTGGACAAGGCGGCCGGCAGCCACGGTTACTGCACGGTGCAGGGTAAGGACTTTGTGTTTGAGGACGGTACGCCGGTCAAGTTCTGGGGCGTCAACCAGTGCATCCGCGGCGTCTGCCCGGAGCCGGAAGACGCGGTGAAGTGGGCGGACAAGTGGGCGAAGCACGGCGTAAACCTGGTGCGGATGCACAAGTTCATCGGACACGGGTGGAAGAACTCCGGCATCCACGACAACGACGACACCCAGAAGCTCGACGAGGAGATGGCGCGGCGCTGGGACAACTACAACGCCCTGCTGGCCGAGCGCGGCATCTACACCGGCTGGTCGCAGTTCTACGGGCTGAAGCTCACGCCCGCCGACAAAGACCGCGTCTGGGCCTACGACGAGCTTATGAAGACCACCCAGGGGCCGCCGTGGTATCACGCCACCACCATCGGCCTGGTCAACTTCGCGCCGGACCTGCAGGACCTCCACATCTCCATCATCGAGAACATGCTGAACCGGGTGAACACCGTCACGGGCAAGCGCTACGCCGACAGCCCCTCGCTGGCCTATATCGAGATACAGAACGAGGACGACATCTTTTTCGGCTACACGGCGCTCGTGAACCAGTGCCCGACCTACAAGAAGTACGTGGACGAGGAGTTCTCCGAGTGGCTGCTGGACAAGTACGGCTCCCGAGGGAAACTGAAAGACGCCTGGGGCGACCACCTGGAAGAGAACGAGAACCCGGCCGACGGCACTGTGGCTGCTTTCGTGAACCGTTGGAAGTACGGCGCCGACGAGTCGCCCCGGATACAGGACGCCTACGCCTTCCTCTACAAGTGCCAGGACGACTATTACAAGCGCGTGGTGAAGGCCATCCGCGAGACCGGCTACCGGGGCGCCATCTGCGGCTCTTGCTGGCAGGCGCAGACGTTCCTGGGCCACCTCTACAACGTGCGCTCCGACCGGGAGGTGGGCTTCATTGACCGCCATAACTACGGCGGCGGCGACATGCTGCGCAGCCCCGGCCGCAGCCTGCTGAGCGCCGGCATGCAGCAGGTGGCCGACCGGCCCTTCGCCCTCTCGGAGTGGGCGGGCGGCGGCGTCTACAACGGCTTCGAGATGGTGCCGGTCATCGGCTTCATCGGCATGGGCGTGCAGGGCTGGGACATGTCCGCGCACTTCGCCAGCGGCGACCCCGGGATCGGCAGAAACGTCTGCGACCGGTTCATGAGCCTCAGCCAGTATCCGGCCGTAGCGCGCGCCGTGTATCGGGGAGACCTGGAGGAGACGAACCCCGTGGCCGTGCGCCGCGTCGGCATTCCGGCCATGGCGGACAATTCGGTGGGCTTCTCGGAGAACTTCAGCCTCCTGGGCGGTGCCAACATCAAGGAATTCTCCTCGGTGGTCCCTCAGGAATCGCTGGGCGTCGGTCCCGTGGTGCTGGAATTCGTGGACGGGCCGGTGGGCGATCCCGTCGAGCACCGCGTCGAGCGGTTCATTGACCGCCGGCGCCGGTTGCTGCGCTCCGCCTCCGGGCAGGTCCGGTGGGACTACTCCGGCCGGGGCTGCTTCACCCTCGACACGCCCGGCACGCAGGGCTTCGTTGGCTTCGGCGGCGGCAAGGAGCACCGCCTGAGCGACGTGACGGTCCTGGCCGAGAATCCGCTGGCCTTCATCTACGTCAGCGCAAAAGGCCCGGACGAGACCATCGCCGACGCCTCGTCGCTGGTCATCACGGCCGTCGGCCGCATGTTCGGCGAGGGCAGCGTGATGGACGAGGTTACCATGAACGCCGTCCGCCAGCCCGACAACCCGGACGCGGCCGACCAGATGATCGAGCCGGTGGTCTCCACCGTCGAGCTGAAGCGCGACGACTGCCGGGTCTTCGCGCTGGACCACGGCGGCCGGATGCCCGATCCCGCGCGCGAAGTGCCGGTCCAGAGAACAGCCGACGGCTGCCGGTTCACCCTTGACGGCGGACGGTATGACACGATGTACTACATCGTGCAGTTCCGGTGAAACCGCCGGCGACCGTCGAGCAACTTCGTCTGCGAGGGGAGGGTGTTCCGTGAACAGGTTCCTGACTGCCTGTGCCGTGCTTGCGATGGTGTTCCTCTGTCCGGTCAACGCGGCTGAGGAGCCGCGCATCTACTACATCGGCAACAGCCTGACGGACGAGGTGCTCTACGGCTCCTTTGCCGAGATGTGCGAGGCGGCCGGTCACCCCATCGAATGGGGGCGGAAGATGATTCCCGGCGCGCCGATCTGGTGGCATAAGGAGCACCCGGAGCAGGGCTTCTCCACCAAATTCGGCTACCCCGACGAAGCCTTCAAGGAATACGACTGGGACGTGCTGACCATGCAGCCGTTCGGCGGCGGCGGGGAGAGGGAGATCGAGGCCGTCCTGCACTACTGCAGGCTGATATGGAAGCGGAGTCCGGATTGCAGGATCTACATCTACGGCCAGTGGCCGTCCCATAAGTCGCCCGACTGGCGGGCGCTCTGGTTCGGCGACGGCGGGCTGTCGAAGCAGATGTTCCTGGAGGTCTACCGGGGCGTCAAGGAGCGCTGCGGCAAGCCCGACCAGGTGTTCTTCATACCGTGCGGCGAGATAATGTACCGCCTGCACAGGAAGATCAACGCCGGCGAGATGCCGGGGCTCGATTCCACCTGGGACCTTTACGCCGACGGCGTGCACCTGAACAACCTGGGCTCCTACATGGTCGGCTGCTCCTACTACGCGTGCATCATGCGGGAGACTCCCGTCGGGCTGCCCGTCCTGGGGGACTACCAGGCCCGCCTGGGCCACCCCACCGATCACGTCACCGTGACCGATGAGCTGGCCCGGATCATCCAGGAGACCGTCTGGGCGGAGGCGACGTCCAACCCGCGCACCGGCGTGCCCGCAGCCGGGCCGGTGAAGGCCACCGTCCCCGCGCTGCCGGACGCCGTTGTGGGCGAACCCTATGAGACGGATCTGGACGCGGGCTTCGCCCGGGCGCCGTTCCGGTGGAAGGTCGTCACCGGCACGCTGCCGGAAGGAGTAACGCTGGCCGAGGACGGCCGACTGAAGGGCACGCCGGCGGCGGAGGGCGACTTTGCCTTCACCGCGGAGGTCACGGCCGCCGACGGGAGCAGCGACCGGGCCGAACTGGAGTTGACCGTGGGCGAGGACGGGGCGCCGACCATCGTCACGGAGACGCTGCCGGAGTTCAGGCAGGGCACTTTCGTCGTGGCGCAGCTCGAAGCGAGCGGCGGCAACGGCGCCGCCCACTGGGCCGTCAAGGACGGCGCGCTCCCGCAGGGCCTCGGCCTGGAACGGTCCGGTCGGCTGTGGGGCACCCCCGCCTTCCCCGGCGACTACAGCGTCACGGTCGCGGCCACCGATGCCGACGGTGCGGATCCCGAGTCCGACACGCGCACCTACAGCGGCACCGTGGCCCAGGGCTCCGAAGAGGGCGTCATCAAGGTGCCCTACGTGACCGAGCCGCCCGAGGTGGACGGCAAACTGGATCCGTCCGAGCCCTGGAAGCTGGAGAAGAAGGCGGAGAAGGCCGCCGTGGGCGAGTCGGACAACACCGTCCGCTTCGACCTCCTCCGCCACGGCACCTCCCTCTACGTAGCGATCGCGGTGAAGGACGCGAACGTCCTCGAAGGCCGCAAGTGGGGGCCCACCAGGGGCAATGACAGCGTCGAGCTGTACTTCGACCTGCTCAACAACCGGGAGCGCACCTACAACGCCGACGACCGGCGGCTGCCGTTCACCGTCCTCGGCACGCCGGACCGCTCCCTGATGATCGGCCACCACCTGCTGGGAATGAAGGGCCGGGTGACCGAGCAGGGATACACGATGGAAGGGCAGTTGCGCTTCGGCTGGCTCGGCATGCCGACGCTGCTCGACGTCAACAGCGCGGCCAACCGGGAGAAGTACGGCCGGGACGCCCTTAGAATTGCCGCCTACGACGGCGTCGTGTTCGGGTTCGACCTGATGGTCAACGATGTGGACGCCGAAGGCGGAGAGACCACGCGGCTGGTCTGGCAGGGCTCGGCCACAAACCCCGAGGACCCCGGCCAGTTCGGCACCGCCATCCTGATGCCGGCGCCCGAAGAGGCCCTGGAGAGCAAGTAGAACCGTAGACACAGGCATGACCAGAAGGAGCAAAAGACGGATGAGACAAAGCGCATTACGTGCGGGTCTGTTGGCGGCATTGTTGATGGGAATGTTCGTGGCGGCCGGCGCCGTCGGTGCGGCGGAGCAGACATGGGCCTTCGAGCCGGACCGTGACGAGTTCAGCGAGCAGTCCCTGCTGGACCTGCGCTCTTTGAACGAACGGGAGGCGGGGCAGACGGGCTGGCTGAGGATCAACAGAAACGGTGACTTCGTCAAGGGCGACGGCTCACCCATCCGCTTTTGGGCGGTCAACGGCAACGTGTCCCGCGGCAGCCACAACCGCCCGCGCTGGAAGGAGAAGAACCCGGACCTGGCCCGGCACGCACGCTGGCTGGCCAAGAAGGGCGTTAACATGACCCGCTGCCACGCCCATATCAACCCGGGCAAGGGGCAGGAGCCGACCGACGTCAACATGGCCGAGTGCGAATGGATCTGGCGCACGGTCGCGGCCATGAAGAAAGAGGGCATCTACACCACCGTTTCGCCCTATTGGAACACGGGCGGCGACCTGTTCTACAACCCCGAGACCCAGAGGAACTTCAAGGCATGGCTGCGCACGCTCTTCCTGACCCGCACCCCGCTGCTGGGCGGCAAGACGCTGGCGCAGGAGCCAGGCCTGGGGATCTTCCAGATCCAGAACGAGGACAGCCTGCTCTTCTGGACCATCGGCGGCGGCACGAAGCGGGAACTGCTCTGCCGGCAGTTCGCCGGGTGGGTCACCCGGAAGTACGGCTCCATCGAGGCGGCCTACAAGGCATGGGGCGGCCACAGGGAAGACGGCGACGATCCGGCGAACGGGACCCTTGCTCTGGTCAACATCTGGCACGCCACGATAGGCGCCAAGCGGGAGAACAACAAGCAGACCCCGCGCGTGACCGACCAGGTCCAGTTCTTCACGGAGACCATGTATGCGTTCAACCGCATGGTTGAGAAGTTCGTGCGCGAGGAGCTGAGATGCCCGGTGCTGATCAACGCCGGCAACTGGAAGACGGCCTGCAACGTGCTGTTGAACGACGCCGAGCGCTACAGCTACACCGCCAACCAGGTGCTGGCGGTCAACCGGTACTTCGGCGGCATCCATAACGGCAAGAACCGGGGCTGGGCCATCATCAACGGCGACGAGTACAGCAGCGATTCGGCCCTGACCAACGCCGCGCTCAAGATGCCGCTGAACCTGAAACTCACCCGCGGGCACCCCATGATGCTTACCGAGGGCTCCTGGGTCTTCCCCAACGAATACGCCGCCGAGGCGCCGTTCCTGGTCTCGGTCTACTCTTCCCTGACCGGTTTCGATGCCTACTACTGGTTCGCCACGGGCACCGAGACGTGGACGCCGCCGCAGTCGGCGAACGGGTACCTGCCGAGCCAGCAGAAGTGGATCTGCATGACGCCGGACATGGCCGCGCTCTGGCCGGCGGCGGCCCTGAGCTTCCGCCTGGGATACGTCGCGCGCGGCGAGCCGGTGCTGATCGAGCACCGGACTCTGCCGTCCATCTACCAGCGCAAGTCCCCCATGATCGCCGAATCGGCCACCTTCGACCCCAATCAGGACGCCGGCGACCAGCCCGCCGCCTCGAAGTTCGACAGCGGCGTCTCGCCCTACGCGTTCCTGGCCGGCCCGGTCGAAGTCGTCTACGACTCCAGCGAGCGGAACACGGTGGTCCATCCCAAACTGGGGTCCCTGATCCGCGACTCCGGCGACGGCAAGATCGTCACCAGCGTCACGGGCCAGATCGTGCTCAACACGGACGTGGGTTTCTGCGCGGTCAACGCGCCGCAGTGCCAGGGCGTCGCCGCGCACTTCGCCAACCGGGGCGAGTTCAACCTGGCCGACGTCTCCATCAGTTCCGGGAACGACTTCGGCAGCGTCATGGTCGTCAGCCTGGATGGCAAACCGATCCGGTCCTCCGACCGGGTGCTAGTGGTCCATAACACTTGAGTTTCGGGGTTCAGAGCCATTCTGGCAAGGTCA
>CAYVBE010000036.1:0-26318 GCA_964448935.1 uncultured candidatus Brocadiaceae bacterium
AGGTCCTCGTAGTCGCCCAGGCGCAGGGAGGTGTCGTTGACGCGCTCGACGGCCGTTGCGCCCGGAACGTAGGTGGGCGGATAGATGGCGGCGTCCGCCACCGATCCGACCGTCCCCCGAATGCTCGACGGCCCGAAGATGGGCCAGGTGATGTAGAGGCCGGGGCCGAGGCCGTAGACACCGAGCGTCTGGCCGAAATCCTCCTTCCTCAGCGGTATTCCCCATGCCCCCGCCACGTCGCCGAAGCCCAGGACGCCGACTGTCGTGTTGACCCCGAACCGGCCCAGTTCAGTGCCCGTACCCTCCAGGTCGGCCTGCAGCAGGCAGTTGACCGCGCGGATGGGCATCGCCAGGTTGGTGAAGAAGTTTTTGACCCCCCGCCGTGCGATCCGCGGCATCACCGCTGCGTAGCCCTGGGAGACGGGTTTCAGCACCCAGAAGTAGAGTTTGTCATTGAAGTGGTAGAAGCCCCGGTTTACCGGCTCCAGGGGATCGGGAATGGACCGGACCCGCGCCGCGGCAGACTCCCCCGCCGACCCATCGGCGGATCGGCTCCGCACACTGCTGCACCCGGCGGCCAGACTGAAGACGGCGATCAGGACAAGCAGTTTGCTCCTCACGGCATTCCCCTTGCGTTTCCGGATACGTCGGGCTCAGTCGTCGGCCCCGACCTTCTTTCTCAGCCTCTTCACGAGCGTCTCGTAGGACCGGCCGATCACGATGTCGTTGAACTGCGAGCGGTAGTTGTTGACCAGGCTCACGCCTTCCACCCGGACGTCGTAGATCAGCCAGACTTTCTTTGGCTCCTTCTCCTCGTCGCTTTCTTCCTGCCCGTCCTTTTCTTCATCTTCTTTCAGCCGCGGGTTGTCCACTTTGTGCAGCCGGTATTCGATGGGCGCCTCCTGTCCTTCCCTGGTTTTGGCAATCGTCAGGACGGAGGCGTAGCCCTCCTCGATCTCGGGGTCCTTGTAGGTGATCTCGGCGTCGGCGTGCTTCTCGATCCGGCTGACGTAGGTCCTCAGCAGCAGCTCGCGGAACAGCGCGGTGAACTCCTCCTGTTCCTCCTCGGTGCGGTCGCGCCAGTGGCGGGCCAGGGAGCGTTTGGCCAGGGCGCGCCAGTCGAAGTGGTTGGTGACCACCTTGCGGACCATCTCACGGCGTTTCTCGTGCTTCTTTTCGCCTCCCAGCTCCGGATCGCGCAGTATCTCCAGCACCCGCTCCGTGGACGGTTTGACGACCTCCATGGGCGTGGGCGGTTCTTTCTCGACGTCCCCCTCCGCCGCCCGGAGGGCAGAGTGACAGAGGCCGACCAGCAACAGCGCCGCGATCGCAAGCGTGCTCGCATGTTTCATTGGATTCCTCCGTGAAAGATCACACTTCGCCGAAAGCGTATTCCGATATTAGAGATTCCAGGTCCACGGCCGGCTCCGTCTCGCGTATCCGGCCGCCTTCCTTGATGTATTCCACATCTGCACCTGGACTTATGGCGACATACTTCTCGCCGATGAGGCCGCGGGTCCTGACCGATGCGATGCTGTCCTGCGGCAGTTCCACGTCGCGGTCCAGGTGCAGCTCCACGTGGGCGGTGTAGTCATCGAGCGAGATGCCGGTGACGCTGCCGACCTCGACTCCGGCGATGACAACGGGCGCCCCGGTGCGGAGTCCACCGATATCGCTGAAAACCGCCTTCACGCCGTAGCCCTTCGCCTGCAGCACGCGCGTACCGCCCAGCCTGACCGACAGCCAGCCCAGGCACAGGAGACCGATCAGCACGAACACGCCCGCCGACAGGTGGATGTAGAACCTTTTCATCTGCGTTCACCTCGTTCCCTGGTTGCTTCAGTCGGTTGAGTTGGCCTTAATCCGGTATCGCTCGGGTGGCATGCTTCCCTGGACGAACTCCCGCATGACCGCGTCCTCGCTCTCCATTATCTCGTCCGGCGTGCCCTGGAACCGGATGACGCCCTCGTGCAACATCGCCACCCGGTCCACAATGGGGAATATGTTCGGAATCTCGTGGGTGATGATGATGATCGTCAGCCCCAGGTCGTCCCGCAGAGACCGTATCAACTCGTGAATGTCCCGCACAATTATAGGGTCCAGCCCCGTGGTAGGCTCATCCAGGAACATGATCTCGGCCTGGCGCACCAGGGACCGGGCCAGCGCCACGCGCTTGACCATGCCGCCGCTTATCTGCGCCGGATACTTGTTCTCTGAGCCCTCCAGGTTCACGCGCGCCAGTTCCTGCTGGACCCGCTCTCGGATCTCTTTCTCACTCAGGTCGGTCTTCTCGCGCAACGGGAAGGCCACGTTGTCAAAAACGGTCATGGACTGGAAGAGCGCACCGCCCTGGAACACGTAACCCAGCCGGCTGCGCAGTTCCTGGAGGCGACGCCCACGCAGGCGGCACATATCCTGACCCTTCACCAGCACGCGCCCCCGCTCCGGCCACATGAGGCTGGCCAGGTGCTTCAGGAAGACCGTCTTGCCGCCCCCGCTGCGCCCCACCAGGGCGATCGTCTCCCCCCCCTCGATGTCCAGCGAGGCGCCCACGAGCACATCTACCCCGTCGAAGGACCTGTGCAAGTCTTGCGCTGAGATGATCGGTGCCATCAGAAGAGGAACGATGTCAGGAAGTAGTCGAACATCAGGATCAGCACCGAGGCCATCACGACCGCCTGCGTGGTGGCCTTGCTGACGCCCTCGGCGCCGAACCCGGCGTAGTATCCCTTGTAGCAGCAGACCCACGCGATGAGCCCGCCGAAGGTCACGGATTTGTACAGCGAGTTGGTAATATCCGACATCCGCACGTAGTCCGCCATCTGCCCCATGTAGGTGCCGGCGCCGACGCCCAGCAACTTTACTCCCACCAGGTACCCCCCCGCGACGCCGATGCAGTTGAACACGCCGGTCAGCAGGGGCAGCGAGAGCAGGGCAGCCAGGAAAATGGGGGACATCAGGTAGCGAAACGGGCTGAGCCCCATCAGTTTCAGCGCGTCTATCTCCTCGTTGTTGCGCATTATGCCTATCTCGGCGCTCAGGGCGGAGCCCGCGCGGGCCGTCACCATCAGCGCCGTGATCACCGGTCCCAGCTCCCGCAGCAAGGAAAGCGCCACCATGCCCCCCAGGAACGCGGTGGACCCCACACGGGAGAGCGTGTAGTAGCCCTGGTAGCCCAGCACCATGCCGGTGAACAGCCCCGTCAGCAGCACCACCACCAGCGACTGGAAGCCGATGAACTGCACCCGCTTCACCACCCGCCCCAGCTTCAGGGGAGGCACGAAGACCACGGAAACCACATTGAACAGAAAAACCCCCATACGCCCCATGCCCTCCACCGGCGTCAGGGCCAGCGCCCCGACCCGGGCGATGAACGCGGCAACGGGATTGTCTTGAAGGCTGCCCAAAGGTCGTCTCTCCCTCACCGCAAAGCGTACCGGAAAACCGGCAGAATCAGAGATGCCCGGAGAAAAGTCCCCGTCCGGCACCGCTGTCCGGTGTCATGCCACAGCCATGATATTGCGTGGCGCAGCGCCTTGCAAGAAACCCGGCCCTGCCGTGGGACGGGTCACGGGCGGCGAGCGACCTTGACACGGGCCCGGACCCCCCTATAGTGGCGGTAGCTTATCACACCGAATCACCAACCTCCGCCGTCCTGAGACACAACCATGGACAGACCGAACGTCGTCTTCGTCATCACGGACAATCAGAGCCCCTGGACGCTGGGCTGCTACGGCAACGACGAGATACGCACGCCCAACGCGGACCGGCTGGCAGCGGAGGGGCTGCGCTTCGCCCGCTCCCGGTGCGTCAACCCCGTCTGCTCCCCCAACCGCGCCACCTGCCTGACCGGCCTCATCCCCTCCCGGCACGGCGTGCACAACTGGCTGGGACAGGAACAACCGGACGCGCAGATGGGACCCCACGCCTACTGCACCGTCCGCGAGTTCCCCACGCTCCCGGAACTGCCCGGCAGCAACTACGCGGACGTTCTCCGGGGGAAAGAGCCGGGAGCGCGGCCCGAGACGACCTTCCACGAGTACGAAAACGCGCGCACCGTCCGCACGCCGCAGTGGAAATACACCCGCCGCCACCCCGACGGCCCGGACGAACTCCTCCACCTGGCTGAAGACCCCGGCGAGCGGATTAACCTGGCGGAGCGCCCCGAATACGCAGACGTGCGGGGCGAGCTGAACCGGCAACTGGAGGACTTCTTCAGCCGCTACGCCGACCCGGAGTACGACCTTTGGAAGGGCGGCCGCAGCAAGGCGGGACGCGTTCTATAGTGCCGGGCAGCCCGTTAGCTTGCCAGGGGGAGGCGCAGCTCGAAGCGGGCGCCGGGGCCTTGGGGGCTCTCCATGCGCAGGTCGCCGCCCATGTCCCTTGCCAGCCGGCGGGAGAGGGCGAGGCCGAGGCCCACTCCCGGCGCGGAGTTCGCCGCGTCGCGGGCGCTCTTGTGGAAGGGGCGGAAGATGCGCCGCGCCTCGGAGGGCGGGATGCCCGGGCCGTGATCCCGGACGCTGACTACGGCTTCGCGACCCTCGAGGGACGCCTCGATCTCGATGGGCGTGCCGGTGGGGCGGGCGGCGTATTTGCAGGCGTTGTCGGTCAGGTTGAACAGTATCTGCTCCACGGCGGATACGTCCACGGCGACCGGCGTCTCCGCCGCATCGTCAGGGATATTAACTTCAAGCACGACGCCGTAGCGCTGCGCGTGCTCCTCCAGCCGGGACCGGATGCGGCCGAGGAGGTCGCCGAGGGACAGCCGCTCCGCCTCGGACCTCGAGCGGCCCTTCTCCAGCCGCGCGAAGGCCAGCACGTTCTCCACCAGATGACCCAGGCGGTAGGCCTGCGAGCGCAGCGTCTCAAGGTATTCCTGCCGGCGGCGGTCGTCCCGGATGATGCCGTCGGCCAGCATCTCGGAATACATCTGGAAGGTGGTCAGCGGCGTGCGCAGCTCGTGGGTCACAGCCGAGACGAAATCCGCCCGCCGCTCGCTCAGCGAGATGGCGCCGTGCAGCAAGAAACCGATAGCCGCGACCGCGGCGAAGAGGAAGGCCCACGCGACCAGCAGCGAAAGCCGCACCGGCGAGAGCCCCGACCGGCCTGCCACCTGCACCTCGCCCGGCGCCAGCCGGACGGGCAGGGAGGCCAACATGCTGTAGTCCTCCGGCTGCTCGCCCCCGCGGAGTGGCTCAAGCCGCGCCTCGGGCAGCAGGTCCTCCACCTGCCCCAACAACCACCCCTGCAGCGCCGCCCAGTCCAGCCGGCATCCCTGCACGTAAGCGCCGCCGTTTGCCTGCACGCGCCGGGCGGTCAGCAGGACGTCTCCGACCCACACGGCACGCAGGGGTCCCTCCCGGACCTGGCCCCGGCGGTCGGGTGCTTTCCCTGTCATAGGTGCGTTCTGCTCGATGGCCTGCTCCAACTGGCTGGCCCTCGCCTGCATGGCGACCTGGTTCATCAGTTTCTGATTCTCCTGCTGCACGACCACGCTCGTCTGCACCGGTGCCTGCCGGGGCGCATCCTGCTGCAGTTCGGCCAGAAGTCGCGTGCGATCCAGTTTTTCGGCGAGCTGCCCAAGCTTCTGCTCGGCCAGCCGGATTTCCTCGGGGGAGAGGTATTCGCCCTCGGCCAGGTCGCGCATGTTGCCCGTGGGCGCCCGGGGCGAGGTGAGGCTGCCGTCGGGCGCAATCTGGAAGTGGATCTCGACATACGGCGAATCGAACGCCAGAAGCGGGCTGGGCACCAGCACCTCCCCCGGCTCCAGCGGCGAGAACATGCGGGTGTAGGCGCGGTTCTCCGGGTAGAACGTGCTGTAGACAAAGTAGGGCCGCGAGTTCTCCCGTGCCAGCAGCGGCGTCAGGGCGGAGTCCATGCGCCAGAGTGCCAGCCGAACGCGCTCCTCCCGGGCGGCCGCACGGCGGTCCGTCTCGGCGCGGCGCTCCAGCCGCAGGCCCAGGGCGGTCGCCCAGGCCAGCGCGGCGATGACACCGGCAACGGCCAGGCCGAATACCAGCCAGATCAGGCGGGGTCTTTTCACTATTCACCTCCCGCGTCCGCCAGCATGTAGCCGCGCCCCCGGACGGTCAGGATGACGGACGGATCGGCGGGGTCGTCGCGCAGCTTCTCGCGCAGCCGGGCCACGTGCATGTCCACCGTCCGCGTGTAATGCCCGCCGGGGTCAATGCGCCAGACGCGGCTCAGTATCTCGTCGCGCGAGATGACGCGCCCCCGGTTGCGGGCCAGGTAGCTGAGCAGCTCGGTCTCCCGTTCGGTGAGTTCGGAGCGTTCGCCGTCCTCGAAGCGGACCTCCGCCCTCTCGAAGTCGGCGATGCCTCCGGGCAACTGCACATCTCTGATCTCGGCCGGCCGCTCGGGGCTGCGGCGCAGGACTGCGTCCACACGGGCCAGAAGCTCCCGGATGCTGAAAGGTTTCACCACATAGTCGTCCGCGCCCAAACGCAGGCCGCGCACGCGCTCCTCCTCCGCGCCGCGCGCGGTCAGGATGATGACCGGCAGGGACGGGCGCGCCCGCCGGACCTCCTCCAGTATCTCGAGTCCGTCCAGCTCCGGCAGCACCAGGTCAAGCAAGATGAGGTCGCAGGTGAGCTTGATGGCCTTCCGCAGCCCCGAGGGGCCGTCGGCCGCCTCGAAGGCGCGGTAGCCGCGGGACCCGACGGCGTCCACCAGCCCGCGCCGGACGGCGTCGTCGTCCTCGATGATGAGTATGCGTTTCTGTCTCATTGTGGACTGGCCACCTTCGGTGGCTGGCAGTTCCCTTGGAACTGCACGGTTGCGTTGTCGAGTTCGGTGGACGGCAGCACCGCGGCGGCCCGTAGTTTACGGCAGCGGGCCGCCGCGGCGCAACGTGGCTGTCCCGTCACTCGGCCTCCTCGGAGGGGGCCTCGAAGCCCTTTCGGGCGGCCTGCTCGCGGAGCGTTGCGATCATCACCTGGTCCAGGGTGTTCTCCTCGGAGCCGGTGAGTTTCTCGCGCTCTTTGGCGACGTACTTCTGCCTGGCCGCGTTGAGTTCCTTGATCTTCTGCTGGATTTCCGCCCGCCGGGCGGCCTGCTGCTCGATGTATGCCTTGCGCTCTTCGGGCGACATCTCGCGCAGTTCCTCGGGCAGGGCTTCCTCCTCCATCTCCTCCAGCTTGACCTTCTCCTCGCGGAGGGCGTCCACCAGGTCCCAGCCGGCGTTCTCGTACTGCGGTCCGGCTTTGGCCACCATGCGCTGGACCTGCGCTCCGGCGGTGGCTCTTCTGGCGGCGTTGGCGTCCTGGGCAAGCTGCCGATCCCGGCTCGCCTCGCCGGCCGCGCCGTAGGGCACGTAGGTGTCGTTGAGTTCGCGGCCGAGCCGGGCGATCTCCTCGTCCTGTGGCGCGTCAATGTGGACGACCTGCCGGTTCTGGTTGATGCACATGTAGGAGCCGTCGGCCAACTGGGCTCCGTGCTTCCACTTGCCGTCTATGCCGGCTTTCTCGGCGCCGCAGTGGATCGTGTTGACCACGATGCCTTTGCTGATGGCGGCCTTGCAGGCCTTCTTGTAGTCCACGCTGCCCTGCGTGAACGGCTCATTGCCGGCGATGAAGATGACCTTCAGGTCGTCGTTCGATCCGCTCCATTGCAGGTTCTCCGCCGCGCGCTTGATGACCATGCCACAGTACTCGCTCCCGCCGTTGGTTTTCAGAGCGAACAGCTCCTCCGAAACCTTGTCCAGGTCGGTCGTCAGCGGCAGGATCATCCGCATGTAGCCCTCGTCCTGCGGCAGGCTGCTCTTGCCGTATTCGTAGAGGGCGACCCGGAACTGCGGGATGCGGCCGTCCTTCTCGGTGGTGGCGAACTCGTTGACGATCTTCCATATCTGCGTCCGGGCCTGGTCTATGAGGCCGGACATGCTGCCGCTGGTGTCCAGCAGGATGGCCATCTGGATGAGCGGCCTGTCCTCCTCCGCCACGACTTCCCGCCCCCGAACGTCCTGCACTGTGGCGCAGGCCAGGGCGACACACAAACCGACCACCAAACCGAGCGTTGCGCGCTTCATAGCGCTCCTCCTCCTTGAAATGTGTCCGTCTGATCGCGATTGGCCGGGTTGGCCTTCTATTCCATGAGACGCGGTGCGGGCCGCGAATGTTCTTCGGTCCATGGCTCTCATTCTCCCTCCGGGTTGCGGATGAGCAGGTTTTCGCCGTCCACCAGCAGCAGGACGTCGCCGCGCAGCGCGATGCAGCCTTGCCGCCCGCTGCGGGCCAGCCGCCGGACGAGTGCGCGAAACTCCTCGGAGTCGAACTCCACCACGCGCGCAGCTTCGGCGGACCTTCCCTTACCCAGCAGCCGACTGTCGAGCCACCTGCCGCCGCGCCGGTAGAAGGCGCGGTCGTTGACCTGCTGGACGGCGGTCGTCTCCACCGCGCGCAGCTTTTGATCCAGGAAAATGTTCCGCCGATTGAGTTCGGCCTGCGCCATCTGCTGCGCGTTGTTTATGTCCTGATTCACCCCTTTCCACCCGGAACGGTCGCGCAGCGCGCGGCCGGCGAAGTTGCGCTCGGCCTCCGCCAGGAGGTCGGACAGGCCCGACAGGTCCGTCCCCTCGCGCGCCAGGAAAGCCGTGTATTCCGTCAGTACGCCGAACTCCGTGCTCAGCCGCACAACCTCCTCGACCAGCTCGCGCAGTCGGGGGTCGGTGATCTCCGGAGGCGACGTGGCGGGAAACTCGCCCGCCCCGGCCTCCCGGATCGCCTGCGCCAGCACGCCGATCTTGCGGCTGGCCCAGAGCCGGGGCACAAAGCTGTTCTCGGTGGTGGCCTCCTTGAGGTCGAATGAGAACTTGAAGGTCCTTTGCCTGCCCAGGTAGTCGCCCCGGAGCCGGAAGTGGAGCGGTTCTTCTCCCACATACCGGCCGAGCACCACGAGCTCCTCCCCGGCGAAGAGATCGGGCACGGTGGCCGGGACGACGTCCATGAGCCTCCGCGGCGCGGTCAGCTCGGGCGCCGCCAAGATCGGTCCGTAGAGCTGCCGGAAGAGCTTGCCCACCTCGACCTCGACGCTCTGTCCCGGCAGCACGAAGGTGGCGGTGGCGCGGCTGCGGCGCGCGATGCCCTGAAGCAGCGGCGCGTTGACGTCCGCCCCCACGCCGAAGGTGAAGACGCGCTTCCCGTGGGGGTTGCCCTCTTCCGCCAGGCGGCGTATGGTGACCTCCGAGGTCCGCCCGACGGTGGGCAGGCCGTCAGTCAGGAACAGCACCACGGGCAACATCCCGGAGCGCGGCTCCTGTCGCAGCGCCTCCAGCAACGCGTCGTGGATGTTGGTGCCGCCGAGGGTGTTGATGCTCTCGATGTAACGTTCGGCCTCGCGCATGGACGCGTCGCTCTTCAGCGCCGAGCGCGCGGCGAAGCGGTCCACGGTCTGGTTGTAGAAGATGACGTTGAACGCCTCCCCGTCTTCGAGCCCGCCGATGACCTGCAGCGCGGCCTCGCGCACCTGGGGCAGTTTCTCGCCCCGCATGCTGCCGGAGCGGTCCAGCACCAGCGTGACGTCCCGCTTCATGGCGGCTTCCCCCTGCGGCAGTTCGGCCGGCAGACCGGCCAGCAGCAGGAAGTATCCACCACCCGCCGCCGGGTCCGGGTAGGCGAACAAGGATGCCGAGACCTCTTCCCCGCCGAGCAGGTAGTAGAGCCGGAAGGGGCCCGGATCGGTCCGCGCGACCTCGGCCACCTCCGCCCGGACGAACTTCGGACCGCGCCTCTCGACCTCCAGCCGGTGGCTCGGCGAATAGACCGCCGACACGGGCTTCTCGGACCGGATGGTGGCGGTGACGTGCCAGGGAACGCGGTAGCGCAGGGACTCGGTGCGAGGCAGCATGTAGTCCACGCGGTCTCCCGTGCGCGGCAGCACGTGCTCGTAGGCCAGCCGCACCTTCTGCGTTCCCCCGGCGGGCACCGGGAAGACCGAGGAGCGGACCAGGTTCCAGCCGACGAACTCCAGCAGCGCGGGGTCGCGGATGCGCGCGACGATGGACTCGTAGGTGCGCGTCGCCTCCTCGCGGGGCAGCAGCCGCGCGGTGGGCTCCGCCGCCTCGCCCTCATAGGCGAACCCCTTCACCGCCGCGCCCTCGGGCACCGGCACCACCAGCTCCGCCTCCTGCCGGCGGCCCGTGCGGTTGGCCAGCGAGATGTCCATCGTGGTGGTGGCAACCCGGTGGCGAATTCTCACCGCCACGTCCACCCGCGTGACCTCGACGGTTTCGCGCCTCCCGCTGAGGGCGAATCCGCCCGCCTGCGGCACCACAAGGTTGCGCGCCCGGAATGATGTCTCCCGGACCTGCGCCAGCGCGGCGGGCGCCGCCATCAGTCCTGCCAGGACTCCCATCAGCAGCATCGTTCGCTTCATCTCCGCACCCTCCGGTTGGTTCCTCGTCTCTTACACTACAAGCCTACCACGCCGAGGGCCGCGTGTGTGTAAAGGCTTTGTAACGAGGTCCGTGCCGGCGCATCTGGGGCCGGTCGAAAGAAACGACCGCAGGCGAGGGCGCCTGCGCCACACATCCACCGTGCGTGCTGCACGGGCCTTATGTTTATATCGGGCACTCTGGCGCGCGGCCCGACGTCCCACTACAATCGGCAGTTCGGTTCGTCGTTGATCCGCAACTTTGATGACGAGGAGGACGCCGTGAGCGCGAGTCGCCCGAACATACTGTTCATCCTGATTGACGATCTGGGCTGGCGGGACGTGGGCTGTTTCGGGAGCGAGTTCTACGAGACGCCCAATATTGACGTGCTGGCCGATGAGGGGATGCTGTTCACGGACGCTTACGCGTCCTGCCCCGTCTGCTCCCCCACGCGCGCCAGCATCATGACCGGTAAGTATCCCGCGCGGCTGGGGCTGACCAATTACGTTGACTGGGGATGGCACGGCCACCCGCGCGGCGGCCGCGTCATAGACGTGCCCTACATCCGCCATCTGCCGCACTCGGAGAGGAGCCTGGGGCGCGCGCTGGGCGAGCAGGGCTACCGCACCTGCCACGTGGGAAAATGGCACCTGGGCGGGCCGGACTATTACCCCGATCGGCACGGGTTCGATAACAACCTGGGTGGCTGCGAGTGGGGTATGCCGGTCAACGGTTACTTCAGCCCCTGGGGCATTCCCACGCTGGAGGACCGGAGCGAAGGCAAGTACCTGACCGACCATCTGGGCGACCTGGCGATCAAATGGCTCCAGAACGGGACGGAAGCCCCGTTCTTCCTCAACCTCTGGTTCTACTCCGTGCATACCCCGATTCAGGGCAAGGAGGAGCACGTCGAGAAGTTCCGGCGCAAGGCGGAGGAGATGGGCCTGGCCGACCGCGACCCGTGCGAGATCATCGGGCCCGGTCCCTTCGACCCGGACGAGCAGGAGATGATCAAGCACCGCGTCCTGCAGTCCTACCCCGAATATGCGGCCATGATATACAGCATGGACGAGAACATCGGGCGGGTGGTGAATCACCTCAAGAAGACCGGCGAGTGGGAGAACACCGTGGTGGTCTTCACCTCGGACAACGGTGGGCTGGCGACCGGGCGGGGAGGCGGCGTAACCAGCAACCTGCCTCTGGCTTGCGGCAAGGGGTGGATGTACGAGGGCGGAACGCGCGTCTCGACCATCGTCCGCTGGCCCGGCGTGGCCGAGCGCGGGTCGGAGTGCGCCGATCCGGTGACCAGCACGGACTACTACCCCACGCTGCTGGAGGCGGCGGGCGCCGCGCCGGACCCGGCGCAGCACGTGGACGGCGTCAGCCTGACGCCGCTGCTGCGGGGCGAGGGTCCCCTGAACCGGGAGGCCATCTTCTGGCACTTCCCGCACTACTCGAACTGCGGCGGCCGCCCCGGCTGTTCGGTGCGCATGGGCGACCACAAGCTGATCGAGTTCTTTGAGGACGGCCACCTGGAACTCTACAACGTGCGCGAGGATATCGGCGAGGAGAACGATCTTACTGAGGAACTGCCGGGCCTGCGCAACGGTATGATGGCCCGCCTGGAGGCATGGAAGGAACAGGTCTGCGCGCGCACCCCGCGCCCCAACCCCGACTGGCGCCCCACCCGGGTGGATACCGCCGACCCCACCGCGCCCACGGTGTGAAGGACGGTGGACGCCGGCACGATCAGAGGGGCGGCAGGGCGGCGAGAGAGAGGTCCCGGAACTCGGCCCGGCCGCGCTCGACGGTCAGCTCCACGTTTCCGCTGCCGGCGTGGCTTCCGACCTCGAGGGTCAGCATCCAGCGGTCCTCCAGGTAGACCTCCAGGAAGGCGTCGCGGACCAGCGCGCGCAGGGAGTGCCACCGGTCCCTCGGCAGGTCGCATCTGACCCGCTGGATGATGTCCGGCTCCTTGTGGTGGCCCATCTGGTCGCCGACGGGGCGGCCCCAGCCGAAGCCCGGCACCCAGGCGCACCGCTCGGCCGCGAGCCGCCCGCGCTCGAAGTCCAGCCAGACCACCAGGCCGCGGTTCTTCTGCTCGAAGAGATTCGTTCCGGGCTGCCCGTGGGACCTCAGGACCAAACCGGCTCTGGCGGCCGTATCGCTGCGGACGCGGCAGGCAAGACGGCAATCAGCAAGACCGTCGGAGACAACTGCGGCCGTGCCCGTCGCGTCGGCCCGGCCCTCGATGGTTTCGTCCGAGGCCGTCCAGCGCCCGCGGTCCTGAGGCTTGCGGTGCGAGACGACCTCCGACACGTCCACGGGTAAGGATTCCTCGACGGACGACAACAGCGGCAGGTAGCTGAGCGAGAGGTCGCCGTTCGTGGCCTGCTCGATGCGCTTCGGCAGCCCGAAGGCCGGCGGGGAGCCCCCCGCGTTGTGGAAGTAGAGCCACCGCTCGTCGTCCACCTCGATCGTCCGCGCCGCCCAGGGGCACAGCCGGTCGCCGTCGCCCCCGATCAGCAGCGGCTCATCCGGCCATTCGTAAGGTCCTTCCAACGACCGGCTTTTCAGGTAGAAAGTCCCCGCCATGTCGTTGCGGGCGGGACTGTTGACGCGCGTGCCGCCCCAGCCGTGGTCCAGGAACAGCAGGTACCACCAGTTGCCCACTCGGAAGACGTCCGGCACCTCGGCGAAGAGCACCCGATCACCCACCCACGCCAGCGGGGGGAGATAGTCCCAGTCCACCAGATCGCGTGACCGCGCGTGGGCCACCACGGCGCCTGTGTCGTGGGCGGACCAGTCGGGCGACCGCGCGCAGAGGAAGGCGTGGTACAGGCCATCCTCGCCGCGTATCACGCATGGGTCGCGCCACGCGGCGTGCATCACGTTCAGGTCGCTGGGCTGGCGTTGGTAGTGAGGCGGGCAGGGCCTGAGGACCGCCTCGTCCGAAAGCTGTTCCCAGCCGGTGAGGTCGTCCGAGACCAGGAGGCCGTAGCCCGGTATGCCGTCCGGCCCCGGGCCGCCGGCCAGCATGTAGAATCTCCCCTCGCGGGGCACGATGCAGCCCGTCCACGGCGCGCCGTCCTGGTTCCACGCGCCCTCCGGTCCGGTGAGGTCAATCGTGGGCAGCGTCTCCCAGTGCACCAGGTCTTCGCTTCGCGCGTGGCCCAGAGATTTTCCGTGGCGCAGGTGGAAGAGGTGAAACCACTCCTCATGGCGCATCAGACACGTATCCCACAGCACTTTGTCCGGCGGTCGGTAAAGCATAGTGCAGCTATTCTACGGCCGCCGCGCCGTGCGTCAAGCATCGCGGCGCTCCGGAACCGCCCGCAGAGGTTGCATTTGGCGGTGCCGCCGCCTATCATAGTCAGACAACCTTTTTCGTCGCATCCAACAATCAGCCCGGCCGGGCGGCCCGGGGGACGCGGGAGACGATCATGGAACCTCTTAGCGAACTCGAAAACAAGAGCATATACATCATCCGCGAGTCCTACAGCCAGTTCGACAACATCGCGGCGCTCTGGTCGGTGGGCAAGGATTCGACCACGCTGGTGTGGCTCTGCAAGAAGGCGTTCTTCGGTCGTATCCCCTTCCCGGTCATCTACATAGACACCGGTTACCACTTCCGGGAGATGTACGACTTCCGCGACCGATGCGTCGAGGAGTGGGGCCTGGACCTGATCGTGGCGCGCAACGACGCCGCCCTGGAGGCCGGCATGGGGCCGGAGAGCAAGCTGGAGTGCTGCACCCAGCTCAAGACCCAGGCCTTGAAGGACTGCATCGCCGAGCACGGTTTCGAGGCGCTGCTGCTGGGTATCCGCAGGGACGAACACGGCATCCGGGCCAAGGAGCGCTACTTCAGCCCGCGCGACCGCCAGTTCCAGTGGGACTACGAGAACCAGCCGCCCGAGCTGTGGGACCAGTACAGCACCCGCGCCGACGAGGAGACGCACGTCCGCGTTCACCCGCTGCTGCACTGGCGCGAGATGGACATCTGGCGCTACATCCAGCGCGAAGAACTGGAAGTCAACGAGCTATACTTCGCGCAGGGCGGGCAGCGCTACCGCAGCCTGGGCTGTGAGACCTGCTGCGCGCCGGTGCCCTCCGAGGCGACAACGGTGGAAGAGATCATCGCCGAACTCGAAACCTCCACCACCGCCGAACGCGCCGGCCGCGCGCAGGACAAGGAGGACACCTACACCATGCAGAAACTCCGCGCACTGGGTTACATGTGAGGCATCAATGGACGCCGAAAGCCTGTCGTTTGTGATGGTCGGCCACGTGGACCACGGGAAGTCCACGATGATCGGCCGCCTGCTCTACGACACCGGTTCCCTGCAGGAAGGCAAGATCGAGGAGATCCGGGCCGCCGCCGAGTCCGACGGGCGGGAGATGGAATTCGGCAACATCATGGACCACCTCAGCGAGGAGCGCGAGCGCGGCATCACCATTGACACCGCGCAGACGTTCTTCAGCAGCGACCTGCGCGACTACGTCATCATTGACGCGCCCGGCCATAAAGAGTTCATCAAGAACATGATCACCGGCGCTTCCCAGGCGGAAGCCGTGGTGCTGACCTGCAGCGTGGCCGAGGGTGTCCAGGAGCAGACGAAGCGGCACGCCTATGTGGTCAAGCTGCTGGGCCTGGACCAGGTGCTGGTGGCCTACAACAAGATGGACCTGGTGGACTGGGACCGGCAGAGGTTCGAGGATGTGCGGGCGGATATGCGGGACTTCTTGGGGCGTCTGGGGGTGACCCCAACGCTGGAAGTGCCGATGAGCGCCAAATGCGGGGACAACGTGGCGGACCGCTCCGAGAACATGGCCTGGTACGACGGGCCGACCGTGCTGGAGGGGCTGGACCGCTTCCGGAAGCTGCCCCCGCCCACTGAGAAGCCCCTGCGGTTCCCCGTGCAGGACGTCTACCAGGTGGACGGTGCCCCCATGGCGGCCGGGCGCGTGGAGAGCGGGGTGCTGAAAAGCGACACCACGCTCCGATTCCTTCCCGATGACACACCGCGGCACGTGCTCGGTATCGAGCAGTATCCGGACGGAAGCCTGAGCGCCGCCGAGTCGGGCGAGTGCGTCGGCCTTCGGCTGGATGGCGCCCCGCCGGAGCGCGGGCAGGTGGGCTGCCCGCCCGACGATACGCCGGGGCTGAGCACGTCCTTCCACGGCACCGTTTTCTGGCTGGCGCCCGAGCCCCTGCGGCTGGAGGAGGACGACCTGGTGTTCAAGTGCGCCACGCAGGAGCGCCCCTGCACGGTCCGGGAGCTGAGCGTGCGCATGGACTCCAGCACGCTGGAGCGGCTGCCGACCGACGAGGGGCGGTTGCAGGAGACGGAGGTTGGTGAGGTGGTTTTCCGCACGCGGGAGCCGGTAGTGCTTGAGTCTTTCTACGACGTTCAGGAGCTGGGACGCTTCGTCCTGGAGCGCGGGCACGACGTGGTGGCCGGCGGCATAGTAACGCACCCCGAGGCGCAGAGCGCCATGCAGGAGAGGTGAGAACATGATTTTCGGCTTTGGCAGGTCCAAACGCATCATCGGAATCGGGCTGGACGGCTTCCCCTACTCCCTGGCCGAAGAGCTAATGGACGAGGGGGTGATGCCGAACCTCCACAAGCTGGCCGAACGCGGGACCTTCCGCAAGATCAAGAGCGTCTTCCCCACGGTCAGCGGCGTGGCGTGGTCGGCCTTCCAGACCGGCGAGAACCCGGCCGCCTTCGACGTCTACGGGTTCGTGGAGCTGACGCCCGACCTGGAGCTGACCATCCCCAAGGCGGACGATCTGAAGGCCCCCACGCTCTGGGAGAAGCTGGAGAAGGCGGGCAAGCAGTTCGCCGCCCTGGGCATCCCCATGACCTACCCCGTTCCGGACGTGAAGGGGTTCATGGTCAGCGGTTTTCTGGCCCCGGCGCTGGACGAGCGCGCGGTCTCCCGCCCCGACGTCCTGGCAACGCTCCGGGAAAACGACTACCAGATAGACATAGACCCCGCCGTGGCCATCGAGTCCCCGGCACGGTTCAAAGAGGACCTGACCGCCGCCAGCCAGGCCCGGCAGCGGACCGCGCTGGCCCTGCTGGAGGGCGACGAGGACGGCCCGGAGTGGGATTTCTTCTTCCTGCACGTGATGGATACGGACCGGATCAACCACTTCCTCTGGCGGGGCCGGAGCGGCGGCTCCACCGAGGAGGATGGCTACTTCTGGGATTTCTACAAGAAGCTGGACGACTTCCTGGGGAAGGTCGTGGACGCCCTGGGCGACGATGACGAACTGCTGATCTGCAGCGACCACGGCTTTTGCGCGCTGAAGTGGGAGGTGCAGCTCAACCGGTGGCTCAAACACGAGGGCTACCTGGACTACGAGAACAAGCCGGAACTCGCCTACAAAGCCATCAAGCCCGGCTCCCGCGCGGTCTCCCTCGTGCCCGGCCGGATACATCTGCTGACCGAGGGGGCGTGGGACGACGGCGCGGTGTCGGACAAGGAATACGAACCGCTGCGCCAGGAGATTATGGCCAAACTGCGTGCCATCAAGCACCCGGAGACCGGCGACGTGGTCTGCAAACAGGTGATGAAGAAGGAGGAGGTCTTCGAGGGGCCCTACGTGGACCGCGCGCCGGACATCGTGATAGACCCGTGCAACGGCTACGACCTGAAGGCCAAGCTGGGGTCCGGGCACCTGTTCGAGAAGGGCCCGCGCACCGGCATGCACACCTACGACGACGCGATGCTGCTTGTGGGCAGAGACCTGAGGGACATAGCCGAAGCCGACAACATCGCTGAGGTGGGGCGCCTGGTGCGGGAGCACGTGCTGTAGGTTGCGTACCAGGCCCGGTGCCTCTATTATCACCTGCCAGGGTGGATTCCTTCCCGTTCGAGCGAGGTGCGCCATGTCTACACGGCTGTTCTTCACGCTGCTTTTCCTTTCCCTTGCGGCGGGATTGATCCGTGCCGCGCAGGAACTCGCTGTCGCGCCGCTGCCGGCCGCCGAGCGTGCATCCGTGACGGCGCCCTGGGTGCGGCCGGGGGACGATTCCTGGATGCGCGGGGAGCCCACCTTCCGCCTGGCAGGCGAACACACCGAAGCTGAAGTCCGGCTGGCCGTCAGCGAAGAAGCGTTGACGATCCACGCCGTGGTGCGGGACGATACCCACGCCGGCGGTGAGTCGGGCGGCCGTATGTGGCAGAACGACTGCCTGCGCATCGGCTTCGACGCGTGGGGGGACGGCGCGCACGGGCAGGCGGACGCTGCAACGATCGTGGGGCTCGGAGACGCCTCCATAACCTTCTCCCTGACCGACCGGGGACCCGCCGCGTGGGCAGAGTTCAACGGCGCGGTCACGGGCACCGGCATGCGGCCCGACCTGGCTCCCGAGGTGGACAGGGACGACGCGGCCGGCGAGACCACTTACCGCATCGCGATGCCCTGGCGAGAGTTCGGCCTCCGAGGACCCGTTTTCCCGTTCATGGGCCTGGCCATTTACGTCGTGCAGTCCGACCCGGATGAGCCGGAAGTCGAGGTGCTGCGCTGGGACGCGTCGCCCCAGAAGAGCTGGGACGACCGCGTGATCTGCGGGCACTTCCGCCCGGGGCAGTTCAGCCGCGTGGCCATCGGCGAGCCGGAGCACCCCGTGGCCTGCGCCTCGCCGACTAACCGTATGCTCAGCGATGAGAATCCGGCGGCCGAAGCGCTGCTGGCCGTCACGGCGGCCGACCGGGTAACCGTACGGCTGGGAGATGCCGAGGAGAGCGTCAGCCTGCCCGCCGGGCGGGGGCTGAAGCGCTTCCGTGTGCGCATGGCGCCGGAGACTCGCCTGGAGGGCTCCGCGCCGTTCGAGGTCGCGCTGCTCAAGGGCGGCCGGAAGGTGGGGGGCTTCGAGACCGTGGCGCGGGGCGACTACCTGTCGGACTGGTTCGCCTTCGAGCCGGAGAACGACACCGGCCCGAGCGTCGTGGGGCTGGAGGACTGGATAGAGGCACCGGCCGGCAAACACGGCGGCGTGCGCATGGTGGGCGACCGCTTCGAGTTCGAGGACGGCACGTCGGTCAAGTTCTGGGGCCTGAACATCGGAAGCGGCACGTTCCTTTCGGGTTGGAGAAGCCCGCGCAGCCGCGAGGACCTGGCGCAGTACGCCCGGCACTACAGGAAGTACGGCGTCAACTGCATCCGCGTCCACAAGCACATGGAGAACACGCGCGGCATCCTCAGCGACGAGTCCGTGCTGAAGTTCGACCCCGAAAAGCTGGACCAGTACGACTATTTTACCGCGGAGCTGAAGAAGAACGGTGTCTACCATGCCCACTCCCCGGTGTTCCACCTGCGGCTGGGGCCGGAGGACGCCGACCGCGTGGTGGCCTTCGACGAGATTATGAAGCCGCGCCGCGACCGGGAAGGTAACATCGTCCGTGACAACCAGGGCCGCATCCGCCGCAGCGGCGACACCTACGGGTTCAGCAGCTTCGCGCCGGACGTGCAGGACATCCACATCCGGCAGACCGTCAACATCCTGAACCACAAGAACCCCTACACGGGCCTGCGGTATGCCGAGGACCCGGCGCTGGCCTACGTCGAGCTGCGCAACGAGGACAGCATCTTCTTCTACTCCACCCAGAGTATCCTGCTCGGCGCGCCGACCTATAAGCGCATGTTCTCCGAACGGTTCTCCAACTGGCTGAAGGAGAAATACGGCACGCAGGAGGCACTGGTCGAGGCATGGGGGGAGGACGCTTTCAACTGCTGGGATTTCTGCTACCCGGACGAGAGTCTGGAGAAGCGCAACATCTTCCCCATCTGCAACGCCTGGTGGTTCAGCCCGGAGGGGCTGGCCGACCAGGAGAAGGCGTTCGGCGCAAAGCAGCGCCTGCTGGACACGGCCCGGTTCCTCTACGAGGTGCAATCGGATTTCTATCACAGGTTCGTGAAGGCCCTCCGGGGCACCGGCTACGAGGGACCCATCGTCGGTTCCTGCTGGTGGGCCGGCTCCGGCATGCCGCACTACCTGAACCTCTATACCGATTACGAGGTCGGCTACATAGACCGGCACGAGTACTACGGAGGCGGCGGCTTCGGTGGGCGCACCGGATTCACCGGCGAGAGTCCCCTGGCGCGGCCCGGCTCGGGCAGCCTGGCGGAGGGATTCGCCCAGGTTTTGGACCGCCCGTTCGGGCTCAGCGAGTGGATCGGCGTCTTCCCCTACCCTTGGTCCGCGGACGGCGTGCCGATCATCGCCGCCTACGGCATGGGCCTGCAGGGCTGGGACGCCTCCTACGAGTTCGCCAGCGGCATGGGGCGCTTCACCGAGGACATGGGCGGGCGCTGGAACGTCCAGAGGCCCACGCAGATCGGGCAATATCCCACGCTGGCCCGGATGGTGTACCGCGGGGACGTCGAGGAGGGACGGGTCGTCTCCAACCGCAAGGTCCACATCCCTACGGTGCTGGAGACCGGGGAGCTGGACTTCGTCGAGAAGATCGAGATGGAGAGCACGGCCGACTTCAACGCCATACGCGGGGACATTCCCGTGGCCGCCATGGCCGCCGGTCGGAACGTAGTGGAGTTCACTGACCAGCCCGAGTCCACCGAGAGGATCAACCTCTCGCGCTATGCGGAGGACGGCGTGGTCCGCTCGGTCACCGGTCAGCTCGAATGGACGGGCGCCGAGGCGCTGCACGAGCACATCAACAGCCTGAACTGGATGGACCAGCAGGGCTACGTGACCATCAACACGGCGGGCACGGTCGCGCTGGCCGGGTTCGCCCCCAAAAAGCCATATCGGTTGGGGAAGGTCACCATCGAGCCGGACAACCTGTTTGCCGTCGTCACGGTCACCGCGATGGACCCGGAGGGGAGCATTGCGGATGACGCGCGGCTGCTGGTCTCCGCCGTCGCCCGCTCACGGAACACCGGTATGGTGTATCAGCCCGCGATGAACGCGGGTATCCTGGAGCGCGGGAAAGCCCCCGTGCTGCTGGAGCCCGTGCGGGCCCGAATTGCGATTCAGCGGCGCGGCCGGCCGACGGTACACATTCTGGACCACGACGGCCGCCGCACCGGCGGGACGCTGCCCGTCCGCGACGGCTCGTTCGAGATTGACACGGCACGGGACAAGGCCATCTACTACGAGATCGTCTACGAGTAGCCGGGCCCGGCTTTTGTGCACAGCGGGAGACATAGAACATGGACAAAGACGAACTGGCGGCGCGGCTGAAAGAGGCGGCCTACCTGGAGGGAGATTTCATCCTGCGCAGCGGCCGCAGGAGCAATTACTACTTCGACAAATACCTGTTCGAGACCCGCCCCGACCTGCTGCGTGACGTGGCGCGGGAACTGGCCGACATGCTGCCGGCGGACGTGGACCGCCTGGCGGGCGCCGCGCTCGGGGGCGTGCCGCTGGCGGCGGCCGTTGCGCTGGAAACCGGCCTGCCCTACGTCATCGTGCGCAAGGAGAGCAAGCAATACGGCACGGAGCAGCGGCTGGAAGGGCTGCTGGAGGACGGGGATCGTGTCGCCCTGGTTGAGGACGTGGTGACCACCGGCGGCGCCGCCCTCAGCGCGGCCCAGGCGCTGTTGAACGCGGGCGCTGCGGAGGTGCTGGCCTTCGTGGTGCTGGACCGCCAGGAGGGCGGCGAGGAGGCTTTCCGGGAGGCCGGTGTGCCGTTCCGGGCGCTGTTCACCTCCCAGTCCATGGGATTGAAAGGGGACTGATGAACCGCAACACCGACATCCGTGCCACCTACCGGTCGCCCTTCGTCACCCGGTGGGCCGGCCGGAAGATGCTGGAAAACTGGAGCGACCTGCGCAAGTTCCGCACCTGGCGGCGCCTGTGGATCGCCCTGGCGGAGGCCCAGAGCGAACTCGGCCTGGACATCTCCTCCGAGCAGATCGAGGAACTCAAAAAGCACGCCGACGACATACCGTTCGAGCGCGTGGCGGAGATCGAGCGCGAGATACGCCACGACGTGATGGCCCACGTGCGGGCCTGGGGGGAGCAGTGCCCCGGCGCGCGCGGCATCATTCACCTGGGCGCCACCAGCGCTTTCGTCGGCGATAACGGGGACCTGATCCGCACGCGCGAGGGTCTGCGGCTGCTGCTGGGTCCGGTAAGCCGGGCGTGTCGCAACCTGGCCGACTTTGCGCGCGAGTACCGGTCGTTTCCCTGCCTGGGCTACACCCATTACCAGCCCGCGCAGGTCACCACCGTGGGCAAGCGCAGCTGCCTCTGGCTGCAGGACCTTCTGGAGGCCCTCCGGGCGCTCGATGCGCAGCGGGCGGAGATGCCTTTCCGGGGCGCCAAGGGCACCACGGGCACGCAGGCCAGCTACCTGGCGCTGTTCGACGGCGACGAGGAGCGGGTGAAGGAGTTGGACCGCATGGTGGCCGAGAAGATGGGCTTCTCGCGCGTGCTGCCCGTCACCGGCCAGACCTATCCGCGGAGCCTGGACTATGACGTGCTCACCGCGCTGGGCCGGCTGGGCATCGCCTGCCACAAGATGGCCGGGGACATCCGCCTGCTGGCCGGGCTCAAGGAGATGGAGGAGCCGTTCGGCAAGAAACAGGTCGGCTCCTCGGCCATGGCCTACAAGCGTAACCCCATGCGCAGCGAGAGGATGGCGTCCCTGAGCCGCTACCTGCTGAACATGGTGCAGAACGCGGCCTTTACGGCGGCCGACCAGTGGCTTGAACGGACCCTGGACGATTCGGCGAACCGGCGACTGTCCCTGGCGGAGGGCTTCCTGGCCGCCGATTCCATAGCCCGCGTCGCCGCTAACGTCACTTCGGGCCTGGTGGTTAACGAAAAGGTAGTCGCGCGGCGGCTGGAGGCGGAGCTGCCCTTCATGGCCACCGAGAACATCCTGATGGCCGCCGTGCGGGCCGGCGGTGACCGGCAGGAGCTGCACGAGCGCATCCGCCGGCACTCCATGGAGGCTGCGGAGCGGGTGAAAGCCGGCGACGGCACGAACGACCTGGTGGACAGGATACGCGAGGACCCGGCCTTCGGTGCCGTCGCGGACAACCTGGACGAGCTTCTGGACGCGGCGAGTTTCGTGGGCCGCGCGCCGAGCCAGGTGGACGAGTTCCTGACGGAGAACGTCGAGCCCGTCCTGGCGGAGTTCGAGGACCTGGAGGCCGGCGAGCAGGAACTGCGGGTATAGCACACTGTGAATGAGCGGGAGGCTGGGGTGACCGAAGGTAAGAAGAAGTCCAAACTCCTTTGGGGCTGCGTAGGCGGGTGTGCGGGGGTCTTCGTGGTCTTTCTGGTTCTGCTGGGCGTCGGCGTCTGGTGGTTCACGGGCGCCGTGCCCGTGGTGCCGCCGGAGACCTTCGTGACCGAGGACGCGGCGGGATTCTGTATCGTCGAGGTGCCCAAGGGCGATTCTGCCATCGCGGGTTTCCTGGTCGAGGTCCTCAAAGAGTCGCCGTTCTCTCAGCGGATGCAGAACCAGGGGCAGAAGCAGACCGCCACGGGCGAGCAGCTCGGCGCTCTGGGGCCGCTGCACGGGATCGTGCTCATCTCGCCGGACGCCGGCGGCCAACTGCGCGTGGGCGGCGCCATCTCGCTGCACCGCTTCAGCCGGCCGCTCGCGAAGATGCTGGCCGCCGGCGAGAAACCCGAGACGACCTACCGGGAGACGGCCATCCACTCCCGCGAGAAGGCGTTGCTGGGCATCCGCAAGAATAATTTCATGTGGAGCGCCGGCGAGGAGCGGATACGAACCTGGACCGACCGTCTGGCGGCACAGCGCCAGACCGCGGGCGGGCAGGCCGGTATCGCCGCGTCCGATGCACTGAAAGAAGCCTACGGCCGCACGGAGGAATCGCGCGCCATCCGCTTCGCCTGCCTGAACACCGACGGGGAGCTGAGGCGGTTCCTCGGGAGTTTCGCCGAGAGCGAGCCGGCAAGAGCGTTGCTGGGGACCGGCATCGCCTCCGACTCCGTGGTGAGCGTTGCCGGCGACGCCCGCCCGGCCGACAAGGAGGACCTGGACCTGACCGTCTGGGTCGAGTGCGCCAACGCGGACGCGGCGAAATCCGTCCGGGATGGACTGTCGGGGGCAACGGAGGCCCTGAAGCAGACGATCGGGCTCGAAAACGTCCGCGCCGAACTGGTGGGGGAGAATCTCGTGGAGGTCCTGGGCACCCTGCGACGGGTTCCTCAGAGGATAGCCCGACTGGCTCAGGGCGTCATCCCCGCCGAAGTGGAGGAGCAACCGGCCGAGCCCGAGCAGCAGGAGGACGCGGCCGCCGAGTAGGTTTGACAGCGCGAAACGGCAGATTTAGAATGCCACGTTCTTTCCGATTCTTTCCCTGCGCAAGGAGACCGTGCCCGATGCGTGTTCTTTACTACGACATAGACACCCTGCGTCCCGACCATCTGGGCTGCTACGGCTATCACCGCGACACCTCGCCCAACATTGACCGCATCGCCCGCCAGGGCACGACCTTCACGAACTACTACGCCAGCGACGCGCCCTGCCTGCCCTCCAGGGCGGCCCTCTTCCTGGGGCGGCCCGGCATAGAGTCGGGCGTGGTCGGCCACGGCGGCACGGCGGCCGACCCGCACCTCGTCGGCCGGGACCGCGGATTCCGTCTCTCCCTCCAGTGGCATTCCTGGCCCATGGCCATGCGGTCTTGCGGGTTCTACCCCGTCAGCGTCAGCCCCTTCGCCGAGCGGCACTCGGCCTGGTGGTTCTACTTCGGCTGGCGCGAGATGGTCAACACCGGCAAGGGCGGCGGCGAGCGCGCCGACGAGGTGGTGCCCGAGGCGTTGGACTGGATAGAGCGCAACGGCGAGCAGGACGACTGGTTCCTGCACGTCAACGTCTGGGACCCGCACACCACCTATCGGACGCCCGAGGAGTACGGCAACCCCTTCGAGGGGGAGCCGATCCCCGACTGGCTGAGCGAGGAGCAGATTCGGGAGGACTTCCAGAGCTTCGGGCCCCACAGCGCGCAGGAGCCGGGCGGCTACTCCCCGGGGGAGGACCGCCCCCGCGCCCCCTCCCAGATCAGGAACCTGGACGACTACCGCCGCTGGATTGACGGATACGACGTGGGCATACGCTACGCCGACGACCACTTCGGCCAGATACTGGAGGCGCTGGAACGCAAAGGCGTCCTGGAGGACACCGCCATCATCATCAGCAGCGATCACGGCGAGAACCAGGGCGAGCTGAACGTGTACGGCGACCACCAGACGGCCGACTACATCACCAGCCGTGTGCCGCTCATCGTGCGCTGGCCGGGCATGGAGGGCGGCCGGGTGGACGAGGGTCTGCACTACAACTACGACCTGCCGCCCACCCTGATGGAGCTGCTGGACGGCGAATGCCCCGACCGCTGGGAGGGCCGGAGCTTCGCCGGCGCTTTAGAGGGGGAGGAGTCCGGGCGCGACCACCTGGTGGTATCCCAGTGCGCCTGGAGCTGCCAGAGGAGCGTGCGGTTCGGCCCCTGGATCGTCATCCGCACCTACCACACTGGCATGAAAGACTATCCGCCGGTGATGGTCTTTGACCTTGAGGAAGACCCGCACGAGACCAACAACCTGGTGGAAGAGCGGCCGGAGATCGCGCAGAAGGGACTGGCCATACTCGAGGAGTGGCAGAATGACATGCTGGCCCGCTCCACCGAGCAGGTGGACCCGATGTACACCGTGCTGGAAGAGGGCGGTCCGTTCCACACCCGCGATGCGTTGGAGAGCTACTGCGAGCGTCTGCGCGAGACGGACCGCGAGCAGCACGCCCGGTGGCTGGAGGAGACCGACGGCGGGCGACTGGTGGGCCGCTGAGGGCGACCCCGCCGCAGACGGAGGTGCCGTATGATGGGTGACAAAGACACCGAGGAACGCCGCGTCTTCTTCACTCCCGAGCGTTTCGCGCGGGAGCAGCGCGAGCGGATGGAATCCAGCCGCGGGCGGCTCCTGATCGCCGGATGCTGCTCCGGCTCCTACCTCTCCGGCGAGGTGGTGCGCCGATACCGGGAGCTGCTCCACGAGGCGGGCAGCGAGGACAACGTGCTGCACCTGGAGGACATAGACTTCCGCTTCTCCGACTCCGAGACCTGCGTCCGGCTGGATACCCACGTGGGCGGCTACGACGTGTTCCTTTTCCAATCCCCGTTCGACCCCACCAGCGACCGCAGCATAGACCAGAACTACATGGCCTTCCTCATCGCCGCGCGCACCTTCCGGGAGCACGGCGCCAACCACGTGACGGCCGTGCTGCCCTATCTGGCCTATTCACGCCAGGACAAACCCACGCGGTTCATGCGCGAGCCCACGACGGCCAAGCTGATGGCCGACCTGAGCCTGGAGGCCGGCATTGACCGGCTGGTGGCCTGGGACCCGCACTCCGGCCAGTTGCGCGGCTTCTACGCCGGGAGGCCCGTCAGCATGTTGACGCCGCTTTCACTGTTCAGCGAGGCGTTCGAGCGTTTCCGCGGGCGGGAGGACGTCATCGTGGTCGCCCCGGACGTGGGAGCATCGAAGTTCGTCACCCACTTTGGCCGTGCCATGGACCTGAAGTGCGCCATCGCCTCAAAATACCGCCCCGAGCCGGAGACCGCTGAGGTGACCGACATCATCGGCGATTTCCGCGGCAAGACCACCGCCATCGTGCTGGACGACATGATCAGCGGGGGCGGCACAATGCACGCCGTCGTCACGGAGCTGGTGGCGCGAAAGGACATCGAGCAGGTCCACGTCGGCGTCTCGCACAACCTCTGCGTCGGCAAGGCCCGCTCGCGGCTGGAGGAGCTGCACGCGGATTATCGGCTCAAAGAGGTGGTGGTGACCAACAGCATTCCGCAGACCGAAGAGTTCAGCTCCCTGCCCTTCGTGAAGGTGCGCTGTCTCTCGGGCCCTCTGGCGCGGACCATCAACCGGCTGCACTACAACCGGTCGGTCAGCGAGGTCTTCTACCG
>CAYVBE010000037.1:0-25464 GCA_964448935.1 uncultured candidatus Brocadiaceae bacterium
GGCTAGCGGCGCAGATGGAGGCCGACTTCCGGGAATATCGTGCCAGAGCCGAGGACGCCCGGGAAGAGCTGGACGCCATGGAAGCTCACCGCGAGCAGTTGCAGGAGCAGCTGAGCCGCGACGATCTGACGTCCCTGCTTAATCGCTCGGCGTTTCAGACGCGCTGCGAGGCCGAACTGGCCCGCGGCACACGGACCGCAGAGCCACTCAGCGTGGTGTTCCTCGACATTGATCACTTCAAGGGCGTCAACGATCGGTTCGGACACTCCGCTGGCGACGAGGCCCTCCGATCGTTCGCCGAATACGTGCTCAAGCATATTCGTCGTTATGACAGTGCTGCCCGCTACGGGGGCGATGAATTCGCCTTGCTTCTGCCGGAAACCGATCTCGAAGACTGCCTCCAGGTTGTCGAGCGGCTGCGGCACGGTGTAGCACGCAAGTCCGGCAACTGGGCGGACGGAGTTCCCCCCTTTACCGTCAGCGTAGGGTTGGCTCACCTGAAAGCCGATCACGAGAACCTGACGGTGGAGGACCTGCTGGAAGAAGCAGACAAGTGTCTGTACGTAGCAAAGGCTGAAGGCCGCAACTGCATCCGCAGTATCTCTCTGCCAACGGACAGCCAGAGGCAGGCAGCAAGCAACCAGGAACCGGTGGCAGGTAATGAGCAAACAGCGCCACATTAAAGTGGCCCGCCGCGGCTGCCGCGCTGAGCGCACCACCCATCCGCATCAATCGCACCGGAAGACGTCATGACCAGGCCCCGAACCGCCCTGTTCGTCGCCTGGGCCGTCTTGCTGTTTGCCATCACCCTTGGCGGCGCCGCCGAATTGGAACAGCCCCAGGCCATCAAAGTTTACCGCGTCGGCAGCAGTTCCTTCGGCTTCGACCTGATCCAGATGACCCGCGACATTGTCGAGGCCCCCGGCAACTACCGCCTGGTCTGCGACCGGCAGGAGGACCAGGCCGGCTACACCCGCCTGGACCGTTTCGTCACCCGGCCCGGCCTCTACGAGGAATGGCGGGAGGACGTCATGCCCAAAATCGAGGCCGGCCAATACGACTACGTCATCGTCCAGACCATCGGGTGGCTGAACTTCACTCCGGAGCAGCACGACATGCTCTGCACGGAGATCATCCCGGACATGGCGGAGAGAATCCGCGCCACCGGCGCTCGAGTCATCCTCTACGACAAGTACCTCCGCCCGCTGCTCGACCAGGACGACCCGAGGGCCCGCACCTGGTGCGCGCGGTACCCCGAGGCATACCGCCTCAACTACCTGCTCCACATCATGGCCGCGAAGCATGCGGGCATCGAGAAGGTCAGCTTCGGCGGCGCCGCTGTGACCGACCTGTGGGACGTTCCCCGATTTGCCGAACTGCCGTTCCTTCTCCACGACGGCCACCCCGGTCCCTATGCGCACTACGTCAGCGCCGTCAACCTCGCATACCTCCTGACCGGGGAGGACCCTGTCGGCAGCCCGGTACGCGACATCCCGCTGGCCGACCATCGGTACAGGGCTTTCAATCGCCTGGCTGGCTCGGACAAGGCCAAAGAGCGCCAACTCTATGAGGAGATGAAGGACCGGATGAAAGAGGATCGGATGATCCTGACCGACGAGGAGGCCCGCATCATGCAGGAAACCGCCATGAAGAGCCGGCGCAAATGGGGCGGCCTCCTGCGCGAGAACCTGGAGAGCGAAGAGGCGTTCGCGGAGACCATGAACGAGATCCGCCGCATCCAGGGCGAGATGGACAAGTTCGAGAAGTACGGGCTGGACGAACAGACGGCCGAAAAGCTGAAGGCCCGATACGCACCACCGGAGGAGCCCGGAGGGCTGAAGCCGGCCCTCGTCAAGAAGATCAGACGCAAGAGCAAGAGCTTCCACTCCACGGACGCAGGGATGAGGAACTATGCGAACAGACTCCTGCCGCGCGAGGAGGTCAAGCAAGTGCATCGGGAGTTCGAGCGTTATTGGGACGAGAACAACAGCAAGCTGCGGGACGACGTCTATTTCGAGGGCAAGCTTCTGGAAGCCCGCCTGATCAAGGCCGGAGATCGCGACGAACTGGAGCGAGTCCGGCGAACCCTCGGCATGATCCGCTACGTTCTGTCCCTCCCCGGCTGGCGGATACTCATCCAGCACCTGGACGAGGAGCACGCAAAGACCGTGCTGGCCGCCTACGATGTCCACGGCCCGCACAAGCGCGGATCGCGCGCCTTCGCCGCCTACCAAAACGAGCACAACACCGACCGGGAGAAGCTGTTCAAGGCCTGGGAAATCTACCTGGACATCTTTACCGACCCCGACCGGCTGGACCGTCTCCGCGACGAGGGCTACTCCATCGAAGTCTTCTACGAAGCCGACGAAATCTTCCAGCGCCGCATAGCCGATGAATACTAACCGCCGACTGTCGCTTGTACGGCTTGATCGTTCTCACTGCCCGTCACATTTTCCGCCGTCGCTTCTCCGCGCTTTCCGCCCTATAAACCCGTTTCGCGCGTCACACAGCGTTTCAGCCGGTTAGGATTGCAGTCACACCGCGTGGGCGCCTATACTATGGGTGCCGGTGAAGTCGATCGTGTCCGGGGATGATGTCCGCGCACGAGAGGTGTCATGATGCCTGATGAAAGCTGTTCCACACGTGCGGAGCCGAACGTGGAAGCCTTGGGGGGGACCGTTGCGAGCGACCGGCTTCCTACCGTTCCCACCGTAGCACTTACCATCATGGCCAAGTGTAAGGTCCCCGACGTGGATTTTGGCGAACTGGCTTCCCTCGTCTCCGCGGACCCCGCGTTAGCCACGCGCTTTCTTACGCTGGCCAATTCCGGCATATTCGGTGGGCGGCACCGCATCACTTCGCTCCGCACGGCGCTCGTGCGGCTGGGGCTTCGCCTCACCCATGCCACTTCCCTGGCTTTCGCCCTGGCCGCCCGCGACATGGCGTACGCCCCGGGCTTCGAACCGGAGCGTTTCTGGCGCTTCGCCCTCACCACTTCCCACGCCGCGCACGCCTTCGCGGAGCAAACCCCCGACGTCGAGGGGCAGGATGCCTACGCCGCCGGGCTCCTCCAGGATATCGGTATTCTGGCCCTCCAGAGCGCCGTCCCCGAAAAATACGGCAGCGTCATGCAGGCCTGCCGGACCGACCCGGCCCTCGATCGCGCAGAGGTGGAGCAGGACATTCTCGGGACCACCCACATGCTTGTCGGAGGATACCTGCTCAGAGAATGGGGGCTCCCGCCGGAGATCTACCGCGCCATAACCTTCCACCAGTGCCCCGCCGACCAACTGCCCGACGACCTGACCGAAGAGACCGCCTTCTGCTGCCGCTTGCTGCGGGTCGCCGATATGGTTGGTAAGGTGTTCAATGGGCCCGACCGCAACATCCAGCACGAAAAGGTCCTGCGCATGGCCGAAGAAGAGTTAGGGCTGGCCCGCTCCCGAGCAAGAGAGCTGCTGGACGAAGTGGAGCAGGGTGTGCGTAGCACCGCCGCAGCGTTCGACATAGACCCGGAAACGATGGCCAGCTACGTGGAGATACGCGCCGCCAGTCTTCGGCAAATCGGCAGGCTGGCCGCCGAGATGGAGGCCGACTTCCGGCGATACCGCGCCGAAGCACGCGAAACGCGCGAAGAACTCGAGGCCTTGCACGCCCACCGGGAGGAGTTGAAGGAGCAACTGAATTACGATGACCTGACGTCGCTGCTCAGGCGTGCCGAATTCCAGAGACGTTGCGAGGATGCGCTGGCCTACGGCGGGCGCACCGACAGCCCGCTCAGCATATTCTTCCTCGATATAGACCACTTCAAACGGGTCAACGACGAGTTCGGTCACAGCGCCGGAGACCAGGCTCTGAAATCCTTTGGCGAGTATCTGCTCGACAACATCCGTCGCAACGATATAGCTGCCCGCTACGGGGGAGATGAGTTCGCAGTACTCTTGCCGGACACAGGCTTGGACGCTTCCCTTCACCTTGCCGAAAGGCTGCGTATTGGGGTAGCACGCAAGTCCGTCCATTGGGTCGAAGGGGTATCCGGCTTCACCGTCAGCGGAGGAGTGGTTCACCTCCGGGCCGACCATGCAGGCGTGACGGTCGAGGACCTGCTGGAAGAGGCGGACAGATGCCTCTACGTCGCCAAATCCGAAGGCCGCAACTGTACCCGCAGCACCGTTCTGCCCCGGGACAACTGACAATGGCTATACGGGGGTAGGTTATTAAATAGGGGCCACCGGGCATTATCAACTCACAACTGTCCATCGCCTGGCCTCGACTCCCAACAGTTAACCCCAAGGCCATTCGTCCAGTTAACACGCAAAAGTCCGGCACCGGCCTATGGCCTTGTACTGGTTCAGCGTGAAATGGACAAATCGGGCATACACAGAACCGCACGATTTATATCATAATAAACCACGCTCGAATCCCGGGCTAACCCGCTGCACGAGCAACCTGCATTCTGTCATCCTCGGGGGGGTCACCTCCCGCCTTTTCCGCCCCACTGCTCACACCGCTGGAAACGATTTTGCAGAACTGTTCGGTCGGGGACACGGTTGACAGTGACGGGGGCTGTGCATACCATCAATAGAGGCGGTCACCATCCCTGGCCGTCTCTCTTCTTGCCCTACAGTCAGGTGGCAATTGCATGACAGCCGACAACAAGAACGAAGGCACGGACTTCATTCGCGAGATAGTGGACCGAGACCTGGCCGAGGGCCGCTACGAGCGCGTGCACACCCGCTTCCCCCCGGAGCCGAACGCCTACCCCCATCTGGGCCACGCCTACGCCGCGTATTTCAACTGGCGCCTGGCCCGGGACTACGAGGGGGAGTTCAACCTGCGCTTCGACGACACCAACCCGCTGACCGAGGAGCAGGAGTACGTTGACGCCTTCATCGAGGATCTCCGGTGGCTGGGCATCGAGTGGGGGGATAACCTGTTCTTCGCCTCCGACTACTTCGATCAGATGTACGAGTACGCCGTGCAACTCGTGCGCCAGGGGGATGCCTACGTAGACAGCCTGAGCCCGGAAGAGATCAGCCGCTATCGGGGTAGCTGGACCGAGCCAGGCAAGGACAGCCCCTACCGCGACCGGCCGGTCGAGGAGAACCTGGACCTGCTGGAACGCATGAGGGACGGCGAGTTCGAGGAAGGTGAGCACGTCCTGCGCGCGAAGATAGACATGACCCATCCCAACCAGAACATGCGCGATCCGGTGATGTACCGCATCGTGCATGCCGAACACTACCGGACCGGCGACCGCTGGTGCCTCTACCCCACCTACGACTGGGCGCACGGGCTGGAAGATTCCATTGAGGGCATCACGCACTCCATCTGCTCGATAGAGTTCGAGAACCACCGACCGCTCTACAACTGGTTCCTGGAGCGGCTGGGGGTGCACCACCCGCGGCAGATCGAATTCGCGCGGGTCAGTCTGACCAACACCGTCCTGAGCAAGCGGAAGATCCTGCGGCTGATTGACGCGGGGCTGGTGGACGATTTCAACGATCCCCGCCTGCCCACCATCCGGGGCATGCGCCGGCGCGGTTACACGCCGGAGGCCATCCGGGACTTCCTGAAGCGGCTCAGCGCTTCCAAGACGCCCAGCACCGTGGACATGGCGTTGCTGGAGGCATGCCTGCGGCAGGACCTGAACGCGCGCGCCCCCAGGCGGTTCGGCGTGCTGGCCCCCCTGAAGGTGGTCATCACCAACTGGCCCGAGGGCGAAGTGCACGAGATGGACGCCGTGAACAACCCCGAGGACGAGAGCGCCGGCACGCGCAAGGTGCCCTTCACCGGCGAACTCTACATCGAACGGGGCGACTTCATGGAGGAACCGGTCAAGAAGTTCTATCGCCTCGCCCCCGGGCGAGAGGTGCGCCTGCGCTGGGCGTACTTCATCACCTGCGAAGATGTGGTGAAAGACCCGGAGACCGGGGAGGTCACCGAGTTGCGCTGCACCTACGACCCGGAAACCCGCGGAGGCGATGCCCCCGACGGACGGAGGCCGAAGGCCACCCTCCACTGGGTGCCCGCGTCGCACGCCATTGACGCCGAGGTCCGGATGTACGAACGCCTCCTGTTCGACAAGGAAGAGGTGGACCAGGAGGACCCGGACCTGCTGGACCTGGTGAATCCGGATTCCTTGCAGGTGCTGGAGGGCTGCACGCTGGAGCCCGGCCTGGCCGACGCCGAGCCGGGAGATCGGTTCCAGTTCGAGCGGAAGGGCTACTTCTGTAAAGACCCCGATTCGACGCCGGAAAGACCGGTCTTCAACCTGACCGTCACCATGCGCGACGCGTGGCAGCGCATCCTGAAACGCCGCCGACAGCAGAGCTGATCTCAGCCCGGCACCGGGGGCTTTCCGAACAGCCGCTCCGCGTTGCGGGTGGTGGTCTCGCCCACTTCCCCGGCAGGCCTCCCGCGCAGACCGGCCGCCGCCTCGAGCGTTTCCACGATGAACGCGGGCTCGTTGCGCTGCCCCTTCTTCGAGTACGGAGCCTGGTAGGGCGAGTCGGTCTCCACCAGCAGCCGTTCGGCTGGCAGGCGCCGCGCTGCGGCTTTCAGCCGCTTGTAGCCCGGCCGGGTGAGATGGGCCGCCAGCGAGACGTAGAAATCCAGGTCGAGGTAAGCACGGGCGGTCTCCAGGGAACGATCGAAGCAGTGACGGACCCCACGCAGCCCTTCGACTCCTTCCTCCCTCAGGACCTGCAGCACCTCCTCGTCGGCTTTCCGTGCGTGCATTACCAGCGGCTTCCCCGTCGCGCGGGCCAGGGCGATGTGCCGGCGGAATCCCTCCGACTGGGCCTTTAGTGCGGAAGGCTGGTGGTGCAGGTCGAGGCCCGTTTCGCCGATAGCGGCCACTTCCGGACGGCATGCCAGTTCTTCGATCGTCCCCATGTCCTCCTCCGTCGCATCCTGCCAGGAGGTGGGGTGGATGCCCACCGCGGCGACGACGAGACCCGGGAACTCCCCCGCCAGCGCCACCGCGCGGTGTGAGGACGGCACGTCTACGCCCGGGCACAGAATGCACTGCACCCCGGCCTTCCTCGCCCGCTCCACGACGTCGGCGAGGTCCCCGTCAAACCGGGGCGAGTTCAGATGTGCGTGGGTGTCGTAAATGGGCATCGTCCGCCTTCCCGACCGTCGGCGTGTTGTTGAGGGTTCGGACGGTCATTATAATGGCACTGCGGGGACTTGTGGAGAGAGGATGGTATGGCGGAGTTGCGAAAGGACCCGGTTTCGGGGCGCTGGGTGATTATTGCCACGGAGAGAGCAGCCCGGCCTCACGATTTCTATGCCAGCCGCGGCGAGCGGAAGGAGGGGTTCTGTCCCTTCTGTGAGGGCAATGAGGACCGCACGCCGCCCGAAATCATGGCCCTGCGCCGCCCGGGAACCGCGCCCGACGGGCCGGGCTGGCAAATCAGGGTGGTGCCCAACAAGTTTCCCGCTCTGCAGCCCAACGTCGGCAGCGGATCACACGGCGACGGACTATACCATTCGGTTGACGGACACGGCGCCCACGAGGTGATCATCGAAACGCCGCGCCACCTGACCACCCCCACCGCGCTGGGTCCAGAGCATCTGCAGTCCGTGCTGGAAATCTACGCCCAACGCACGAAGGCCCTCAGCGAGGACGAAGCGGTCTCCTACGTTTTGGTGTTCAAGAACGTTGGGGAGCGCGCGGGCGCGAGCCTCGAGCACACGCATTCCCAGTTGATCGCCGTGCCCGTGATGCCGAAGCGCGTGGCCGAGGAGACGCGCAACTGCGCGGAGTTCTACCGCGAGCACGGCCGCTGCCTGTTCTGCGACATCGTGGAGCGGGAGCTGAGCGCCGGCGACAGGGTGGTGTCGCAGAACGACGGATTCGTGACGATCACGCCTTACGCGTCGCGGTTTCCGTTCGAGATGTGGGTCCTGTCCCGGGAGCACCTGCCCCATTACCATGAGCTCGATGCACGGGGAATGGCGGCACTGGCCGACCTGCTGCACGATGCACTGAGCCGTCTGGAAGAGTGTCTGAAAGACCCGCCTTTCAACCTGGCCATCCACACGGCCCCGGTCGGGGGCGAGGAAGCCGAGTACTATCACTGGCACATCGAGGTGATCCCACGGGTCACGCACGTGGCGGGCTTCGAGTGGGGCACGGGGTTTTACATCAATCCCATGGAGCCGGAGAGCGCGGCCCGGTTCCTGCGGGAGGTCTCCGAGGAGGCAATCCGCGCCAGGATTCGATCGGTTGAGACCGCGGAGGCGGAGTAGTTGCACAAATTGCCTGGCAAGGAGTGAACGGCATGCAGATCGCGATGGTGGCTTCTGAGGTGGCGCCTTTCTCCAAGGAGGGCGGGTTGGCCGACGTGCTGGGATCACTGCCGGCGGCTCTGGCTCAGCTCGGCGAGGATGTCTGCGTTATCAGCCCTCTGTACCGCGGCGTCCGGCAGCAGGCGGAGAGTATCGGACAACCCCTGGAGGAGGTGGCCGGGGGGGCCTTTACAGTGCCCGTCGGCGACAATGAAGTGCCCGGACGCACCCGGGTATCGCGCCTGCCTGCGGCGGATGTGCCGGTCTACTTCCTGGAATGCAACCGCTACTACGACCGCGCCGGCTACTACACCACGCCGGACGGCCACACGGACTACCAGGACAACAGCGAGCGGTTCATCTTCCTGTCCCGCGGGGCGCTGGAGATGTCCATGGCTCTCGGCATGCAGCCGGACGTCTACCACGCCCACGACTGGCATACGGGCCTGGTGCCGATCTACCTGAAGCACATCTACGCGGCGGACTTTCCGCGCTCGGCCTCGGTGTTCACGGTGCATAACCTGGCCTATCAGGGACTGTTCTGGCACTGGGACATGAATCTGGCGGGCCTGCCCTGGAGCCTGTTCAACTGGAAGATGCTGGAATACTACGGCAACCTTTCCTTCCTGAAAGCCGGGCTGGTCGGCGCGGACGCGCTCACCACGGTCAGCAAGAGCTACAGCAAGGAGATACAGACCGCGGAGTTCGGCTGCGGCATGGAGGGCGTGCTGCGGGAGCGGGCAGAGGACCTGTACGGCATCGTCAACGGCATAGACACCGACGAATGGGATCCGGCCACGGATGGGGCCCTGCCGGCCAACTATTCCGCCGAAAACCTGTCCGGCAAGACGGAGTGCAAGCGGGCGCTGCAGAAGCGCTTCGGGCTGCCGCAGCGGGAGGACATCGCGCTGGTCGGCATGATCTGCCGTCTGGTGGACCAGAAGGGGCTGGACCTCCTGGAGGAGGCGCTGCCTCTGCTGCAGGGCATGGACTTCCAGCTTGTTGTCCTGGGCCAGGGCGAGCCGAAATACCACAGGTTCCTGCAGCGCGCTCAGGAAGAGGACCCGGAGCGGATCGCGGTGCTGCTGCGCTACGACAACGAGGCGGCGCACCGAATCGAGGCCGGCGCGGACATTTTCCTGATGCCCAGTCGCTTCGAGCCCTGCGGCCTGAACCAGCTCTACAGCCTGCGATACGGCACGGTGCCCGTGGTGCGGGCTACGGGGGGCCTGGCGGACACCGTTGTGGATTTCAACGAGGACCGGCTGGAGAGCGGGGAAGCGACGGGTTTCGTCTTCTACCCGTACGAGCCGGACCAGCTTGCCGAGGCCCTGCGGCGAGCCGTGAGGGTCTTCGGGCGCCGCGAAGATTGGAGGCGCCTTATGCTGAACGGCATGGCGCAGGACTGGTCTTGGAAGCGCAGCGCGCGGCAGTACATAGACGTCTACCGGAAGGCGCTTGAAAAGTTCTGACACCTTAGCGGGGAAAGACGGCGGATGGAAGAAGAGACACAGATATCATCTGAGAAGAAGATGGCTGTGCTCATCCTCCGGGAGAACCGGGAGGAAGTCCTCCGCCGCTGGCTGGAGAAGATTTCCCTGCTCGCCCGCGACAAGAACATACAGCAGATTCTGGAGCAACCGCCCCTGCGGGACGACGCCCGCGAGTTCCTGGACCTGCTGATCAGCAGGCTGGAGGGCAAAGGGGGCGAGGCCGAGATGCTTGCCTTCCACCAGCTGATCCTTGACGGCCGCAGCCATCAGGTCCGCCTGGCCGACATCACCTACGTGCTGGTAGAGCTGAAAAGCGTCGGCAAGCAGGTCATCTTCGAGAGAATCCAGGATGAACTGGAGGCCTTCCGCGTCAGCCGGGCCCTGGCGGATGCCATTGAAGGCATGTTGCGCAAGGGAGCGGAACTCTACGAACTGACCGCCGAGGTGGACTATCAGGCGGCGGAGACCCGTCTGAAGGAAGTGTTTGCCGCCTGGGATCTGGAGGCGGCGGTGGCCGACGCGGAGACGCCCGAGGAGGTCTGCCGTATCGCGGGCGAGAAACTCTGCGAGGCGTGGGGCCTGGTGGCCTGCCGCTGGCGCCTGTATCCGCCCGGCGACCAGACCCCGCGGGACCTGCTGAGCGGCGAGGCCATGCCGGTGCCCGTGGTGAGGGAGAAGACCCAGTACCTGACGGATGCCGAAGCGGGAGCCGGGGGCACGGTCAGCGTGCTGGAGCGAACGCGTCGCCGCCGGGAGAGTTTTTGCAGCCGGGACGTTTCCGAAGACCAACGCGTGGTGGACGCGCCGGAACTGATTAGCGCGGGGATCCGCCGGCTGGCCTGCCTGCCCCTGGAAGCCCGCCAGGAGGTGATCGGCGTTCTGCTGGCGCTGGGCGGGTCGGACAGCAAGCTTACCGACGAGCACATGCGTAAGCTCAAGGAGCAGGCCGCCGTGGTGGCCTTTGCGCTGGACCGCGCCGGGCACCTGGAATGGTCCCACCGCCGCCTGAGCGAGGCCGAGGTGATCGCGCGCATCGGCCGCTCGCTGCTGGAACTGCCCACGCGGGAGGCGCTGTTGGAGGGCGTGGTGGAAGCCCTGCGGGACTTCCGGGACTACTTCGATGTCGCCCTGTTCTGGGTGGACCGCCAGGCAGGCGAGTGCGTGCTGACGGCCGAGGAAGGCCGGGAGCGCTCCTACAGCAACAAGGGGTATCGCCAGAAGGTCGGCGAGGGCTTCATCGGCGTCTGCGCCGAGAACGGCGAGACAATACGCTCCACCGATCTGGAGAACGACCCCCGGCGCGTCGTGGCCTTCGACGAGGAATACCGCGCCCGGTCCGAACTGGTGGTGCCGGTCAAGCGGGGCGACGAAGTCATCGGGGTGATGCACTTCCTGTCCGACCGGGAGGACGACTTTCCCGAGAGCGAGATCGTGGCGCTGGAGAACGTGGCACCTCACATCGGCGTGGCGCTGCAGAACGTGCGCATGATAGACCAGCGCGCGCAGGACCGCTACGAGATCGTGCGTGTCCACCGCCAACTCTCCAACATCATACGCCACACGGCCGTGGGAATCACCAGCGCCGACCCGCGGGGCGTCTACACCCACTGGAGCCCGAGCTGCGAAGCCATGCTGGGCTACTCGGCGGATGAGGTGGTGGACCAGAAGACGGCCGCCGACTTTGCCGCCGAGCCCTATGACATGGAGGACGTTCTGCAGGAGTGCCTGCGGCAGGGCCGCGTCAGCCGGGAGGGGGAGTGGCTGCGCAAGGACGGCACGCCGCGCGTGATCCGCGAGACCCGCGTGCCGATGGAGGACGAGCACGGAGAGCACATCGGCTTCACCTCCTACCTGGTGGATGCCACCGAGCAGAAGCGGGCCCAGGAGCAGTTGCGCCGGGAGCGCGATATGCTCCAGCTCGTGGTGGACGCCATGGGCGCCGGGCTGGCGCTGTTCGACCGGAACCTGAAGCTGCGGTGGGCCAACAGCACGTTGATGCAGTGGTTCGAGCTCGGGCCCGACGCCGTGGGCAAGAAGTGCCACGAGATATACCTCTGCGGTCGCAAGGAGGATGTCTGCCCGGCCATGCAGGCGGCGCTGGAGGGCCGGCCTCAGACGCGGGTGCACGAATTCGTAGACCCTTCCGGGGCATGGCATTGCTACAACCAGGTCTTCACGCCGCTGGGGCAGGGCGAGACGCGCCTGATCGTGCTCACCCAGGACATTACCGACCAGCGGCGCCAGACCGAGGAGATGCGCCTGATCAGCCGGCTGACCGAGAAGGTGGAGACCTCGCTGGACATGGACCGCGTGCTGCACCTGGTGCTGACATCGGTGACGGCGGGGCACGCCATCGGGTTCAACCGGGCCTTCGTGCTTATGCTGGATGAGGAGGGGGAATGCCTGGAAGGCAAGATGGCCGTGGGGCCGGTATCCTCCGAGAATGCCCGCCGCATCTGGGAAAGCCTGGATCAGATGGAACAGAGCATTGAGGACCTGATGGAGATGCCCGAGCCCGCCGCCAGCGACCGGGAGCTGACCGAGAAACTGCGGAGCATCCGTATCCCCGTGGGTTGGAGCGAGAACCCCCTGGTGCAGACCCTTCGCCGGCGCACGACCGCGCACGTGGGCGACGCCCGGTCCGATCCCCATCTACACTCCGATCTGGCGGAAAAGCTGGAACTGCAGGAGTTCGTCTGCGTGCCCCTGGCCGCCCAGGACGAGCCGCTGGGCGTTCTGCTGGCGGACAACCGGTACTCCCGTGCCTCGATGGACCGCTCGCAGGTGGAGTTGCTGGAGATGTTCGCGCGCCAGGCATCGCTGGCCATCACCAATGCCCGCGCCTACGAACGCATCCGCGACCAGTTGGACGAGCTGAGGCGCACCAGGGACAAGTTGATCGAGGCCGAGCGCATGGCCAGCGTCGGCCGCATGGCGGGCCACCTGGCCCACGAGATCCGCAACCCGCTGACGACCATCGGCGGGTTCGCCGCTTCCATCGCGCGGAAGCATCCCGATGACAGTGTGACACATCGGAACGCCGACATCATCTACAAAGAAGTCCGGCGTCTGGAGCGCACCCTGGTCAACGTGCTGGACTACACGCGCCCACTCAGGCCCGACAAGACATCCGTTGACATCAACCAGATCGTGCAGCAGACACTGGATCAGTTCACCGAGCAGTTCGGGGAGAACAACATCGAACTGCACACCTATCTGGACGAGAATCTGCCGAATATCCAGGCCGACGGCCAGATGATGAAGCAGGTGGTGCTGAACCTGGTGAAGAACGCCATCGAGGCCATGGAAGGCCGGGAAGAGGGCACCCTGACGGTCGAGACCTCGCAGGACGAGGGGTATGTTCTCATCCATGTCATAGACACCGGGGGTGGTTTGACCGAGGAGGCGCGCGAGAACCTGTTCAGTCCCTTCTTCACCACCAAGGTGGCCGGAGTGGGGCTGGGGCTAAGCGTTTCGCAGCGTATCGTGCGGCAGCACGGCGGTGAACTGGAGGTGGAAAGCCGGCCGGGCAGGGGGACCCATTTCACCGTTTCGCTTGCCGCGGGGGATTCCGCAAAGAAGGGAGGTGCAGACAATGGCGACGATACTACTGGTTGAGGATGAGGAAAACATTCGATTGCTCTACCGGCAGGAGCTGGAACAGGATGGACACCAAATCCTGTGCGCCGAGGACGGCAAGACGGCCATTGATATGGCACGGGAGCACCAGCCGGACCTGGTGATTATGGACATTAACCTGCCGGAGAAAATGGACGGCATCGAATCCATGTCCAGGATCCTGGCGGAGAACAAGGACATACCGGTCATCATCAATACCGGATACAGCGAATACCAGGACAACTTCATGAGCTGGGCGGCGGAGGCCTACGTGCTGAAATCGGCCGACCTGACCCCCCTCAAGGAGGCCATTGGGAACGCTCTGGGCAAGAGGGACAAGGCGGACTGAGAGGGCGCCGAGATCATGCCGGGACTGCTGCGCGACACACTGGTTATGGTGCTGGCCGGCGGGGAAGGGGAGCGGCTCTATCCCCTGACCAAGGACCGTGCCAAACCCGCCGTGCCCTTCGGCGGCTGCTACCGGCTGATTGACTTCACCCTTACCAATTGCCTCCACAGCGGCCTTCGGCGCATCTACGTGCTCACTCAATACAAGAGCGATTCCCTGAACCGACACGTGCGGCAGGCGTGGGACGTGTTCGACCCCGGCATCGGCGAATACATCGAGATACGGCCGCCGCAGAAGCGCATGAGTTCCGACTGGTACCTGGGCACCGCCCATGCCATCTACGAGAATATCTACACTCTGGAGCAGGAACGCCCGCGAGATGTCCTGATCGTGCCCGGAGACCACGTCTGCCGGCTGAACTACGCCGACATGGTGGCCTCCCACCGTCGCCGGGGAGCGGCCGCCACCGTGGCGTGTATCGAAAGGCCCGTCAGCGAAGCTTCGGAGCGCCTGGGGGTCGTGGTTGCGGATGACGAAATGCACCTGCTGGAGCTGAAGGAAAAACCCGCCGAGCCCCAGCCCCTGCCGGAACGCCCCGACACATGCCTCTGCTCTATGGGCATTTACGTCTTTGACACCGAGGTGCTGGTCCGCCGGGTGATCCAGAATCTGAAGGAGGACGGTGGGCACGATTTCGCACAGGACGTCCTGCCCCGCATGATCGCAGAAGGCCGGCCGGTTTACGCTCATCTCTACCGGGACTGCTACTGGCGGGATATCGGCACCCTGGACTGCTATTGGACGGCCAACATGGATCTGGTGCGGGTCAGGCCGGAGTTCAACCTCTACGACACGGACTGGCCCATCCGGGGCTGTGCCCACTCGCTGCCTCCCGCCAAACTGGTCTTCGGCGGTGGCGGCGATACGCCCCGGGCGGAGGTCTACAACTCGCTGGTCTCCGGTGGCGCTATCATCAGCGGGGCCTATGTCTGCGACTCCGTCATCGGCCCCCGGGTGCAGATCGAAGTGGGCAGCCGGGTCGAACGGTCCATCATATTGGACGATGTCAGATTGGGCCGCAATGTGACGCTGCTGAAGGCGCTGGTGGACAAACACAACACCATTCCGGACGGCGTAGCCATCGGGGTGGACCGGGAGCGGGACACCGCGCGTTTCACCGTCAGCCCCGGCGGAGTGGTCGCCGTGCCCAAGGGGATGCCCTTTCCGGCCTGCGGATAACTGGAGGTACGACGCTTGAGCGACGATCCGAACGGAAGTGGGAGAACGCCGGCCCCCGGCAGACGGCACGGTCACGGGACATCCGAGGAGGACCGCCTTGAGGCCGTGGTGCGCAATCCGAGGTCGGTGTACGTCTACTGGAATCTGGGAGGCTTCCTGAGCCGGGAGGTCGTCCGCGAGCTGGGACCAGAGGCCGAATGGGTCCTACGCGTGCTGGACCTCACCCTCGGCAACAGCAATATCATCGCCCTATCGGCAGATGCAGGAAGCGTTTACGTCGAGGTATCGCCCGGCCATACTTACGGCTTCGAACTCGCCTGCCGGGCCGGACAGAAGTGGCGCACCGTCTGCCGCACAGACCGCGTGGAGGTCCCCCCGCGCGAACCCGGCTCCCAGCGAGAACGGCCGGTGCCACCCGTTAGCAAGCTGCGCCAGCCGGACGGGAGCGACGTCCCCGGCCTGCGTTACGAGACCACCGAGCAGTTCCTGGCCTCCTCGCCGGGACCCCCGCAAAAGGATAAACCCGAGGACGATTGACGCCCCGATGCCCCGCGGATACCTGGTTCTGATCCTCCACTGCCACCTGCCCTACGTGCGCCATCCGGAGCACCCGCATTTTCTGGAGGAAGACTGGCTCTACGAAGCAGTGGCCGAGGTCTATCTGCCCCTGCTCCGGATGCTGGAGCGGCTGCGGAGGGAAAGGGTACGCTGCCGCGTCACAATCTCTCTCAGCCCAACGCTTTGCGAGATGCTGACCAACGATCTGCTCCGGCGGCGCTGCCTCCGATACCTCCACAACCACGCCGAGCTGGCCGAACGCGAGGTCGAGCGAACCCGCCGCACCGCTTTCCATAGGACGGCGCTTCTCTACCGACAGCGTTACGGAGCGGCGCTGCGCGCTTACGAGGAACGTGACGGGGACCTGGTGGCCGGCTTCCGCGAGCTGGCGGCGACGGGCGGAGTCGAACTCCTGGGCTCGGCGGCCACGCACCCGATCCTTCCGCTTCTCGGCGGCGGGCGCGCCAGGAGGGCGCAGGTGGAGGGCGGGCTGGCCAACTTCCAGAAGCACTTCGACGGCCGGCCGTCCGGCTTCTGGCTGCCCGAATGCGCCTATGAGCCCGGGCTGGAAAAGTTGCTGGAGCGCGCCGGCATCAAATACTTCGTATTGGAAACCCACGGCGTCCTGCTGGCCGCCCCCCGGCCCCCGCTGGGGGTGTTCGCACCGCTGGAAACCCCGGCCGGGCTGCTCGCGCTGGGCCGTGACGTCGAGTCTTCCCGCCAGGTCTGGAGCGCCCACGAAGGGCTGCCCGGACACCCCCTCTATCGCGAGTTTCACCGCGACATGGGACACGAAGCCGACCTCGAATACCTGCAGCCGCATCTGCCGCCCGGCGGACAGCGCAAACCGCTCGGGTTCAAATACCACCGCGTGACCGGCAAGGACGTGCCGATGGAGGGGAAGGAGCCCTATGACTCCGCCGCCGCGCGGGAGCAGGCGAAGCGCCATGCCCACGCCTTCCTGCGGCAGCGCGTCAGCCAGGTGGTGCGGGTCAACCGGGCCACCGGCATATCCCCCCTCATCACCTGCCCGTACGACGGCGAGCTTTTCGGCCACTGGTGGTTCGAGGGCCTGTGGTTTCTGGAAGAAGTATTCAGACGGCTGCAGCAGTTCGGGGAGCTGGTGCCCGTGACGGCGTCCGAATGCCTCGACCGCCAACTGTCCCACGGGCAGCGCCAGACCGGCGTGCCGGCAGCGTCTAGCTGGGGCTACGGAGGGTATTTCGAGACCTGGCTGAACGGGTCGAATGACTGGATGTATCCGCGCGCCCGGGCGGCTGAGGACCGCCTGACGCGCCATCTGAGGGACTCTCAGGGAGATGGGCCGGAGGCTGCGGCACTCGATCAGGCGGCCCGCCAACTCATGCTCGGGCAGGCCAGCGACTGGGCCTTCCAGCTCTCCGCCGCCGGTGGCGACGGCTACGCGCGCCGGCGCTTCCGCCGGCTCATGGAGCGCTTTGACGCTCTCATGGCGCAAATCGAACGGGGGCAAATAGACCGAGAGCAGCTTCGCCGGTATCAGCAGTCGGACGACTTCTTCGCGGACGCCGACCTGGCCGCCTTTTGGGCCGGCAGCGATTGACACTCCCGGCTGTCACGCGTATACTTTCGTACTCATACTGCCGGAGCCTTTCCATGCATCGGAGGATATCCATGGACAGCTACAATGTGGCCCTCTACGGCTGCGGAACGGTCGGCATGGGGGTCGCACGCACCTTGCTTCGGCCCGGACCTCTCCACGACCGCCTCTCGCGCCCCGTGCGCCTGCGATACGTGGTGGACCTGCGGACGGAGGATATCCGCCGGGAACTCCAACCGCCGGAGGACGTGATACTTACGGATGACCTGGAGCGGCCGCTGCAGGACCCCGAGGTGGACGCCGTCGTCGAGCTTGTCGGCGGCACCACCCACGCCCGCCGCGCCATCGAACAGGCGCTGCAGTCCGGCCGCGACGTGGCCACCGCCAATAAAGCGCTGCTGGCGGAGTGCGGCGACGAACTCTATGCCCTGGCTCGCGATAATGATGCCTCCATCGCCTTCGAGGCCAGCGTGGGCGGCGGCATACCGGTCATCGCGGCCCTGCGGAACGCCCTCGTGGCCGACCGCGTCGAGAGTGTGTATGGCATTGTCAATGGCACGTGCAACTACGTCCTCACGCGGATGTTAGACCGGGGCATTGCCTACGAGGACGCCCTGGCCGAGGCGCAAGCGAAGGGTTACGCCGAGGCCGATCCCGCGCTGGACGTGGAGGGCACCGACTCGGCACACAAGCTGGCCGTCCTTGCGCGACTGGCCTTCGGTGTCCGGGTAGACCTCGCGGACATCCCCTGCGAGGGGATCGCGGAGGTAGAACTTGCCGATCTGGAGTATGCGCGCGCCTTGGGCTACACGCTCAAGCTGCTGGCCATCGGGGTCCGGCGGGATGGCGCTCTGGAGCTGCGCGTTCACCCGGCGCTGCTGCACGCAGCCCATCCTCTGTCGGCTGTAAGTGGCGTCTATAACGCGGTGTGCATCCATGGCGACCGGGCGGGCGAGATCGTGCTGACCGGCAAGGGCGCCGGGCGCATGCCCACCGGCAGCGCCGTTGTGGCGGACATCGCGCGCATGGCCCTCGGGACCTACCAGGTGGACTTCGCCGAGCTCGCACAGTTCGGCCCGGTGCCCGACGCCACGCTCGTGCCCTTCGGAGACACCGAGACACGTTACTACCTCCGCCTCAACTGTTTGGACCAGCCCGGCGTCCTGGCGCACGTCGCCGGCATTCTGGCGGAGGAGGGCATCAGCATCGCATCCGTGCGCCAGCACGAGGTCGCCGCCCGTAAGCAGGACTTTGTGCCCGTGGTCTTCATGACCCACCAGGCCCGCGAGGCCGACCTGCGGAAGGCCCTCCGGGCCATCAACCGCCTCGACGTCATCCAGGGGGCCAGGACCCGCATGTTGCGGGTCGAGGACGTCTGACGCTTGCATTCAGGGAGCTGGCTATGAAGTATTGCGTGATCGTGCCGGACGGCGCCGCTGACCATCCCGTAGGCAGGCTGGAGGGCAAGACACCCCTCCAGGTCGCCCGCACCCCCAATATGGACCGCGCCGCGCGGGACGGCCTCCTCGGCGTCACGTGCCACGTCCCGCCGCGCATGACTCCCGGCAGCTCCGTTGCCATGCTCAGCCTCATGGGATACTCGCCCGCAGACTATTTCACCGGACGCGGACCGCTGGAAGCCGCCGATCTGGGCATCGAGATGGGCCCTCACGATTGGGCCGTCCGCTGCAATCTCATCACCGCCGACGGCGACGTGCTCGCCGACTTCACGGCAGGCCACATCTCCACCGAGGAGGCCGAGGTGCTCATCGAAACCCTCAATGAAGAGCTGGGCAGCGATGAGCTATCCTTCCACGTGGGAACGAGTTACAGGCACATCATGATGTACTCCGGTGACCACCACCTCGACGCCCAGACCACACCGCCGCACGATATCGTCGGCCAGCAGATGATCGAGCACCACCCCGACGGCCCCGGTGACCAGTTCCTTATCGGCCTCATGGACATGTCGCGCCGCGTGCTGGCACGACACGAGATCAACCAGGTCCGCGTGGACCTGGGCGAGAACCCCGCCAACATGATCTGGCTCTGGAGCCCCGGCAAGAGCCCCGCCATGCCGCGCTTCGAGGATCGCTTCGGCCTCCGGGGCGGCGTCATCAGCGCCGTTAACCTGGTGCGCGGAATCGGCGCCCTCATAGGCTGGAAAGCTGTTCGAGTGCCCGGCGCAACCGGTTACACAGATACCGATTACGCCGCCAAGGGTCGCTACGCCATAGACGCCCTCAAGGAATTCGACATCGTGCTCGTCCACATCGAGGCGCCCGACGAGGCCAGCCACGAGCAGGACGTACAGGCCAAAGTCCGCGCCATCGAGCAGATTGACGGCAAAATCGTCGGTCCGGTTATGGCCCATGCCGCCGAGGGCCAGGACCTCCGGCTGCTGGTCTGCCCCGACCACGTTACGTCGGTAGGCGACGGCAAACACCAGCGGGACGACGTGCCTTTTGCCCTTTGGGGGCAGGGCATCAGGGCGCAGTCCGGCGTCCCCTTCGATGAGTCTCACGCCGCCGCCACAGATGTCGTTATAGAGCCCGGCCATCACCTCATGGCAGAACTCATCGGCACGCAGCCCGAAGAGGCTGAATGGTGACCGCCGCAAGCGGCGGTTAACCCAACTTCCGCAGTTTGAGTCCTGAACTGCAGCCGGACGGCCTCCCGGCCCGATTCAGCACCAGAGTTTTCACTACATTCTCGTCTTTCTTATTGAACGCGGCAGCTCCCGCGTTTCCACAACCTGACGAGTGGGCAGGATGACGTCTACCACTGCCTGGCGGAGGGCAACATCATGACCGCCGGCTTTACGGTGGGCGCGCAGGATATCGTGTTCCGCAACAACCGGATGAAATGCGAGCCGATCGTGCTCCCCGATGGTAAGGGAACCCAACACGTTTCATTCGTCCTGGCCGGATTCGATGACCCCATGGACTGGGCGGGTGTCTGCGAGGATACCTGGATGTACGATAACACCTACAGGGGATCCAAAACCAGGTGAATAACCTGTCGGCTCATGATAACATCATCGTCATTGGCCGGAAGGGGCTTCCCGAGGACAACGTGCGGGGTTTCTTTGAAGTGCCGCATTCGGAAGGGGAAGTCCATTCCGACCGGAACCTGTATCATGCTGTGAACACCGACACCGGCGAGGCCGTGGACATCGGCGAATGGCTGAAGCAGCGCCGCACTGCCGGCCACGACCTGCACTCGAAGGCCGGCGACCCGCGGTTTCTCTCGTTGGATCCGGACAGCCCCGACTTTCTCGTGTCGACTCCGGACGGTCCGGCGGCCGCATTGCGTGAGCGTGGGTTCTGCAGGGTGAAGGATCAGCTCATCTGGCTGTTCATGGTGCGCGGTGTTCCGGAGCACATCCGTTTGGACAACGGTCCGGAATTCATCGCCAACTCCATCAGCAGATGGCTTGAGAGAGCCGAAGTGGAGACGCTGTATGTGGAGCCCGGCGAGCCCTGGGAGAACGGGTATGGGGAACGTTCCACAGCCGTCTGCGAGACGAGCTGCTGAACGCAGAGGAGTTTCGAGACGTGCGTGAGGCGAGGGCATTAGCGGACGAGTGGCGGCGGCACTACAATGAGGAGCGGCCGCATAGCTCGCTGGGGTATCTGAACGCGGCGAAGTTTGCTGAAGCGCGTGTTCCTCCAGGGCTCGGTTCCCTCACCCTTCCGGGAGAAGTGGGCACAAAACAGCAAAACTCTCTCTCAGAGACTGTTGCACAAAATGGGGGCACGAACGGAAAAACCGCAGGATTCGGTTTGACAGACCTCGCCGGGATACTTGCACTCTGAAGCACGATCTGCAATTCTTCTACAGTAAATGGGGAATCTGGGGCTGAAGGTCAAGCAAGCATTCAACCCCCGACCGAACTCACTTTTTCGGAGATGAACCTTAGTTAGTGCTCTTCGTGTTCTTCGTGGTTTAGCTCCGTGTCAGAGAGCGCGAAGGCTCACAGCCGGGTAACGTAGGCGTAGTAGGCGCCACAGATTTCTTCGCCCGATTCGTCGAGGAACCAGCTCTGCAGTCGGGTTTCGCCGGCGGGTAGCTCCACCTCGAATTCAACCGACTTCTGCTCTTGTTCCACGGGGAGGGATGCTTCCGCTTGCCCCACCTGAATGTGCGCCTCGGCGATGGGCAGAGCAACACCTTCCACAAAAGGACCGAATGTCGCGTCCTGCGGCTCATATTCTGGTACGCCGTCGCGAATGGCCGCGTCGGCTTCCTTCGGCCAGCGTCGCAGGGAGATGCGGTAGGTCCCGGAGCGCTCGACCCGGATGTTCCACGGCCCGTTCCGGTGCGGGCCCATCCGCACATTGCCTTGCTCCGACCGCTCATAGGTCAGTGTGACCGGCGTTGTCAGCCACACGTGGGAGGTCAGGCAGACCTCCGGCTCCGCCTGGGCACCAATCGGGATGTATGAGAAGTCGAACACGTTCGGTTCCAACTCCGCCCACCAGTCCTCGTAGAAGGCCCGCATCTGGCGGACGACCTCGGGGTTCTTCGGGGCAACGTCCTCCCGTTGCCCGGGGTCCCGGGCGATGTTATAGAGTTCCTCACCTCGCACGAGCCGCCACTCGGCCCATACGACCGTCCCGGCCCACTTATGGGGGTCTCCGAACCACTCCACTTCGAACGGTTCCTTGGGATGGCAGCCATACTGCACGACGAACATGCGCTCGTCCAGTTCACCACCTGTCAGCAGCCCGGACAGGCTGACCCCGTCAAAACGGACATCCTCTGGCGCTTCCAGACTGCATAGGTCAAGCAACGTCGGCAGTATGTCCTGCACCTGCGTCGGCGTGTCCACGTCGCCGGGGGGCCTGAGGCTACCCTCCGGCCAGCGGATGAAGCACGGCACGCGATGGCCGCCCTCGTACAGGGAAGTCTTCCGTCCGCGCATGCCGGCGTTGTAAAACGGTACGCCCATCGTGCCGCCGTTATCGGTCATGTAGATGAGAATGGTGTTGTCGCACAGGCCCGTCTCGCGCAGCATCTCCTCCAGTCGCCCCACATTGTGATCAATGCAGGCGATCATGCCGAAGAAGCTTGCCAGCGCCATACCCTGGCTGCCGTAGTCCTCCCGGAAGTCGTCGCCGACGAACCAGGGGCTGTGCGAAGCATTGGTGGCTATGTAGGCCAGGAACGGCTCATCGGCGTCAGCGCGCTCACCAATCCAGTCCATGGCCTCCCCGAACCAGATGTCGGTGCAATAGCCGCTGTACTGCTCCATCCTGCCGTTGTGCTCGTAATGGTCGTCGTAATAGTCATTGTTCCAGTAATCGGGGACCGAGCTTATGCCCCAGGCCCTGTGGAAGACGCTCTCCTCGAAGCCGCGTTCCTGGGGCCGATACGGATAATGGTCGCCCAGGTGCCACTTACCGAAGTGCCCGGTACGGTACCCGTGTCTCCCGAAGATGTCGGCCATGGTGGGCAGCTCGGCGCGCATGTAGGCCCGCCCGCCGTCCACGAAGCAGGCGCCGTTGGCCAGACAGTCACGTCCGCTCAGCAGTTGGCTGCGGGTGGGCGTACACATTGGTGCCACGTGGAAGTCGGTCAGCCGGACGCTTTCCGAGTGGAGGCGGTCCAGGTTGGGGGTCTTCAGCAGGGGGTTCCCATGACAGGACAGGTCGCCGTATCCCTGGTCGTCGGTCAAAACAACAATCACGTTGGGTCTCTTGTCAGCCATTGTTCCCTCAAATCTTCGTCTTTGTCGAACCACCACCCGCGCTCCGGTCGCACGCTGGCGCAGCCTGTCGAGAGGATGTTAGCTCAGCAGTCCAAACACAATAGCAAAGCCCGGAAGCGACTGCAATCCCACAGGTCCGGATCACCCATTTGGGCTGGTACTGGGGGCAGCGAGATGCCATAATACGGCCGTCTGAGGGCTGTTTCAAGGCGTTTGGGACTTCGCGAGAAGTCAACCGATGGGTGAAAGGCAAACGGGCGCACCTCTGGGGGTTGGTTTTGATAGCTCGGTCAACATCCGCTTCGTCGGCGCACAGGTCTCCAGCGACGCCGGGCTGCTGGTCTATCGGGAACTTGACGAGCGTCTCGGCCTTACCGAGATCGCGGCCGAAGAGCTTTGGACCCCACGCTGCGGCAAGAATATCCGGCCAGTCAAATCGGATTCCCGCCAGAACGCGGCCAACTCGACGGGACAGAACCTGTGAGGTTTGAGGCAGGGGGGCGGGGGGGGGTAACATCGGATGCAAGAGGCGTTGGGTTAGAGTGAGGAAAACCTTACCGCGGAAGAGTAAACATGCCCTATAACGTTGTTTTTGTCAGCTCCGATCAGCACCGCCGCGACGCGTGCGGATGCTATGGCAATCCCATCGTCCGAACCCCGAACCTCGACCGGCTGGCCCAGCAGGGCGTGCGATTTGACCGGGCCTACTGCAGCTCGCCTCTGTGCGCTCCCACTCGCGCCTCGCAGATCAGCAGGCGGGAGGTGCATAACCACGGGGCTCTGACCCACGCCATCAACGGCGAGAACCCCGGGATACCCGGAAACGGCGGTATCGAATGCAGCGAAACGCTGGGCACCATGTTCCGCAAGGCGGGCTACAGGACCGCAGCCATCGGCAAGCTACACGTCCACGGCGAGACCCGGGAGAACGACCTCGGTTTCGATGTCCGTGCCCACCGGTTCTACACGTACACCTACGAGGACTACACCGCCGCGGTGGGCCAGGAAAGGGTGGAGGCCTATCTCAGCGGCAAGAGCCGGAGCGACAAGCTGAAGTACAACACCGCCCTGGACCCCGTGCAGATGCCGGAAGAATACATGCAGGACACCCTGACCACCGAGACCTCGACCGCCTTCATCCGGCAGAACAGCGGACGGCCGTTCTTCATTCACGTCGGCCTGGAGAAGCCCCATCCGCCCTGGACAACGCAGCCGCGGTTTATCGAGATGTACGACCCCGCGGAGATACCTCTGCCTTCCAATCGTTACCAGTGGTGGGAGAACGAGCCACTGTTCCCTTTCATTCGGGCCATGGGGTTCAACTCCGACCGCGAGGCCCCGTTCTCGGACCAGGAAATGCGGAACTGCATCGCGGCGTACTACGCGTGCATCAGCGAGATGGACTCGAACGTGGGCCGGATCATGGATACGCTCCGCGAGACGGGAGTGCTCGACAACACCATCGTGGTCTTCACCGCCGACCACGGGGACAACCTCTTCGAGCATGCGCTGGAGCAGAAGCACTGCTTCTACGAGGGGTCGGTCGGGGTTCCGTTCATCCTTTCCGTTCCCGATGAGTTCCCGGCAGGCGAGGTCAGTTCACAGCTTGCTGCCGGCATCGATATCATGCCCACCCTGGCAGACCTCTGCGGCCTGCCGATACCCGGCGACGCGGACGGCTGTTCCCTCGTTCCGGCGCTGAAGGAAGAGACAGACGAGGGGAGGGCCGTGTTTTCCGAGTTCTACGAACATGAGAACGCCCCGGGTCGCATGGTCCGCTTCCGGGAGTGGAAATACATCTACTACCACGGTGCGGCGGAGCTGCTGTTTAACATGGAGCAGGACCCCGAAGAGATGCATGACCTCGTGGACGAGCCCGAGCATGCCGATATCCGCGCCGAACTGAAGCGCCGGGTCCTGGATGGCTGGAGCGTCGTCGGGCAGTAAAAAAGACGGCTGAGTTGAGCGTGGACGTCGGGCGGGCTTCAGGCGATCACTACCAGGCCGTCCGGTAATTCGCGGCGGTCCCCTTCGACGCGAGGCCGGGGCTCGGCCAGGTCGTCAATGGGTTGGCGCAGGGCTTCGTCAGCCGGCTCGGTTGTCAGTCGGCCGGTCAGGCCCCGACCAGCTGATCAATGTGTCCTGGCCGAGCGCATCGGTCACGCCGCTGTCCGCCAGGATCGCTGCCATCCTCTCGAATAGCGATACGTAGACGATGAAGCCCGTGACGGCTTCAGTGTGGTGAACCCGGTTGTCTTGGAACTGCGCCTGTGCGGTCTGAGCGACCTCCTGTTCCATCTGCTTGCGCGGGGTGAAAAGCCCTGAGACCTTGCTCGGCTGCCGGACCGTGCCGAATGGGAACCGCCGGGTCGATAGGCTTAACTCGCAGCATGCCCTTCCGGCCTTCATCTGGCCGCGCCGGCATCACTGATGGCTCTTCAGTCTGCTCGTGCGCGTCGCATCGCGCGGATATGGAAGGGGTAGGTCAGTTTGTCGGCGTCCTGGAAGGAATAGTATCTGACGCCGGCCAAGTCTCCGGGGCTCATGTCCCGGTCGCCTTCCCCGAACCAGCCCCGCTTCTGCTCCGTGTTGCTCAGGAACTGGTTGCAGTGGTCCA
>CAYVBE010000038.1:0-2146 GCA_964448935.1 uncultured candidatus Brocadiaceae bacterium
TCTGGCCCACCGGCGCTCCGGCTGAACCCGTAAAATCAAGTGTTATGAACCACTATGTGCGCGGCCCAGACCCGGCGCCACTCGTCCATCGTGAGCCCTTCGGCGAGCTGCGCGGCGATTCCCCGGCGCCGGCCGGCCGGTTCGCCGACTGCCGGAACATCCACGTTGGGCGGCAGGTCGAGCTTCTCGGGGTCGAACATGGAGGCGTAGGGCTCGGGGACGATCAGCGGCGGGTGCGGCGCCCAGAGGAAGGTGAAGAGCGCGAACGGCCGTTCGTGCGGTCCCCGCAGGAAATCCGACGCCCGGTCCGCCCACCAGATGTCTTGGAATTCGTCCGCCGACACGGGCGACCGGCCGACCGTGGTGCTCGAGTAATTGACGGTCTCGATCTCGTCCCCGTGTCGCTCGTGGACCTCTCGCTTGTAGGGCCCTATACCCTCGGGTGGCGCCGCGCTCAATCCTTTGGCTTCCAGGTGGGCGTCGTAATCGGATGGCTCCACCAGCACGTCCCAGGGCACGCGCTCGCGGTAGCCCGGGTCCACGCGGATGTGGTCCACGCCGACGTGCCCCAGGCGGTAACCCGCCTCGGCAAGGGGCTCCATCAGGATGGTGTGGTCCCCGGCCCTGCGGCCCTGCCAGTCGTTGTAAACCACGCCGTTGCGAATCGGGTACTGCCCTGTGAACAGGGCGGTGCGTGTGGGGACGCAGAGCGGGCAGGTGTTGTAGGTGCGCGGGAAGAAGGCGCCCCCGGCGGCCAGGCGGTTCAGGTGGGGGGTCACCTCGCGGCCGTCCTGCACCATGCCGATGCTGTCCGCCCGCTGATGGTCGGTCATCAGGAACAGTATGTTGGGTTTTCTATCGCTCATGGCCGGGTAGAGTAACCGGCAGCGTGGCGCGCCGCAACGGTACGGAACGACGAGTGGACGAGGTGGACGACGGAGTGGACGTTTGCCCGTCTGGGCGGGCCGTGCTAAACTCCTTGCTCTTCACGTTGAGGAGAGTCCCTATGAACAGCCGTGAACGGGTGCGCGCTGCGCTCGAGCATCGAGAGCCGGACCGGGTGCCGATTGACCTGGGCGGCACGTTCCTCAGCAGCGCCACCGAGGAGATGCAGCAGCGCATCGTCGAGGTCCTGGGCCTCGGGGGCGAGCCGGACCCGCGGTTCGAGGAGTTGGACGATCGCATACAGCGGCACTTCGGCTGCGACCTGCGCTCGATCCGGCCGGCACGGGGCGCGCGCTGGGGCTTCCGGGACGTCCACGACGCGCCATTGCGGGATGCGTCCATAGAGGATCTGGAGGACTATCCCTGGCCGGAGCCGGACGACGCCATGGTGGAGGGCGTGCGCGAAAAGGCGCGGTGGCTGCACGAGCAGACGGATTACTTCATCTGCGCCGCACAGATAGGGCAGGGCATCTTCGAGGCCTGCTGCTGGCTGCGGGGATACGACCAGATACTGCTCGACCTGGCGCTGAATCCGGACTTCGTCCGCGCGCTGAGCCGCAATATCCTGGACGCCAACGTCCGGCTGGGCGACCTGTATTTCCCGGAGGTCGGGCCTTACGCCGACATGGTGCTGGTCGGGGACGACCTGGCGACCCAGGACGCGCCCTACATGTCGCCGGAGACCTTCCGGGTGCTCATCAAGCCCTGCTTCCGCGAATACGTCGAGTCCATCCGGCGGCACTGCCCGGCCGCCTTCATCGCGCACCACTGCTGCGGGAGCAGCTACCGGCTGCTGGACGACCTACGGGAGATCGGCATCCAGGTTATCAACCCGGTCCAGACGCGCGCGGCCGAGATGTCGCCGGAGAACCTGGCAAAGACGAAGGACGGCCTCAGCTTCCACGGAGGCGTGGACCTCCAGTACATCCTGCCGCACGGGACGGTCGAGGAGGTGGAGGAGTTCGTGAAAGACCTGTTGCGCCACATGGCGCCCGGCGGCGGCTACATACTGGCCGCGTGCCACACGCTGCCGGAGGACGTGCGCCCGGAGAACGTGGTGGCCATGCTGGAGGCCGCCCGCAGATGGGGAGAATACCCACTGACACTATAGCCGTCAGCCAAACCCCCCAACAACACCTGAACTGCCCACTGCCCACTGACAACTCAAAACTGTCAACTGTCAACTGTCAACTGTCAACTG
>CAYVBE010000038.1:2246-25423 GCA_964448935.1 uncultured candidatus Brocadiaceae bacterium
CCACTGCCCACTGACAACTCAAAACTGTCAACTGTCAACTGTCAACTGTCAACTGACAACTCTCAACTCAAAACTGTTCGTCTTTGGAGGACGGAACATGAAGATCGTGGTCTGTGAGAGCAAGGAGGCGATGGGGCGGCGTGCTGCGGCCGACGGGGCGGAACTGGTGCGCGGGGCGATCGCCGAGCGCGGGGAGGCCAACATCGTGCTGGCCACCGGCGTCTCGCAGTTCGAGATGCTGGAGGCGCTGGTGCAGGAGGACCTCGCCTGGCCGTGCATCGAGGCTTTCCACCTGGACGAATACGTGGGGCTGTCCATCGAGCACCCCGCCTCCTTCCGGCGCTATCTGAAGGAGCGGTTCGCCGACAAGGTGCCCGTCAAGGAGTTCCACTACATTGGCGCGGAGAACGATCCGGGAGCGGAGTGCGAGCGGCTGAACGGGCTGATCTCCGGCCGCACGATAGACGTGGCGTTCATCGGCATAGGCGAGAACGGGCACCTGGCGTTCAACGACCCGCCGGCGGATTTCGAGACCGAGGAGCCCTACATCGTCGTGGAACTGGACGAGGCATGCCGCCGCCAGCAGGTGGGGGAGGGCTGGTTCGAGACCATGGACGACGTCCCGCGGGAGGCCATCAGCATGTCCGTCCCCCAGATCATGAAGGCCCGCGCCATAGTCTGCAGCGTGCCGGAGGAGCGAAAGGCGCAGGCCGTCGAGGGCGCCGTGCTCGGCGCGGTAACCCCCGATCTGCCCGCGTCCGCCCTGCAGGAGCACGAAGCGGCGACGCTCTACCTGGACATAAACTCGGCGTCCCGCCTGCCCGAAACCGCCGCGGACGAAACGCCGTAGCCGTTGCCCGTGTCAGTGGTCGCGGCTTACAGGCCCGCCTCCGCGATGCGCTCCAGCGCCGCTTCCAGGACCTCGTCGGGGTAGGTCAGGGAGATCCGGAAGAAGCCTTCTCCCCACTGGCCGTAGCCTCGGCCGGGGGTGACGACCACGCCGCTCTTTGAGAGCAGGTCCTCGGCAAAATCGCCGCTCGAACCGCCGTAGCCGTCCGGCACGGGCGCCCAGACGTAGATCGTGGCCTTCGGTTTCTCCAGCGACCAGCCGGCGGAGTTGAGGGCCTCCACCACTATGTCCCGCCGGCGGCGGTAGACGGCGTTGATCCGGGCGGTCAGCTCGTCCGACATGGACAGCGCCCGGGCGGCGGCGAACTGCACGGCGCGCAGCGTGCCGTTGTCTATGTTCTCCTTGACCGTCCGCAGCGCGGCGACCGCCGACGCGTTGCCGGCCACCGCGCCCACGCGCCAGCCGGTCATGCAGAACGCCTTGCTGAGGCTGAAGAACTCGACCGCCACCTCGGCCGCGCCCTCGACCTGCAGGATGCTCGGCGCCTCATAGCCGTCGTAGCAGTTCAGCCCGTAGGCGTTGTCGTGGACGATGAGGATGTCGTTGCGCCGGCCGAACTCGACCGCCCGCTCGAAGAACTCCAGGTCAGCGGTGGCGGTGGTGGGGTTGTTGGGATAGTTGAGCCAGAGCAGCTTCGCCAGTCGGCGCACCTCGTGGGGGATGGCGTCGAAGTCCACCAGGAAGTCGTTCTCCGCCCGCAGCGGGGCCCAGTGCGTGACGGCACCTGCCAAGGTATGGCCGATGTTGTAGGTCGGGTAGCCGGGGCTGGGGGCGATGGCGGTGTCGCCGGGGTTGAGCGTGGCGAAAGCGAACTTGGCGATGGCGTCCTTGGCGCCCATAGTGGTCACCACCCGGTCCTCGGCCATCGAGACACCCCAATGGTGCCGGTAGAACTCCCGGACGGCCTCGGGGAACTCCTCCACCGGCTGGTCGCAGCCGTAGCGGTGGCGGTCGGGGTCGGACTCGTCACGCACCGCGCGGCACAACTCGTCCACGACCGGATCGGGCGTCGGGCGGTCGGGGTCGCCGATGCCGAGGTTGATGACCTCGACGCCGCTCTCGCGCGCGGCGGCGATCTTGCGGCGCAGGTCGGCGAACAGGTAGGGCGGCAGTTTGCGCAGTCGCTCCGGCTGCTGGATCTCCATCGCGCGTCTCCCTTGAATTCAGTCACCGGAGAGTATATCGCCTGCCCGCGCGCTGTCAAAACCCGGCGGCGGTTGCGCGGCGGGCCGCATCGTCTTAAACTTGCTCTTCCGGTGCTTTATACCTGTCTGGGAGAGGGATTCATGGCGGTTGTCGGTGCGTTGGAACTGGAGAAACGGCTGGACGAGGCGTCGCCGCCCTCGGTCTGCGTGTTGGAGGGCGAGGACGAGGCCCTGGTGGCGCGCAGCTTGGGGACGCTGCTGGAGCTTCTGGCACCGCAGGACAAACCGGGCAGCGTGGTGACGCGCATCGAGACCGTCGAGAAGCCGAGCCAGGTTTTCGACGAGCTGCGCACCATCCCCTTCATGGGTATGGAGGGGCGGCGCGTGGTGGTGGTGCAGGACGGCGACGCGTTCCTGAAGGAGCACCGCGACCGGCTGCTGCGCTACATGGAGAGCCCGTCGTCAACGGGGACGCTCATCCTGCATGTGAAGAGCCTGGACGGGCGGCGCAAGGAGACGAAGGCGCTGCGTGAGCAGGGCCTGGTGGTGCAGTGCGGCAGGCTGCGCTGGCGCCAGGCGCAGTCGTGGCTGCACACCAGGGCGCGCGAACTGGGCGGCGCCATCACGGACCGGGCCGCCTCCGAGCTGGTCAGCGCCCTCGGCCCGAACGTTGCCTCCCTGGAGAGCGAGATGGAGAAGCTGATCGCCTACGCCCAGCCCGAGGGCCGTATCACGGTGGACGCGGTCAACGAGATGGTGGCGCAGGGCAGGGCGCGTTCCATCTTCGAGCTGGGCGACATGATCAGCGCCGGTCGAAAGGCGGACGCGCTGGAGTTCTGCGAGCGGCTGCTGCGCCGCGGCGAGGCCCCCGAGGGCATCGTGGCGGTGCTGGCCAGCCAGGTGCGCAGGCTCTGGCAGGTGAAACGGCTGCAGGGTTCCGGCGCGTCCCAGCGCGACATCGAGAAGGCCACCGGCCTGCCCGGTTTCGTGGTGCGCAAGTCGCTCAAAGCCGCCCGTGGGCTGTCGGAGGACTGGTTTGCGGAGCGCCTGGAGGTCCTGTCGGAGGCGGACTACAGCCTCAAGACGGAATCGCTGCCGGCTGACCAGCGACAGGTGTGGGTGGAGACGCTGGTGGCACGGCTGGCGGGCGAGAGGAACCGAGCCGCGGCGGGGCGTTAGGCCGGTCGGCGGGACCGAAGGGAGGAAAGAGTAATGGGCAGGGCAAGAAAAGACGTGTCGTCTGATGTGGACCGCCGACGTTTTCTGCAGTGGACGGGCGCCGGGCTGGCCTCTGCATGGGCCGCCGGCTGCGGTTCCACAGCGCCTGTGCCGGGACCCGCCGCTGCCGAGATGCCGGGAACCCCCGACCATCGGCCAAACGTGCTGTTCATCTCGGTGGACGATCTGAACCAACACCTGGGCTGCTACGGCAACCCCGTGGTCAGGTCTCCCAATATTGACCGGCTGGCCGCCCGCGGCGTTAGGTTCGCCCATGCTTACCCGCAGGCCGCCACATGCATGCCATCGCGCTATTGCTTCCTGAGCGGCATGCGGAAGACCACCATCTACGATCGTGAGACCAAGCGGCCCGCCCTGGACCACGTCACCTGGTTGCCGGCTCACTTCCGAGAGCAGGGCTATTTCACCGCGCGCGTGGACAAGGTCTTCCACATCGGGCGGGACGTTCCCGAGTGCTGGGACATCACCGAGGAAGGCCCGCGTGTGAACGGCAGGCCCGTGATCATGTACACCCCGCAGGAACTCCGAAAGCTGGGGATCGAGGACAAACTGCTGTACATGAAGCGCTACAAGAAGGAAGTCCGAGGCGAGGGAATGCGCTGGGGGCCGATAGACGTGCCGGACGAGCAGCTACCCGACGGAATGACCGCGCGGCGCGGCGTGGAACTGCTCCGGACGATGCCAGATCGCCCGGAGCCGTTCTTCCTCGCCCTGGGTTTCCGACGCCCGCATCTGCCCTGGCACGTGCCGCCAAAATACTTCGACATGTATCCGCCGGAGTCCATCCAGCTTCCGCCGGAGCAGCCGGGCGTAGAGCGGGTCGCAGAGGACATTCACCGGGCCGGCATGCGCGCCTACTACGCGGCGCTGACGTTCATGGACACTCAGCTTGGCCTGGTGCTGGATGAGATGGACCGGCTGGGCTTGTGGGACGACACCATCGTTGTCCTGTTCGGTGACAACGGGTACGCCCTTGGCGAGCGGGACAACTTCTTCAGCAAATGGCCGCCGTACGAGAGCGCGACGGCCGTCCCGCTTATCGTGGCTGCCCCTCACGCGCGCCTGAACGGGCAGGCCAGTGAACATGTGGTCGAACTGATAGACATCTACCCGTCCCTCGTGGATTACTGTGGCCTGCCGCAGCCGGAAGGGCCGGTGGGCCGGAGCTTTGTGCCATTGCTGAACGATCCGGACGCGGACTGGACGGATTACGGCATCACGGAGTATGACGACAGGGGGAAGAACGGCATCCGGTCCACCCGCTACCGATACACCGAATCTGCCGACGGCGAGGCCCTGATGCTCTATGACCTGAAGGACGATCCCTATGAGCACAGGAACCTGGTGGCCGAACCGGCGTACGCCGATACGGTGAGTCGCCTCAGTCGGCTGATGCACTCGGTGCTTGAGCGCTCGCGGGGGCCCTTTTCACGGCAGTCGTGAAGGTTGCTCCGCACGTGATATCCCCCCGGATCATTTCCTCGGAGTGGGTACGGCACGGAAGAATGGGAGGGTGCGGAAGTGTGTGACATAGGGTGCGTCCGGAATGCGCGCCTCAGCTCTATAGATCGTGCACGTCCGAGGCCTGCATAAGCTCGAGTTCGTCTGCTTCGGTCATCTCGTCCAGCGGGTCGTCGAAGGAGTCCTCATCCAGCTCCGCGGCGATCGCCTCGCGCGGCTCGAGGATGAGTTTCCGATGTCTTCGGCGGATCATCTCCAGACGCGCCGTCAGTCGGTCCGTCTCCTTCTGGCCTGACACGGCAGATACCTCCGTTTTACGGTTCTTCATCCGAAGCTTCATTGTTCTGCAGGGAATGCGAATTCCCCTCCGGTTTTGTGGCGTTGAGATCGCACCGCGGACACCCCATGCCAGCGGATGCAGTGGGAATGGGACGGAACACGCGCCCCGAGCCCGGAGCGGCTCAGGAGCCGCTGTCCGTCAAAGATACATCCATTTTAGTCCCACCCCATGCGATGTCAAGGCCCAAAACGCGCGGGATTATAGCGGCCGGGGTGGGGGCATGTCAAGGCTTCAAGCGTATAGCTCTGTAACTTTGTCCGTTATCGCGTCGAAATCGCTCTCCAGCGAGCGGTAGAGCTGCTGAAACAGGGGGTAAAATTCGGCGTAGATACGAGCGTTTTCCTCGTTTACCTCGTATTCGCTGGTGATGTTGATGGCGGCTTCGCATGCTTCCGGCACGCTCGACCACGCCCCGGTGCCCACGCCGGCCAGCAGGGCCACCCCGTAGGCCGGCCCCTCGCCGGCGTTGATGGTGCAGACCGGATGGTTGTACACGTCTGCCTGCAGCTGCCGCCACATCTCGCTGCGCGCGCCCCCGCCGGAGAGGCGGATCTGCCGCACGTCAATACCCAGCCAGCGCATGATCTCCAGCGAGTCCTTCATGGCGTACGTAATGCCTTCCAGGACGCTGCGGATCACCTCGTTCTTGCCGTGGCGCGGGGTGAGGCCCACCAGCGCGCCGCGGGCGTTGGGGTCGGCGTGGGGTGTGCGCTCTCCGGTCAGGTAAGGCAGGAACAGCAGCCCCTCCGCGCCCGGAACCGCCTCTGCCGCCTCGGCGGTGAGCAGCTCGTAGGGGTCCACGTCCTGTTCGGCGGCGCGGGCCTTCTCGACCTCGGCGAAGTGGTTGCGATACCACTGGAACGATCCGCCGGCGCTGAGCACCACGCCCATCAGGTGCCACTTGCCGGGCACGGCGTGGCAGAAGGTGTGCAGCCGGCCCTCAGGGTCGGTGGCCACCTCGTCGCTGAAGGCGAAAACCACGCCGCTGGTGCCGATGGTGGCGCTGATTACGCCGGTGCGCACGATGCCGTTGCCGACGGCACCGGCCGCCTGGTCGCCCCCGCCGCCTACGATGGGAGTGCCCGGGGCCAGCCCCAGGTCTTCCGCCACAGCGGGCGACACCTCGGCGCTGACTTCTTGCGATTCGTAGCAGTCGGCCAGCAGGTCGCGGTCTATCTCCAGGGCTTCCAGCAGTTCGTCGCACCAGTCCCGCTCGCGGATGTCCAGCAGCAGCATTCCGCTGGCGTCGCTGACCTCGGTCGCGAACGTTCCGCTAAGGCGGAAGCGCACGTAGTCCTTGGGCAGCAGCACCTTGCGGCACTTCTCGTAGTTCTGGGGCTCGTTGTTGCGCACCCAGAGGATCTTCGGCGCGGTGAAGCCGGTGAGCGCCGGGTTGCAGACCAGCTCCAGCAGTCGGTCGTAGCCCACGGTTTCGGTTATCTGGCGGCACTCGGCGGCCGTGCGCTGATCGTTCCACAGGATGGCGGGCCGGATGACCTCGTGCGCCTCGTCCAGCATGACCAGGCCGTGCATCTGCCCGCTCAGGCCGATGCCCTGCACCTCGGACGCGTCAATGCCCGCCTCGGCGATGACCTTGCGGATGGACTCGCGCGTGCCCTCCCACCAGTCTTCGGGGTTCTGTTCACTCCAGAGGGGCTTCGGGGAATAGCAGGGGTATTCGGTGGTCACCGTGGCGATGACCTGGCCTTCTTCGTCGCACAGCAGCGCCTTGGCCCCCGTGGTGCTCACGTCAATGCCCATCAGGTAACCCATTTTCCGGCCTCCGTATCGTGGTTTGAACGCAGTTCCGCGCGGGGAGCCATTATATGCCCGAGGGCCGGGCTGTCAAAGCCTGTCTCAGCGGCCCACGTGCCATTCGATGGCCAGGATGGTGGCCGGCGGCAGGTCCACCCGGTAGCCGCCGGCAAAATCGCGCAGGGCCTCTCGTTCGATCGTCACCTCTGGCCCCTCGGGCGCCCAGTCGTGCTCGTTGCTGGACTCCAGGTCGGGGGAGGCCAGCCGCCAGAGGCGGGCGGTAGCCTCCCGAACTGTCCCGTCGAACTCGACACTCACCGGCTGCACCTCGCGGGGATCGTTGCTCACCAGGATGAGCCCGCGCCGGTCGCCCTCCCTGAAGGCGTAGCTGTGGATGCGGGGGATGTTGCCGACGGTCATCTCCTGAGGGTTGCGACTCGGACCGTAGCCGGCGCCGAAGCGGTTGGCGGCCGAGAACTTCGGGTCCGCGCCGGCGTGGACCGTCTCCACCAGGTCACCGCCGATGACCTCGTTGGCGATGCGCAGGGCCAGGAAACGCGGGCGGTAACGGCGCTCGGCCGGGTTGCCAATCCGCAGCACGCCGCCCCAGACGCGCACCGTGCCGTCAATGTTGCCGAAGGCCCCGCCCGGCCGGAAGCCGTACTGCGACAGGTTGAAGCTCTGCTGCGTCCGCGCGCCCCAGTGCTTCAGAAGGATCAACATGCTGTGGGTGGCGCTCATCCCACCCGCGCGGCCGACCACCATGCGGTTGATCTTCTCCAGCGGCACCTCGCCCGGGGTGCTGAACGTCGTGTGATAATTCCCGCCTTCGTAGATCGCGATTTCCATATCGTGGTCCCGGGCGCCCTCCAGGTTTCGGTAGTTCTTGTTGTGTTCCGGGTGCATCCACATGTGCCACGCGGAGGCGAAGACGAAGTCGTAGAACCCGGCCGGGTCGCCGGCCCGCTCAATCTGGTCCTGGTAGAGTCCGAAGATGTGATAGCCGTTGATCGTGAACCGGTCGAAGGCCGGGTGCATGTCCATCAGGCGCCGCCCGCCGCCCTGCTCGTTGACGATGAAGACGAATGTGTCCGGATCGTAGTAGGGCGAGTTCTTGGCGCGCTCCACGAGCGTCTGCCAGTAGTCGGGTCCCCAGTAACCGGTTCCGCCGAACGTGATGGCCTCGTTGCCGAACTGCACGTGGATCTTGTCGAACACGTCGGTCCACGGCTGCTCCCGGCCCAGCTCGGCCCGCAGTTTCCCCCGGCCGGTGTCCGCCGGCGCGCCAACGTATTCCATGAACGTGTCTATGTCCTCCGGCAGCAGCGTGCCCGGCAGGTTGGCCCAGGGGTTGGCGCCTATGTGTTCGCAGAACTCATAGAATTCGTGCGTGCCGAAGTCGTCGCGGCGCTTGTTGAGGCCGCGGCGCGAGCGGTTGCGGATGCGGGGCCGGACCCAGTTGATCACCGAATCGCGCGTGTTGCGCAGGTAGCGCACCGAGCCGGGGCGCAGGAAGCGGAACACGTCCACCAGCTCGTCGCGGAAGGCCGTGGGATTGGTGCCGTCGCCGTCCTTGCCGGCCTGGATATCGTCCAGGAGCACCTGTCCACCCTCCACGTCGAACTCCAGCATAAAGATGGGGTTACTCTCAGGATCGTCCGGCTTCTCCAACTCGAGTTTCTCGGTGTAGTGGCGCCACTGCCCGGTCAGCGGTATCTCGACGGAAGTGCCCGGCACGGTGGGGCGGACCGTCAGGGCGGGAGAGCCCCCGGCGGACTTCGCCCAGAACTGAACCGTCCACGTGCCGTCATATGGCGCGGCCTTGTAAAACTGGACGCGGAACTTGACGAAGGCGCGACCTTCCCGGCCGTCCAGCTTCAGCGCCGCCACGCCCACCGTCTCCTCGGGCACATCGCCCGTCACCACTTCCGTCCGGTCCGGGGTGCAGTACTGGGTGTCGTACTCGCGGACTTTCACCCGCTGGCCGTCCACCGTCCTGCGTTTCTCCACCAGCCAGGGATGCTGCCCCGCGTCGAGGTCGCTCTTCTCCAGCAGCACGCCGGCGACGTAACCTTCCCGCGTCCAGGTAACCGGCCGGTCGAAGCCTACGAAGGTGGTCTCTCGGGTGCCCTTGTTGCCGCCGAACTCGAAGTTGCGCGTCTCGACGGCGGTGACCTTCAATTCCTTCCACTGATCCGGTCCCCCGAGCATGTATGCGGTGGCGCCTACCCAGGAGTCGTCCAGACCTTTGCTCCACAGGTAGATGCCCCTGGGGTCCGGCTGATCGTTGTCGCCCATGATGTGCCGACGCCGGACGGTCCCCTCGAAGTTTTCGGCGACCCGTTGCTTCAGGATGACGGAGTCATAAAAGTTGTCGCCGCTGAAGTGCACCCCGAGCCGCTCGACATCCTCGACCAGCGTCCGGTCCGTGAGCGTGACGGTGGTCGTCTCGGCCGCGCGGGCCGAAGAGCAACCCCAGAGCATCGGCGCGAGGAGTAAAAGACTCTGTAGCAGTCTCCGGCACATGGACGACTCCCTTCATTCGGCGGATTGGTGGTCAGAAGCTTCATCGTATTCGTGCAGGGCCGCGGTTTCAAGAGCCGGAAAGCCGTCTCACGCGGCTCGCGTCACGCGGGGCCGGGTTGACAGCGAAGTCACTGCTCGCATACAATTTTCATAGCGATGGCCGGCGACGATAGTTTTTTCAAGGTTCCGTTTCACCGCGTTGCGGGGAGGCCGCGCATGACACCGCGGCAGTTCCTGGCATGTCTCGTTCTGGGGGCGGTTCTGCTGCAGGGGGCGTGGCCGGCCGCGAGAGCCGGGGAGCCGCTTACCTGTCCGGACGGACGGCCCAGCGTCTATAACACCCAGGACCGCAAGTGGCTGCAGACGCTGACGCAGCAGGAGGAGACCTCCGGGCTGGTCGAGCGGGCCCTGGAGGGGCCGCTGGCGGACGTGGAAGAGATCGTCTTCGCGGTGCGGCAGAGGGGGCCGGGGCACTTTTACGAGACCTTCGGGCACGATTTCCGGCTGCAGGACCGCTTCTCCCACAGCCCCGGCGGGGGCCGCATGTGCCGCCTGAATCTGCGCACCGGCGAGGTGTCCGTCATCCTGGACGATCCCGAGGGCGCGGTGCGCGATCCCTATCTGTCCTACGATGCCCGGAAGATGCTGTTCTCCTGGCGCAAGGCGGGCACGGATATCTACCTGGTTTACGAGATGAACGCGGACGGCTCCGGCCTGCGCCGGATCACGGACGGGGAGGGCGGTCGCTTCGACGACGTCGAGCCCATCTACCTGCCGGACGGCGACATCATGTTCGTCTCCGGGCGCGCCCGGCGTGGCGTTCCCTGCTGGACCACCCAGGTGGGGCTTTGCTACCGGTGCGAGGCGGACGGTTCCGACGTCCGTATGGTCTCCAACGGCATCGAGCACGAGATTACCCCCTGGCTGCTGCCGGACGGGCGCATCCTCTATACCCGCTGGGAATACGTCAATCGCTCGGCCACGAAGTACCACCACCTCTGGGTGTTCAACCCCGACGGCACCGCCGCGATGACCTACTACGGCAACCACCACCCGGGTTTCGCCATGACGGAGGCGAGGCCGATCCCCGGTTCGGACAGAGTGGTCAGCATTTTCGGCTCCGACCACGGCAACAACGAGCGAGAGGGCTTCGTGGCATTGATCGATCCCGACCGCGGCCCGGACGACAAGGCCGCCGCTCCCATGATCAGCGCCGGCTACCCGGAGCACGTCAAGGACCCCGAATGTTGGCGCGACCCGTATCCGCTGGGCGACGGTCTGTTCCTGGTGGCCTGCGAGGACAGACTCTACATCATGGACGACCGCGGCCGGTTTGAGACGCTCTACAGGCTGGACGAAGCATTGAAGGTGCCGCCGCAGGGCTGGCATAAGTCCTGGGTCCACGAGCCGCGCCCGCTGGTCTCGCGCCCGCGCGAGCCCGTTATACCGGACCGCGTGGATTTCGGGCAGAAGACCGGCCGACTGGTGCTGGAGGACGTCTCCATATCGCGGGACCGGGGCGTGTCCAGGCGGGGCAACCAGGTGGACCGGCTGATGGTTATCGAGGTGCTGCCCATGCCGGTGAGCCTGAGCTGGACCGCCGACAGCGCCTACGTGACCAACGGCAGCTACAACATCAAGCGCATCCTGGGCACGGTGCCGATCCACGAAGACGGTTCCGCTTACATCGAAGTGCCGGCCATGCGGCCCATCTACTTCGTGGCGCTGGACGAGGACGATAACGTCATCAAGGAGATGAACAGCTTCACCAGCGTCATGCCGGGCGAGACAACCGGCTGCGTGGGCTGTCACGAGCCGCGCCTCCGTGCGCCGCGGCCCCTCGGCAGGGACACCCTGGCGGCTCTCCAGCGTCCACCGGCTTCCATCACGCCGCTGGCGCACGTCCCGGAGAGCGGCATCTTCCACATGCCGCGAGACATCCAGCCGATCTTCGATCGCCACTGCGCGAGTTGCCACAACTACGAGAAATACGCTGCCGGCCTGGTGCTGAAGGGTGACCGGGGGGTGCGCTTTCTCAACTCCCTGGCCTTCCTGGAGAAGAAGGGCAGGAACAACTCCGGGCTGGTCGGCATGCTGGAGAACGGCCATCACGAGGTGCGGCTCAGCGCGGAGGAGATGGCGAAGCTCAGGTGGTGGACCACGGTCAAGCTCCAGCACAGCGGCACGTACGCCTCTTTCGGCACCGCGGGGGACGAGTGCGACCTGCCCTACAGCCACCCCGAGGGCCCGCAGGGACATGAAAACCCGGACGCCGTGGCGCTGGAGTTCGACGAGTCGGTTCTGGTGAGGCGCTGCGACTCCTGCCACCGCAATCGCAAGCGCCCGTACGGACACTCCAAATACACCGGGCGCGGCTGGCCGCGGCAACGCAGCGACGATTACGTGTTCAACATGACGAGGCCGGAGAAGTCGCTGCTGCTTCTGGCGCCGCTCTCCCGAGAGGCGGGCGGATACGGCCTCTGCCGCGAGATGAAAATGAAAGATTTTGATCGGAAATACCGCGCCTGGAACAGCGAAGTCAAAGGACAGGAACCCACCGAGCCGCGCGCGGACGTGTTCAAGGACAAGAGCGATCCGGATTACAGGGCCCTGCTGGCCGAACTGCGGCGCATGAGCGCGTATCTGGGGGAGCGCCGGACCTTCCCCCACGCGCGGGACTGGCGCCCCGTGGGCGATTACCTCCGTGCCATGAGGCTCTACGGCGTCCTGCCGCCGGGATATGAGATCGGCCAGAAACCACCCGACCCGTTTGCCATAGACGAAGCCTATTATCGGCTCTTCTACGATGCCCGGACGGGGGACGAAGCACCCCTGCAGATGGCGTCGAAGGAGAGGCCGTGACTTCTCGTGTAGAAGGGGGTTGAAATGGAGCTTTGGAAGCTGGCCGTGCGCGTCCTCCTCATCCTGGTGATCATACTCGCCATCGCGGGGTCCCCGACGCGTGCCGCCGAGCCCGTCCGGGGCGCGGAGGCTGCAAAGGCGTTCAAGGCCATCGCCGAGGAGGAAGGTGCCGGGGCGCTTGCGAAGGCCATCCTGGAGAGCTACCACGGCCCCGACGGCGCGGCGCAGATCGAGGGGCTCGGTATCGCGCTGGCGATGCAGCCCGACCTGGCGCAGGAGGTGCTGGACGTCGTTGCCGAGAGCGGCGCGGCCGACGAGGGGCTGATCCGCGCCCATCTGCTGCTGGAAATTGCCATGGGGCCGGCGGACACGCAGGAAGGGCGTTACGGCCGCGGCGCATACCGGACCAAGAAGAGCAAGGAGCAGCACTGCCTGGTGGACCCTCTGGCCGAGAGGGCGGGCGATCTGCTGGAGCACTCCGACCCCCTCGTGCGGGCGTTGGCTGAGTGGGCCATCAACATCCGAGTGGCCAATGACAACGAGAAGGTGTATGTGACGTGGGGTTGCGCGAGCGGTGTCCGCGAGTGGCCGAAGGAGGACCCGCCCGCGTGGTTCTCGAGGTGGTATTCGCTCACGCCGTCGGACTACCTGGCGCTGGATTACGCCCGACAGGCCGTGGATGCCGACGTGCACCGGACCACGGAAGACCTGCTGGCATCGGCGCAGGCCATCGCGCAGCGTGCGGCGCAGCCGACGCGCGCACGGGGCGACATATCCGAAGTGCAAAGGGCACGCCGGGACGTGCAGGAGGCGGTGCGGGTGCTGGCGGACTTCGCACGGCGTCACCCAGCCGACCTCACCGGCCAACGACGCCTCTGGCTGGCGATGCGTCGCGCCGCCCGAAAGCTCGTCCTGCTCAACCCGGCGGTGGACTTCTCGGGCCTCACCTACGTCGCGCGTCACTCGGGGCGCAAGCATCTGGTGCCCATCAGCTCCCGTTCCTGTGACCATCTCCCCGGCGGGGACATCTACGTGCAGGACGGCCTGGCGCCCGACGTTCCCGTGAGAGGACTGATCGGCGACAGGCTCGACCGGGGGCACGTGCAGGACATGGATCTCCGATGGGAGGGTGACCGCATAGTGTTTGCCCATTCGGAGCAGTCACAGTGGGGGAGGGGCAACTGGTCGGGCATGCGGGGCGGCGTGCTTTGGGACTGCGGGAGCGAGCCCGTGCACCTCTACGAGGTCAACGTGGACGGGACCGGCTTCCGCCAGCTTACGGACGATGTCCGTTTCGCCGACATCGAGCCCGCCTACCTGCCGGACGGCCACGTGGTCTTCGCTTCGGACCGCTCGCGCGGGAGCACCCACTGCGGCGACTGGAACCGGAACAGCTTCTTCTGCCCGCCGAACCTGTACCGGATCAACCCGGAAACCCGGGAGATCAAGCGCCTGAGCTACAACAAGGACGAGGACCGATATCCCCACGTAACCAACGACGGGCGTGTGGTTTATATGCGTTGGGATTACCAGGAGCGCGGCTTCAGCGCCACCCAGCCTCTCTGGATTATCAACGCGGACGGCACGATGAACGACGCCCTTTACAAGGCCCACACGAACGATCCCCGCACGCTACGCGACCCGCGGCCCACGATCGGCAGCGAGAAGCTCGTCGCAATCGCTTGCGGCCATCACGAGCCCATCGAGGGCGCGCTGGCGCTGATAGACCCCGACGCCGGGCGAAACGGCCGGCGCCCCATGCGCTACGTCACGCCGAAGTGCAGCCCCACCGAGTACGGCTACGGCTCCTACGAGGCCGTGCCCGAGGGTGGCGTGCAGGACCACTTCGGTCTGTACAAGACGCCCTTCGGGCTGTCGGAGGACAGCTTCCTGGTCTCCTATGCCTACCGCTGCCCGGGCAGCACCTCGTTTGCCACCTATTACGTGGACGTGTGGGGCAACAAGGATCTGATCCGGCGCGATCCCATATACGACGTGGTCGTGCCGCTGCCGCTCAAGCCCCGCCGGAGACCGCCGCAGATGCCGTCCCCGGTGGATCCGTCGAAGAATCACGCACTCGTGTACGTCTCGGACGTCTACAACGACCTGGCCGGCGTCGAGAAGGGCGAGGTGAAGCACATACGCATCCTGGAGCGGCTGGGATGGTTCGACAAGGAGAAGGGTTCGCACACCGCCGCCCAGTGGGGCCTGTTCGGCTACGGCCAGTTCGGCCACTGGACCGAGGGGCAGACGCGCATCGTCGGCACCGTGCCGGTCGAGGACGACGGCTCGGCCTACTTCAAGGTGCCCACCAACATGGCGGTGTTTTTCCAGGCGCTGGACGAGAACAGGCTCGAGGTGCGCCGCATGCGCACCCACGTGGAGTTCCAGCCCGGGGAGTTCCGCGGCTGCATCGGCTGCCATGAGACGCAGATGGTCGCCGCGCCGGAGACCGGTCACCTTGTCTCACGGGCCGTGCTGGGTAGGCCTGCCACGCCCGAACCTCCCCCGTGGGGGGATACCGAGGTGATGGACTTCGAGGATATGATTCAGCCCATTTTCGAGAAGCACTGCGTGAAGTGTCACGGCGCCCGGAATCCGAAGGGCAAACTGAACCTGACGGCCCGGACGGACGAATACGGATTCATGCAGTCCTATCGTAGCCTCCTGGGCGTGGGACCCGACGAGCCGACGCCCAACAACGTGGGCCCTGCCGTCATTGACGGGGTGAAGATCGAGCCGAACAAAGAAGCTTCGGGGCAGTTCCATAGAAGCGGACGGCGCGAGAACTGCTTTATGCCGGATGGCTCGCTGCTGTGCCTCTCCAACTACTGGGCCGGCACGGAGATCACGCAGCCCCGGCAGTTCGGCTCCTACCGGAGCCCCCTCATCCGGAAGCTTCTGGACGACCCCGAGCACCGGGCGGTGAGAGAAGACCTCAGTCCCGACCAGTGGGAGACCCTGGTGACGTGGATTGACGTGAACGCGCCTTACCACGGCGCCCACCTGCGGTATCTCGGCAGCAGCCGGAAGACAGGCTGGGTGCTGGAGTCCGTGAAGGTGCGCCTGGACCCACCGTTCAAGAGGGGCGAGAAGGACTTCGTCATCGAAGAATGTCCGCCACAGATTGCTAAAGGGAGTTCGGCGGACTGACCGGGCCTGTGCCCTCCCGAAAGGGCGTTTGCGCCCCAGGGTCTTTTTCGGCCGGCGGCGCATCGTCAATCGCGACGGCGGAGCCAACACTCACTAATGATGTTCGCAATACGGGCAAGCACCATATGTGACTACAGCGCGCCCCCTTGACACGTCCGCCGCGAAGCCCTATAAATAATAAGGAGGGGAAATGGGGAAAGCTGCGTAGGATCATATATGAGTGAATGGGCGCCGGGGAGATGAAGGGTAACAACTCTTTACAGAGGATGAAGGTCATGAAGATACATTTCTGGGCGATTGCATGTGGGCTGCTGGCGGCGGTCTGCCTGCCTGTGCGGGCTCAGGAGGACGTGCCGGAGGTGAACGTGCAGTGGCCCGAGGTCGAACACCCCGAGGTCTCCCCGATCGCGGGAATCACGACCTATCCCGAGGATTACCTGGACTGGATGATGGATGAGCGGCGTTTCGCAGGCAACACGAGCATAATCGCCATTTACCCCGAGGCCATCGAGCGCGCCCACCACTACGATGATATGCTGCAGAACGAGGGCCCGGCCGCCCTGGCCAAAGCCCTGGTGGATGCCTATCCGGCGGAGGACGCGTACCTGGAACTGGCGGCCGGTGCCATTGCCCTGTGCGTCCGCACCGGCTACATGACGTACAAGAGGAGCCCTGTGGGCAAGGAGAAGGAGTTCCAGATCCCGAAGGAAAAGAAGAAGCAGATGGAGCGGAAGCAGCAGGCGCTGCCCGAGGAACTCGCCCGGAAGGTCACCCCGGTGATTGACGAGATCCTCAAAGTGGACTCGCCGTATGCCCGCGACACGGCCGCCGAGATGCTGCTGCAGATATTCTCCGAGACCCTGGGCAGCGGGCACTGCGAGAGCCACAACGGACGGCGGGAGATCGAGCCGATGCCGCGCGAGCTGACCGCGCGAGCCGCCGCATTCCTCGGTTCGGAGGACCCGTTCACGCACGCCGTGGCCGAATGGGCCGTCAGCGTCAACGTCTTCAACGAGAACGAGACCGACCGCGAAAGCGACGTGTGGCCCGGGGAGAACCCGCCCGAGTGGTGGGACACCTGGTTCGGCCTTCCCGAAAGGGGGCACCTGCAGCTCGACTACATCCGCCAGACCATCCAGCTCCAGATGCACCGCCGCGGCAGGGACCTGCTGACGTTGAGCAGGGACCAGATGCGCCGCGCACAGGAGAAAGCCGAGTGGGTCAAGGCCCAGGTCTCCGACGAGAGAGCGGCGGAGGTCGCGGCGCTGGTCGCGGAGATGAAGGAAGCCCACGAGGAGTTCGCCGCCGTCGTCGAATCAAACCCCGAGGACCTGAAGGCCTGTCGAGAGGCATTCCTGGAATGGCGTCCGACGGTCCGCCCGGTGGTGATGAGCGGTCCGGACGCGGGCTTTGACCGCGTCGTCTATGCAACGCGTTTCTCCGGCGGCAACCATGGCCAGCCGGGCTCTCAGGACCCCTGGCGGGGGCGCGGCGGGGACATCTTCGTTCAGACGGGCCTGACGCCCGGATCGCCGACCCGTCCCGTGATTGGCGACAAGCTGCCGCCCAGGTTGATCAACGACATGGACCTCTGGTACGACGGCGACAAGGTCGTCTTTGCCGCCGTCCACGAACAGGACCACTGGCAGCTCTACGAGGTGGACCTGGAGGGCGAGAAGGTGACCGAACTGCCGGCGACCGGATACGACGACCACAACCCCGCCTACCTGCCCGACGGCGGCGTGGTGTTCGGGTCCACGGGTAACCGTGCGGCGGTGATGTGTCTCGCTAGTCCGAACACCGAGCAAAGTGGCATCCATCGGCTGAACCCGGACCGCACGGAGATAATGCGGCTGAGCTACTCGAAGGACGACGACGATTACCCCTACGTGCTGAACGACGGCCGGGTTGTCTGGATGCGATGGGACTACCAGGAGCGGGGAGTGGACGAGATATTCAGCCTCTGGGCGATCCGGCCCGACGGCACCTGCTCCGACGCGTTCTACCGCGTGCACATTCCGGAGGAAGTCACCATCCAGACCCTGCGGGACCCGAAACCGATCGTCGGCTCCCAGAAGATCATTGCGACGGGGGGCTCGCACCGAACGGGCAACGAGGGCGCACTGGTGGTGGCCGACCCGAGCATGGGTCTCAGCAACCCGCTGGGCATCCGGATCGTCAACCCCTATATGAGCCCCACCACCAAGGGCATCGGCCGTACGACCCGTCCCGTGGAAGAAGGCGGGGTCCCTTATCCCGGAGGTATGACCACCAGACCGTGGGCGCTTTCCGAGAAGACCTTCCTTGCCTCGATGAGCCACGACATGCCCGAGTTCAACTTCTGGCTCTATTACGTGGACGTCTGGGGGAATAAGGAGCTGATCCATCGCGACATGCTCATGGAGACCATCTGCGGCTTCCCGGTTCGCCCGCGCTACAGGCCGCCGGTGCTGCCGGACATGACGGACCCCACCAAGAACTACGCCCTCTGCTACGTGGATAACGTGTACCGCGACCTGCCGAACGTGGAGAAGGGCGAGGTCAAATACATCCGCATCTGCAAGAACATGGGCTGGCCCATCGGCTACTCATTCCATCCGTTGGCTAACGCAAGCGAGTGCTGGGGCTTTCCCGGCACGGGCGGCCCGATTCAGGTTGTGGGCAACGTTCCCGTGGAGAAAGACGGCTCGGCCTACTTCGAGGTGCCCGCGCAGATGGACGTCTATTTCCAGGCGCTGGACGAGAACTACCGCGCCGTGCAGCGCATGCGCACGCACGTGGAGTTCGGCCGGGGCGAATACCGCGGCTGTCTGGGCTGCCACGAGACGCGGGAGAGCATGGCGCAGGTCACGCGGAAGGGCGCGGCCCTGGACAAGCCCGCCGTGCGGCCGACCCCGCCGCCGTGGGGCGCCACGGAGATCATGGGCTACGAGACCACGATCCAGCCCATCTTCGAGAGTAAGTGCGTGAAGTGCCACGGGGCCGAAGACCCGAAGGCCGGCCTGAGCCTGACCGCCCAGAAGGACGCCCAGGGTTTCATGCAGGGCTACCGTGCCATGTGGGGCCTGAAACCCGGCGAAAAGGCACCGGGCGTGCCCAATATCTCGAAGCAGAGCGACCGACTTGACAATCCCTGGAAGGGCACTTACTTCAAAGACCATCCCTGGTTCAAGGTCATGACCGATTTCGTAACCGTCCGCAAAAGCGTCGGAGGCGACGAGCAGGGCATCGTGAACATCCCCAAGCGCTACGGGGCCATCCGCCACCCGCTGAGCCGGCATCTGATCCAGGACGAGGAGCACGGCAAACTCCTGACCGACGACGAGATGCAGACTCTCATGTGCTGGTTCGACATCCAGTGCCCCTACTTCAGCGTTTACGAGCCCTGGGACGGCGACGGCGTGGTCGTCAAGCCCTATGAGCCCTTCGGAGAGAGCCGCGAATACGTGTACGGAGACCGCTGACCATCGCTCAAGTTCCCGGGCCGACTTTCACGCGAGAACGCCGTGGACCGTAGCTCAAGAAGCAATATGAATGGAACAGTGCTGACCGGCGCCCTGCTGATCGGCCTGCTCGCATCTCATGCGCTGGTCTATGCCGGCGACGGCGATTTCGGCTGCTATCTGTATCCGTGTTACGGTTCCACAGGCTTGCGCGAGGAGACGAAGGTCCAGGGGGAGGTAGAGCCCGGTATCCACCGGATACTGAAGCGCCGTCCCGTCTATTACCAGGTTGATGCGCCGGCGGGCGAGTACGTGGTGACGGTTCACTACCTGGACGCGGGGGAGAGCAACACGGGCGGGTTCACGGTGGAGTTTAACGGCGATCCCGTTACGGATAGGATCGGGTGTTACAGCCCCGCCGGCAAGAAAGAAGTCGCCACCGTGCGCCACCGAACCGTGCGGCGCAAAACGAGTGTGCAAGAGGCCGGGCTGCGCATACGATTCGATTACGAATTGGAGGTAGGTCTGGACCATGCCGTCTCGGCCATCGAGATCGTCGGCCGACCGTTGACGCTGCGGATCAACTGCGGCGCTCGGCGGGACTACGTTGACGAACAGGGCCGCCTCTGGAAGGCCGACCGCGAGCTGCCGTTCCCGGACGTGACCATCCGGCTCGACCCGGACGATACGAAGAACGAATGGGTGAACATCAGCGACGAGGTCCTCAACAAGATGACCCGCGCCGGGGTGGAGCCGGTCGTCAAGTGGTACGGACGCTTCACGGGTGGGCTGAACGGGATGTTCTACGACCGGTCAGGAAGGGTTTACCTGAATCCCTCAGGCACCGGCCTGTGGGTGTATGAAGGCCCTGGAGGCGAACTCTACCGCGCTGACGGGAACAAGTTCAGGTCCGTGGCAAAGGGCTGGAGCCTGAACCCCTACGGACCGGGCTTCGTGCTGTTCTGCAGCCACGGTTTCAACCCCGAGGAGGCCTATCAGGCGCTGAGCTGGGACGGCAGGACGATCCGCACCTGGCCCGGCGACGCCGACTTCGGGGACGTTGACTGGTCGGCGGCGGGAGAGGACAGGCCCATCTTCTCCAAGCCCCGTCACAACAACATCCTGGTCATCTGCGACGAGAACGGCACGGACTGCCGCCGGGTGGCCCGGAAAGACCATATCACCAACCTCGGTGCCCTCGGCCGGGGGGTGCTGGTCAACTGCACCGGCGCCCGCAAGCCCGCTCCCGAGGACGGCGTTTTTCGCAGCCGGGACGGTGGCAAGACGTGGACCAGGGTTCTGGACGGTAACTTCCGGAGCAACGTAAATTGCTCCACGGTCTTCAGTTACAAGGAACGCGCGTACCTGCACAGCGAGAGGGGTCTCTACAAGAGCGAGGACCGCGGCAAGACCTGGCGGCTGATCCCGGACTCCCCGGCCTTCGAATACGCCGTGCAGCCGGGCAGAGACGATGGCCATCTGCTGGGCCTCAGCCGCGACGGTGTTTACGAATCCTTCGATCGGGGGGAGACCTGGAAGAAGCTGGCTCCCGCGCCGCCGGTGGCCGAGGACCAGAAGTGGATACAGAGCCACCGGTACTACGATTTCACGTGGGATTACGTGAACGACGTGTTCTACGTCTCGGCGCCGGACGTCGCCTATCGCTACGATCGAGAAATCAGGTGAAAAAGCCCTGCGCGGATCGGGGAGAAACAGAGGAGCGAAATGAACAAGGTGTTTTGGATTGCCATGGTGTTGATCTGTGGCGGCAGTCTCTCAGGAGTGCTGGCGCAGGAAAAGCAGGGCTGGGTCAAGGTCTCCCACAATTTGACTGAGAGCGTGGAAGGCTACGACGACAGCGTTCCCGGAGCCCGAGGCATAGGCGGTCTGGCGGTGGACCGACACACCGGCGACGTGCTGATGGGCCTGAACGGCCGGCCCTTCGGCGTCTATCGCAGCGGAGACGCCGGCCGGACCTGGGAGCGCATTGACGAAGGCAACGTGGTCGGCGGATGGGTCCGATCCCACAGCATCCAGCTCGACCAGGACAGGCCCGGCCGCATTGCCGCGTTCCGGGTCGGGCCGCCGGCCCCCGAGGACGGCCCGAAATCGGCCATCACGCTGGACGGAGGGCAGAGCTGGCAGCCTGTCGCGGACGCCTGGGCGTTCCACCGGCTTTCCGGCTGGGTGTACGGCATGGTGGACTGGAGTCGGGAGCCCCTTCACTTGATGGCGCAGAATCGCGTCCGACCGGACCTTCAGCTCAGCACGGACGGAGGGCAGAACTTCGAGAAACTGCCCGGCAAGCTTGAGGGGATCGTCGGATTGACGTGGAATCACCAGTACATGCGCTCCAGGCAGACCAGGGGTTGGGAGTGGTTCAAGGAGCAGCACGTCCACGGCTTCGGCACGTGTGAGGAAGCCGTCCTGCTGGGCCGGTACGACGGGGGTATTGACCGCAGCACGGACGGCGGCGAGAGCTACGAAAGGGTTGCGGACTTCACCGTGTCGGCGCCCACACCCATCCGTTTCGACGGGCGGCTCTACTGGGGCGCCGAGAAGGGCGTCATCGTCTCCGAGGATGCCGGAAAGACGTGGGCTCTTTCGGGTTCAGAACTGCCCATGGTGCGCAAGGGACCGTTCTTCGGAGCAGACGCGGACAATATGGTGGTGGTCACCGAGAGCGGCGTTTATCGCACGTCGGACGCGGGCCGGACATGGCATAAGGTCTGCGACCTGTTCAAACCGGAACATGCCTGGCGGGCCGACAAAGGCCCGGTGTGGCTGCGGACCGATTACGCCTGGGACCATACCCGGAACATCGTTTACGTGGCCGGCATGGCCGGCCCCGCCTACAAACTCGAGGTTGAGTGACAGATGTCTCTGCACCACAGATTAAGTGTGCTCGTTGTGCTGGTCTGCCTGGCGGTCTCTGCCGCGGGACGGACGGCGGAGGAACCGCTGCAATGGCATGAGAGCTCGGGTCGCAACAACGTCGTGCCCGCCGAGGACCTGCCGGACCACATCGGCGACGACAACCGGCTCTGGCACGTGGGCCTGTACGGGCGCGAGTTCTACAACATGATCACCGTTGACGGCAACCGCGCATACTGCGGCATGAGCGCCCGCAACCTGCCGGACCGCCGCAACAGCCGGGCCGGCGGCCTGCTGTGCCTGGACACTGGCACCGGCGAGCCCATCTGGCAGATCGAATTGGGGGAACTCGGGGGCTACGGAATTACCTCCGTGCCGCTGATTGAGGGAGACCGCATCTACCAGCAGGCCGGCACGCTCTGCACCGCCCTGGACAAGGAAGGCAACGTCATCTGGCAGACCGATGTCGCGCAGGCCTACTTCCACTCCATGCATGGCACCCACACAACGGGGATTCTGCTGGGAGACTACTGGTACGTGGGCACCGGCTTTGCCCTGGGTAGCGACTGCCCAAACTGGGTCAGCAATGCGCTGGAGCGCCCCTGGCACCCTAACATTGTGGTCCTGGAGAAGGAGACCGGCAAGCTGGTCGCGCAAGACGACGTGGTGATTGGCCCCCATCAGCACGGCCAGTGGGGTTCGCTCTCCTCGGGTGTGGTCAACGGTCGGCGGCTGGTCTTCTGGGGCGACGGTTTCGGCTACGTTCACGCCTTCGAGGCGCCGGAGGAGTTCGAAGGGGAGGGTGTCGCCACGCTTGAGGAAGTCTGGCGTTGCGACGCGAATCCGAAGAGCTATCGCTGGACCGAAGACGGGATGCGTATGCCCTACGCGGCCTACATGGGAAACTTCGGGCCGAGGGATCAGGGCCCCTGCGAGATCATCGCGACGCCCGTCTTCCACGAGGGACTGCTCTACGTCACGCTCGCCAGGGACAAGGAGTACAGCCCCAAAGACGGCGCCAGGCACATCGGCGCCGGTGCGGCCGTCTGCATAGACCCCACGGGCACGGGCGATGTCACCGACACGCACAAAATATGGACCAACACCGACGTGAACCGCACATTCTGCACCCCTTCCATCACGGACGGGATGGTGATCTTTGCCGACCACGCCGGTTACGTCAACGGCCTGGATATCCACACCGGCGAGACACTGTGGAAGGAAGACATAGAAGCGTGCATGTGGAACTACTTTCAGGCGGTGGGCGACGGCAAAATCTACGTGATGAACGAGCGTCGGGGCTTCTTCATCCTGGAGGCCGACCGCGACGGGGGAAGGCTGTTCCAGGCCCAGGTAGACGGCTCCAACAACCCTCAGGCGGGCATGAGCGATGGCATGCTGATCGTCGGCACCAAACGCTCCATTGATGCCTACGGAGGCCCCGAGTACCTGGAGGAACACGCGTCCCC
>CAYVBE010000039.1:0-25155 GCA_964448935.1 uncultured candidatus Brocadiaceae bacterium
CCGTGATTGGCTTGGTTTGCCCCTGAAAAACGGGGTTTCCGGCTGAGCTTCTAGAGGGGACGGGGTGGACGCGGGTTGCATGGCGGATCAGGTCAGCGGGCAGCTTTTCGCACGCCTGCTCGGGCTGTGCTCTGTCCATGAGGAAGAACATGTGCGCTCAGCTCTGCGCGCCGTCCAGCGCAGCAATCTAAGCCGGAGGAGGGCTTGCAGGAGGGTTCGCTGAACGGATCGGACCCACGGGGGCGCCAGGATTGGCCTTATTTCTGCGCTTACTCCCAGTGCGGGGACAACGAGGCCGGCAGCGGGCAACGGGTTACTCCCTGGACCGGCACCAAGTACTATATGGCAGCCGTAACGGGGACGTCCGCATTCATCGGTTCGAACGCATCAAGCTGACTTCCGGGAGAGCGCTGCACATCTATATCCGGCCATAGCACGATGTCGCCGGTTACCGCCGTGAAGGTAACCGTTCCGAGGTACGTCCCTGATTCAGGACGAGGTACATGGTGTCCGGCGGGAGGTCGAGGGAGACCCAGTCGCCTTCCTCCCTCAGCGCTACGCCTTCGGCCGGGTAACCGTTGACGTCCAGGCGGGTGCCGCGGGTCAGACCGGTGTTACGGACCTTGATGCGGGCCTGCGTGTTGACGACCTGGTAGGGCGGATAGCCGAGCTTGAGGATATCGAGGCCGTCCTCCACGTAAGGCCCTTTTTCCGGCTGGAAGCTCACCGGGCGCGTCGTCCAGCCGGTGAGGCGGGACATGGTCCCCACCTGCACCAGCACGCGCTCCGATGTGGCCAGCGGACGGCCGTCCATGGCCACCACGCTGATCGCGGCATAGGCGTTGTCAGAGTCCACGACGACGTCACCCAGCTCGAAATGGCCCCCGGCGTCCTTCAGGAAGCCGGCCACGCCGGCCGCTGCAGGCGCAGCGATGCGGCAGATGCCTCGGTCCCATTCCATCTCCACCTGCCCGGTATTGGAGCGCACGGTTCTCTCGGCGACGTTCACCTGTGTGGACAAATCCTCGACGCGCCGGTTGTCGGGGTTGCCGTCGGGAACCACCTCGACCGGTCCCACCAGGAAGGCCAGCCGGCTGAAGTCCCGCACCCGCTTGCCCCTGCCGCCTGCCAGCCTGTACAGGTCCACCTCCGTATCCATCCGATGCACCTCCCGCACGGCGGGGAAGAGAAGGCGGTGCATATTCTCGATGGAGCGCTCGTCGTGGACTACGGGCTCGCCGCGTTCCAGCAAGCCGAGGCGCCAGATCAGCGCGTTGGCGGGGAACATGCCGACGTGGTCGGGTTTGGCGGAGTTGTTCTTCGTGAGCGACCAGCCTCCGGCGCCGGTCTCGGTGCGCCAGTAACGCACGCGCGGGTCCTCGTTCCACGTGACCGCGCTCATCCCCGTAGTCGCGGCCATGTCCACCCCGCTCAGCGACATATAGGCGGCTTTCAGGAACGGCGCTTCGGCGCGGTAGAGGTTCGGCTGGGTCAGGTGGCTGGCGGTTATCAGGAAGGGGTATCCCGCGGTCTGGCGTGCGACGGCCGGCACGTTCAGCGGGTTGCGCAGGACGGAACGGTTCTTCAGCATCTGGTGCGCCCCCACCTGGAAGTCCCAGTTTTCTCCCTGGTAGTAGCCGCCGAACGTGTGCGCCGTGCCGACGGCGTCGCCCGCCGAGGCCAACATGCGCTCGATGTCCGCCGTCATGCTGAAGGTCGGCCCGTTGGTCAGGTGGATGAGTTGTCGGCAGCCGAGTTCGTCCCTGTAGAACTTCAGCATCTGCCGGCAGAACTCGCGCTGGGTCTCGACCATGAACCGGAACTGGTCGAGCGCGCGTTCGTCCCTCTCGGGCAGGAGGCCCAGCAGGTCGAGCGCGGTGTGGAAGCCCAGCTTGCCGCGCCACGCCTGATCGCCCGGCAGCTCGGTGCCGCCCCAGGCGTCCATCGCGTCCTGCACCGAGCCGTGTTTCTCTGCCACCCACTCGCCGAACTGCTCCCCCAGCATGTCCAGAAGGGGCTGCGGAATCTCCTGGAAACCGTACCATAGCAGCCCGTCGCGGTCGGTTGCCTGCACGATGGCAACGCCGGGATCGCGGCTGAGCGGCACCGCGGTGTACGGGTTTTTGCGGGTATAGAGGGCCTTCATCCAGCGTTTGTAGGCCGTCTGGAGCCTCTCGTGGAAGAACAGCATGCCCCACGAGCGCATCTCGCCCGAGGTGTAGCCGGGCAGGCCCCAGCCGGACGGCACACCGTGGGGGCTGTAGGGTGAGAGTGTGACGTAGAGGCCGCTCTTGCGGGCGGCGTGGACGAAGCGGTGGATGCGGTCAATGGCCTCGTTGTTGATATCGAACATGAGGTCGTCTTCGCCGAGCGGCGCCACGTTGGTGTTCACCCTCACCATGTTGACGCCCAGCTTGGCCAGCCAGCGGCAGTGGGTTTCCATCTCTGCACCGGTCATGCGCTCTTGCGGCCCGCTGACGACGGACCAGAACCGGATGGGCTGCCCGTCGCCGCGCCGGAAGCCCCGTCCGTCTTCGCTGCGGCGGACGAAACCATGCTCCCCGGCCTGTTCTTCATTCAGGTGACGCAGGTCCAGCAAGGCGCTCTCGCGGAAGGCGTCCTCCGAGGGCCGGAACTCCCATCTGCCCTGCCCGGTCACCACCGTGGCGTCCTCGGGCAGCCCGGCCTCTTCGGCCTCCTTCTTCTCAGCCAGGGGGGCGGACGCGGGGTTGAACTCCTCGGTGGTGAGCACGAAGACGTCAATGGCGCCGTGGTTCTGCACTGCGCTTTCCATGCGAAACTCGATCTCGTGCTCGCCGGCCGTCAGGTCCAGTTGACCCGCCCTGACCCAGGCGAGCCAGCGGATGTCCTCCCTGCCGTCCTCGGCCACGTTCTGCCGGCCCTGCGCCCGGTCCATGGACACCGACCGCCACTCGCCGCCGTCCACGCGGTAGCGCATGGTGGCCTGTTCGGGGTTGACGCGCGCCCAGAAAGTGTAGGTGCCCTTCTCCGGAATCTCGACCTTATATGTGGCGCTGCCGGGTTTCTCGGCGTTGAAGTGGGAGAGCCACTCGCCGCCGGACAGGGAGGTGTCCTTGACCTTGTCGTACCACCAGGGGTGCTCGGTGACGCTGCTGGAATCCGCGCTCTCGCCCTCGCGGCGGACCGTGGCGGCGTCCGCGGCCAGGGCGAGCAGGGCCAGCGTCGCAGTCAACAGGAATATGTTTCTGAGCATGTTCGGTTCTCTCTCAGTGAGTTCAATTCGCTTCGGTCAGCTCCGGGAAGTCGTCGGGCAGGTCCGGCGGCTCCGGCGGGGCAACGGTGAACTTCTCGGCGGGGAAGTCCTCCCGCACCCACCGGGCCGTCTCCCGTGCCCCCGCGGCTATCGCCTCCAGGTTCGCCTCGGCGCGCCGGAATTCGCGCAGGCTCTCCACGACCTCCCTTAACTGATCTTCCGCTTCCGCATCGGCGACCAGTTCCGGCCGGGGCAGCAGCTCTTCCAGCGCCTCGCGGTGTCGGCGGGCGGAGCGGCGGTTGAGTTCCAGGCCCTTCGCCAGCAGCTTCTCGGCCGCCTCGACGCCTGCCTGCCGCGCCGCTTTTATGTGCTGACGCCACCAGTGCGTGGTCAGGGACAGCTCCAGCACGCCGTGTAGCCGGAACCTGCGCAGCGCGTCTCGGTAGGCCGCGAACGCCTCCTCCCACTGCTCGACGTCCTCCATCGGCATCTTTGCCGCATCCCGCGCTTTGCCGCCGGCGCCCCGGAGGGGCGGGCTGCCGCCTATGAGCCTGTGCTCGTGGTCATGTGTCCGTAGCGTCCCATCGTCCAGCACAAACCACGTGCTCGGCAGCGCCTGGATGTCCAGATCATGGACCAGGGGATGCGTCCGGTCCGGCCCGATGTAGGTATGTATCCAATTCGGGTAGTGCTCCTCGGCGTAGCGGCGGGCGGCCCCCTTGTCGGCGTCCAGGTTGATCCCGACTATTTCGTACCCATCGCCGGGCCGAGGGGTCAGCTTGTTGACGTGATCGTTGACCTGGTCCGGCGGCAGGGGCATGGCCCATTCGGCGTCGGGCGGGTAGTCCATGGTCCAGAAGCGCACGGTGTAGAACGAGCCCAGCAGGTCCTGCGGCAACTCGAGTGTCGAGCCATCCGACCTCTCCAGCCGGGCGTGGAAAGGTTTGCCGGTCAGCACGGACTTACCGAGTGTTCCACGGCGCAAGCCGCGGCTCCGCGGGGCGCCGTCGCCCCTTTCCGCATGGTTTCCCAGGCCGATCATCATCGGCACCGTCCAACCCGGGCCTCCCAGCTCCACCCAGAGCATGAACCGGAGCCAGTGCACCAGCCAGGACGGAGCGGTCCCCTCGTAGGTGTCGCGGAACTCTCGCACCCTCTCGTCCACGACCAGGTGCGCGTGGGGGTTGTCGGCCAGTTCGCCGCGAATCAGCAGGTAGTCGCAGAGCGCGCGCAGGTGGGGCGGGGTGTTCTGCGCTTCCATGAAGCCGGCGGCGATTTTTAGGACCTGCTGCCCCAACTCCGGGTCTTCGTCCACGAGGGCGCGATACTGCAGGAGCGTCATCTTCAAGGCCCGCAGGGCACGCACGCCGGGGTATTCGGTCAGCAACTTCTCCACTTCATCCTGGATGGACCGTGCATGGCGGGCGCGTTCCGGCATGTGGGGCGACAGGTGCATGAGGAACAGCGCATCGAGCAGGCTCTCCACCGGGTCGGCCGGCACAGCGGCCTCCTTGATTGCCCCGCGCAGCAGCGCTTCGGCCCGGAACAGGCCGGACCGCAGGTCCCACTGCCTGAGCTTGGTGCGCCGGTCGTGCTCCAGGACGCCCTGGAGGCGCGGCTCGATCTCCTTCCACATTCCGCCGCGGTGTCCCGGTTTGTAGTCCGTCTGCCCCATGGCGCGCACGATCCAGACGCCCGGCACCTGCCGGATGCCGTAACGAGCCGCGACGGGATCCTCCAGGCCCTTGCCGCTGAACACCTGTGGCCAGGTGATGCCCTTCTCCGTGAGTGTGTTGCGGACAAGCGCTTCGTCCTCGGCGTCGTCCATGTTGATGCCTGCCACCAGGAAGTCCATGTCCCTGTAGCGCTCATAGGTCTCCTGGAGCCTGTCCATCAGCTCCAGGCTCTGCTCGTCCTCGGCCGACCAGAACAGCAGGGCCACGGTCAGGTGGAAGGTGTCCTGCGGCATGAGCAGCGTGCGGCCGTCCATCAGGTGGAGGCTGACCACGAAAGGCTCGTTGCTGCGTGCGGCCGCCTGGCCGTGGCTCATCAGGAACTGAACGACGCCGGGCTCCCAGGAATACTCGTCGTCGAGCACGTCCAGGTAGTGCTCGTATGCCTTCTCGGCCCCCAGGCTTTCCGCCATGTCAGCGGCCTGCATGTATGCCTTTGCGGTGAAGGAACGGGAGGCCCCCTCCCGGTAGGTCTGCACGAACTCGTCCAGGACGGACCGCACCCTCTCCGGATCGTCGGCGGCCTGAGCGGCGCGCATCTGGGTCAGCAGCAGGTCCGCACTGAACCGCCACTCCGGCGGCGGCTCGGCCTCGACGATCTCCCGCGCCAAGCTCACCACCTCGTCCCGCGATACGGGTTCCCCCAGGGACAGCAATCGCCGCGCCGCCTCCAGCATCACGTGGCGCACGACGTAGAGATTCTCGGCACCCCGGTATTCCCGCAGCAGCGCGCGGCCCTCGCGCATAACGGCATTCACCCGGCGCCTCTTATCCGCCTCGGGCGTGTCCTCCTCCAGTTCTACCATCATCGCCCGCAGCTCCCGCAGATCGCGGTTCGGGACGGACTCTGTGCCCGGCTTCTCCTGCGCAGCAGTGCCGGATGCGCAGATAGCCAACAGGATCAGAGCTGTGCGGACGACGGCTCTCACTTTCGCACCTTTCAGGCAGTTCTACGTGCTCAGTTCTTCTCTGGAGGCGGCTCCGGGAAACCCTCCGGCAGATCCAGCGGCGCGACCTCCGCCGCCGCGGCGCGGCACTCGGCGACGGGGAACTCACCCGGCAGCCATTCGGCGGACTCCTCCGCCATAGTCACCATCCTGCGCAGGTTCTCCGAGGCCCGGCGGAACCTGTGGACGTGCTCCCACGCCTCTTTCAACTCCTTTTCGGGACCCCACGGGCCGTCTTCGCTGCGTTCCAGTCCGGGCAACAGTTCCCTCAACACGCCACGACTCTCCCGGATGACGCGCCGGTTTACCTCCAGTCCGGCGCGCAGCACCTCTCGCCCGCGCTCGGAGCAGGACCGACGGATCCTCTCGATCGCCTCCTTCTCCTCCATGGGGAAGCCCATGGCGTGGTGCAACTCGTGCAAACTCAGGATATTGCGGAAACGCCCATAGACGTCTTCCCACTCGGGCAGCGTCTCCTTCGGCTTTTTATGCACGATCTTGGCCAGCACGCGGGTGTCGTGGATGGGGCCGTCCGGGTTCCCGCATACGTTCCGATCCTGGTCCGTGGCGCTGACCCGGCCGTCGCTGTAAACCAACCACGCACTCGGCAACGCCTGGATGTCATTGTCGCGCACGAGCGGATGTGTGCGATCCTCTCCCACGTAGGTGTGGATCCAGTCCGGTAAGTGCTCCTCCGCATACCGCCGGGCCCCCTCCCGGTCGCGCTCCAGGTTCACGCCCACGATCACGTAATCCCGTTCCGGCGCGGGGTCGAATTTGTTGTAGAGCGCGTTGGGCCGGTCTGGCGGCATGGGCGCGAACCATTCCGCGCCGGGCGGGTATTCGGTCGTCCAGAAGTGGACGACGTAGGACTTGCCGAGCAGGTCGTCCGGCAGAACCAGCTCCGAGCCATCGAACTTCTGCAGGTGCGCCACGAAGGGCTTATTCCCCAGAGCCGACCGGTGCAGCAGGCAGCGCGCCATGCCCCGGCCGCGGGGTGGGGTGCGGCCCTCGCGCGCGGCGCGTCCCAACTGGATAGCCCGACCCAGGGGCGACCCCCGCGCGCCGAACTCCACCCACAGCAGATACCCGCACCATTTCCAGAGCCATTCCTCCGTCAGCTCCGAGTATTCTTCCCACAGGTCCCGTATCTTCTCGTCCACCACCGCGTGCGCCTCCGGGCGGCCGGACAGGCCCGCTCGCACGAGCAGGTAATCGCTGATCAACCGCAACTCGACGGGGGGGCCCTCAGCCTCCAGGAAACCCCGCGCCAGATCGAGCGCCTCCTGCTGCTGGTCGGGCTCCTCCTCCGTCAGGGCCACGTACTGCAGCGCCATCATCCGCAGGGCGCGAAGGCCGCGGGCATTCGGCGCCTCGGGCCGTGCCTCGATCAGTTCCCCGGCAGCCTCGAGGATGGACCGCATGCGTTCCACGCGCTCCTCCATGTGCGGGGAGAGGTGCATCCGGAAGAGCTCGTCCAGCAGCCTCTCGATCTGGCCGGCGGGCACGGCCCCCGGTTCGCCGCTCCGCTCGATCGCGCGCCGGAGCATGTGCTCGGCCAGCCACAGGCCCGATCTGGCGTCCCACTGACGCAGCTTGCGGCGGTAGTCCTCCTCCAGCTCCCGCCTGATCGCCGGTTCGACGTGTTTCCAGCCGCGACCGCGGTATTCGGGCTTGTAAGCGGTCAGCCCGAGGGCGTGGACGATCCACACGCCGGGCACCTGGCGGACGGCGTAGTGCAACGCGACGGGGTCGTCCGTTCCCTTGCCGCTGAAGACCTGCGGCCAGCTGATACCCTTCTCCCGGAGGGTCCCGCGGACGAGTTCCTCGTCGTCCTGCGCGTCCATGTTGATGCCCACCAGCAGGAACCCGCGGTCGCGGTGGCGCTCGTATGCCTGCTGGAGATGATCCAGCATGTCGAGGCTGGTCGCGTCCCGCGCCGACCAGAAGAACAGCGCCACGGTCTTGCCGAACGTATCCTGTGGAATCAGCAGCCTGCCGCCATCCATAAGCGAGAGGTTGGCAACGAACGTGTGCCGCCCGCCGCCTACGCTGACGCCGTGCGACATCAGGAAGTCCATGACCCCGGGCCCCCAGGAGTACTCCTGATTCAGCTCGTCCAGATAGTCTTCGTAAAGCTCCTCGGCCTCCCACCCTTCCGCGATCTCGGCCGCCTGCATCAACGCCTTCGCAGCAAACGCGCGGTCCTGCTGGTAGAACCCCACGAACTCATCGAGGACCTCCCGCAGCTTCTCCGGCTCCTCGGCCACTTGCGTCGCGCGCATCTGGGCCAGGAGTGCGTCCGCGCTGAAACGCCACTCGGGCGGCGGGTCGGCCTCAACGATCTTCCGCGCCAGACTCACCACCTCGTCCCGCGATACGGGTTCTCCCAGGGCCAGCAATCGCCGCGCCGCCTCCAGCATTACGTGCCGCACGACGTAGAGGTCCTCCGCGCCGCGGTATTCCCGCAGCAACGCCCTCCCCTCGCGCATTACGGCGTTCAGCCGGCGCCGCTTATCCGCCTCGGGCATAGCCTCCTCGAGTTCCACCATCATCGCTCGCAGCTCCCGCAGATCGCGGTTCGGGACGGACTCTGTGCCTGGCTTCTCCTGCGCAGCAATGCCGGATGCGCAGATGGCCAACAGGATCAGAACTGTGCCGACGACTGTTCTCAATTTCGCACCTTTCGGACGGCTCTACGTGCTCAGTTCTTCTTTGGAGGCGGCTCAGGGAAACCCTCCGGCAGCTCCAGGGGCTCCACTGCCTCTGTCGTCGCCCGGTATTCCTCGACGGCGTATTCTTCCTCCATCCAGTGCTCGGCCTGCGGAGCCACTTCTGCGACCTTTTCAAGGTTCCGGGCAGCGCGTCGGCACATCCGCACGTGGTTCCACGCTTCCTCCAGCGCTTCCGCGGGCACCCAGTCCCCGGCCTCGTTGCGCTCCAGTTTCGACAGGACCTCCCGCAACGCTTCCCGATGTTCGGCCAGGGCGTTTTTGTTCACCTCCAGGCCGGCCCGCAGGATGGCGTGGCCGCGTTCGGCGCAGCGGGAGCGGTTCGCCTCTTCGGATCGGTCTCGTTGCAACGGCAGGTCCATGGCCCAGTGCAGCTCGAAGAGCCGAAGGACCCGCCGGTACCGCTTCAGCACAGGTTCCCACCGGTCAACGGTGTCCATGGGATCGTCCCGGAGGCGGCCGCACTCAGCCCGCATGCTGCGCCGCGGCAGGCCGAGGCCCGTGATGTAGCGGTCCTGATCGCCCGCTTCGATATCGCCGTTCCTGAGCACCAGCCATGAACTCGGGAGCGCCTGAATGTCGTTGTTCCGGACCAGCGGATGCTCCCGGTCCTCCCCCACGTAGGTGTGTATCCAGTCGGGGAAATGCTTTTCGGCATAGGCCTGCGCGGCCTCCCTGTCGCTGTCCAGATTCACGCCCACGATGACGTAGTCCCGCTCCGGGATGGGCTCCACCTTATTGTACACACAATTGACCCGGTCCGGGGGCAGGGGCAGGAACCACTCCGCCGCGGGCGGATAGTCCATGCTCCAGAAGTGCAGCACGTAATTCTTGCCCAGCAGGTCGTCGGGCAGCACCAGGGGCGAGCCGTCGAACCTCTCCAGCTCGGCCCGGAACCGACGTCCCCTGGTGTTGGACCCGATCAGGCATCGGACCATGCCGGCCACGCGCGGAGTGGTCCGGCCCTGGCGCGAGAGGCGTTTCAACTGGATGGAGCTGGACGCGAACCAGCTGCGCGCGCCGTACTCGGTCAGCAGCATGTAGCGCACCAGTTTGAGTTGCCACCGCGACACGCGGCCCTCGTAGGCGGTTTTCAGCTTCCCGGCCTTCTCGTCCACCGTGCGGTATGCGTCCTTGCGTCCGGACAGCTCGCCGCGCAGCAGCAGGTAGTCGCAGATCAGCCCCACCACGTCCGGGGTCCCTTCGGCGGCCAGCAGTTCTCGCGCAATGGAGAGCGCTTCGTCCTGCAACTCCGGTTTCTCCTCGGTCAACGCGCGGTACTGCAGGATGGCCATCTGCACCGCCTTGAGATCGCCCGCGTTGGGCGCGTCGGCGTGGGACTTCAGCAGTTCCCGCACGTCCGCTTGCAGCGACCGGGCGTGCTCGATGCGTTCCACCATGTGCGGCGACATGTGCATCCGGAAGAGGGCGTCCAGAAGCTCCTCCAGGTCTTCCGCCGGCACCGCACCGGGGTCGCCCGCACGCTCGATGGCCCTCTCCAGCATGGCGTCGGCCCGCCAGAGGCCGGACCGCGCGTCCCACTGCCTCAGCTTGCGCCGGAAGTCCTTCTCGATCGCGTCCGTAAGCTCGCTCTCCACCTCGCGCCACTTCAGCGCGCCGCGGCTGGGTTTGAATACCGTCTGCCCCACCGAACTGACAACCCAGACCGAGGGGACCTGGCGAACGCCGTAGTGGAGGGCGAACGGGTCGTCCGGCCCCTTGCCGGTAAAGACCTGCGGCCACGGGATGTCCTTCTCGCGCAGCACTTCGCGCACGAGTCCCTCATCTTCCTGCCCGTCCAGGCTGATGCAGACGACGAAGAGGCCGCGGTCTTTGAGGCGCTTGTGGGGGTCGTGCAGCTCCTCCATCATCTCGATGCACCGAGGCGAGCGCGCCGACCAGAACAAGACCACCGTGGTGTCGCCGAACGTCTCCTGCGGCATGATGAGCGTCTCCCCGTCCATCAGCGGCAGGTTGGCGGCACAGGTGTGGCGGCCGCCCCCGATCCGCACGCCCTCGGACATGAGGAAGTCAACGACGCCCGGCTCCCAGGAATACTCGTCGTAGAGTTCGCCCACGTAGTCGTCGTAGGCATCTTCCGCCCCCAGCGCATCGGCGGTCTCCGCGGCCTGCATGAGGGTCTTCGCGGCGAAAGAGCGGCCGTATTGCCCACGGTACAGGTCCACAAATTTGTCCAGCGCCCGGCGCACTTCCTCCGCACCGTCCGCCTGCGCGGCGCGCAACTGCGCCAGCAGCACATCCGCGCTGAAACGCCACTCCGGAGGCGGATCGGCCTCCACGATCTTCCGTGCCAGACTCACCACCTCGTCGCGTGGCACCGGCTCCCCCAGAGCTAGCAGCCGCCGGGCTGCCTCCAGCATAACGTGGCGGACCACGTAGAGGTTATCGGCTCTGGGGTATTCGCGCAGCAGCGCCCTGCCCTCGCGCATGACGCCACTCAACTGGCGCCTCACCTCCGCCGCCGGTGCGTCGGACTCCATGTCCACCATCATCTGGCGCAGATCCCGCAACCGCTCGGGCGGCACCGACTCCTGGGCGACGCAGAGGCCACAGGTCGTCAGAAAGAACATCAGGAAAAAGGTGAGAGCCTGGTGCTTCACAATGGCCTCCGCATGGCGCAATCTACCGCTGGTAGGCCGGCACGAAAAAGCGGGGCAGACCGAGCACGATCATATACATGGCGGTCGAGTAGTCGCCCCCCCAGGTCCCGTCCTCCCGCTGGCGCTCCAGCAGCATGTCACGCACCGCGGGATACCATTTGCCGAACTCCTCCTCGCCGACCAGGTGCATGGTGATGGCGGCGTAGTAATGGCCGTATTCAATGTGGGCGCCGGACAGGCTGACCTCGAGTTGCTCGTGCAGGTACTCGACCCCGGCCTCGACCTCCTTACACTCATGTTCGCCGGCCAGCCAGAGGGAAGTGACCGCCGCGCCCGTCCGCTGCCAGCCGGAGCTGCCCGGCCCGCTCTGGGGGAAGTAGGAAAAGCCCCCTTCGCTCGGGACGTGGCACCACTTGACGTATCTTATCGCCTTATCAATGGTCTCATCCGGCACCAGTATGCCGGCCTGGCGGGCGGAGGCGAGCGCGACGAGCTGCATGGCCGTCACGGAGACGTCGCCGCCGCTGGGCTCGGGGTTGTAGCGCCAACCGCCGGTGGACCCCTGGGACTGCAGGATGATGTCCACCCCGGCCTTCAGCGCCTTGCGCACTTTCTCATCGTCGTCGGTCTGGCCCCAAAGCTCCGAGAGCGCGAGCGTGGCCAGCCCGTGGCTGTACATGTTGGTCCCCATGTAGCCGTGCATGCCGGACTCGCTGGCCTTGAGCAGGAAGTCCAGGCCGCGCTGCATCGTGTCGCCGTAGGGTCCCTCGCCGGGAAAGTGGGCGTGCATCATGAAAGCGATCATCACCAGGGCGCTGACGCCGACGCGGTTGCCCTTGTCCCAGCCGCCGTCGTCGCGCTGCCTCTCCTGCAGGGCCTTCAGCCCCCGCTCCAGGGCGCGCTCGGTCCGGCGGGTCAGTAGGGGGTTGCCCGGCAGGTCATCGCCTCCGGCGCCAAGGGCGGGCACCGCGACAGGGGAAATGAACAACAGAAGCGCCAGACCACCGACCGCGGCCCGGCGGAGCGTGGCTCTGCGCAGGAATGCCATGGGTATTCGTCTCCTTATCTCATCTTCGAGAGCTCAATGTAATAGTCGCGCAGCATTTCGCGAAACTCCAGGGGCAGCTCGCGGGCGAAGTTCTCGTTCAGGGCCTCCCGCTCGCGCTCGGTCAGGGACTCCCACTCCGAGGAGTCCTTGGCCACCGGCTTGCCCTTGGGCGAGGCGGCGAAGAAGGTGCGCCAGCCGGGCTCGTTGCCCATGTTGGCCGTAATGGGCGCTATGGGGCCGCCCGTGCCCTCCTCTTCTTCCTCCATCTCGCCTTCCTCGGACTCGGCGGGAAAGGTGCTCATGGTCAACTGCGCCAGGGCCTGCCGGAGCGCCTTCTCGGCCTTATACTCGCGGTCCACCGCCTTCTCACGGTCGCCCTCGGACAGGTGCCGCCAGGCGGCGGTCATCTCGTGCTGCGCGTTGTCCAGGGGGATGGCGCCCGGTATGTAGGGACTGTCCTCTTCCTCCAGCGTCTGCTCCGCCAGATCGCGGGCGATGCGGGTCTCGTCGCGGAGGCGTTCCTGCTCTTCCATCAGGTTCGAGAAGCGCTCCTCGGGGGACATGCGGGTCTCGTGCCGCAGGTCCCACTGCTCCATCGCCAGTAGCAGCGTCCGCTGGATCAGGTCCATGCCCTGTGGCCAGTCCATCGGTTCGGTCTTACCCATCTCCTCGGACATGCGCTCCAGCGACTTGAACCACGCAAAGAGTTCCTCCTTGGCCCGGCGCAGGGCCTCCTCAGCCTTCTTCTGGTGGCCGACGGCCGTCTGCTTCCCCACGCCCTTGAGGGCAGCAACGGCCTTCTCCATGTGACCGGCTGCTTCGGCGTAGCCCTCGTAGGCGGGCGCGACATCGGCGCGATCCCCGTAGACGCTGGTCTCTCCCAGCAAGACGTCCTGGTCGCGGGCCAGGTCCTCGAACTCATCGGTGTCAGCCTCGTCGGTCTTCTCGGTCCGCTTGCGCAGGCGCACCTGGCGGTCCAGCAGGAAGACCGCCTGCGCCGAGGCCCGCTGCAAAGCCTCCATCATCTGGGCCAGGTACTCCGTTCGGCGCACCAGGTCGTCCACCTGCGTGCCCGTCTTCTCCAGGTTCAACACGGCGGTCTGGAGCAGGGAGAGGGCCTCGTCGCGGTTCTGCTGGGTCAGGTGGAAGTGCGCCGCGTCCATGGCGCCGCGGGCCGCGCCCAGCAGATCGGCGGCGCGGCGGGCGGTGGCGGCGGTGGACACCTGGTCCTGCAGCTCCGCCACGGCGCGGCTCAGCACGCCCTGGATGCGGGCGGCCTCCGTGGTGACGGCGGCCACATCCTCGCCTTCTTTCAGGTCTGCGATCAACGTCTCCTGTTCCTCCCGGATGAACCGCGCGTGGCGCGCGACAGTGCGCAGGTCCTGTCCCAGGTCGGTCAGAGCCCAGATGCGCTCCAGGAACTGAGTGTGGCGGTCGGCGGCCTCGAAGGTAGCCTCCAGGGCCTCCATAACGCGCTGCTCGGCGTCTGCCGCGGCGTACGAAGACTCATCGCGCAACTGCTTCTCGGTGTCTTCGAGGGCGCCCAGGGCGTCCTGCACCCCGTTGCGCATGGCGTTGACCCAGTGGCCCTCAAAGGGAAGCCGCGCCAGGAAGCGCTTCGCCTCGCGCTGCAGGCCGACGGCCCGCTCCGCCAGCGGAGCCACCTTACTGTCCGCGCTCAGTGCCTTGTCCGTCTCATCAATCAGCTCGCCGGTATGGTCTATCAGCGCCTGCACGCGGCGCGTGCGCGCGGTGGCGTCCTGCAGTAGTCCGTAGAGCCGCGACGCCTTGCGCATCTCATCAATCCGGTCCTGGATCTTCTGCATGGCGGCGGTCATGGCATCCTCGCAGGCGCGGACGCTCTCGAGGGCGTTGCGGTGGTCTTTCTGCGCGAGTGACGCGGCTGTGGAACCGATCAGCTCCCGCAACTCATCGAAACGCCCTTGCAGGCCGGCCAGGGAGTTGACCGGTCGGAGCGGGGGCCAGAGGCGTCGCTCCCGTTCGGCCAGGGCGTCGCGCCGGTCCCCGAAATCCTCCGGTGCCATGCCCTCCATGGCGCTCAGCACCTTTCGCTGCACGGCGAGGACATCCTCCAGTTCCGTGCGCGCCCGGACCAGCACGTGCAGCTCCGCCTCCTCCTGCAGCCGCTGTTCCGCCTCGGACAGGTGCCCCAGGATGAGCCCGTGCATTCGTGCCGCTTCCTCCGGCCGATCGGCAGTCGTCTTCGCCGCGCGCCGTATCAGGTCGCCCACGTTCTGCCGCACCAGGTAGGGGCGCGCCTGCCGGACGCGCACGGTGGCCAGCGGGTCCTCCTGCGCCACGCCCAGGGAATCAACCTCCTCCAGCAGCCTTTCCAACCGCCCGGCCATCCTCTCCTGTCGGTCCACCAGGGCCGCCGGGTCGGCGCCTGCGAACGTCTCCGACTGCACCTGCTCCACGCGCGAGGCCATGTTAGACAGCTCGTCCACGAAGACCTCCTCGGCGCGCGACATACCGGCCCTCAGCAGCAGGCTGCCGAGTTCGCGCAGGACGACCTCCACCTCGCGGCGCGCGTGCCGCACGTGTCCGGCGGCCTCCGCGGGGTTGCGCTGCGCCTTTTCGAGGCGGTCGCGGGCGACGGTCAGGCGGTCCTCCTTCAGCGTGCGCAGGCGGGCGATGATGGCGGCGATATCGTCCTCGGCGGTCTTGCCCACCTCGCCGTTGGAGCGGGCGTCCATGGCCAGGTAGGCAAAGCCGGCGATGAGGTCGTTCAGCCGCTGTCGCACCATCTCCTGCCGGGCGATCTCCAGCGCGACGGTCTGCGAGGCGCCGGCGGACGCGGTCTGCCCCGCCGCCGGCGCGCAGAGAACCGCGGCCAGCAGACAGGCAACCAGAAGCGATAGAAGTCGTTTCATTCTGGTCCCTCCTCGCCCGCGAGCCGGCGCACCAGGTCGCCCAGCTTGCCGGACGCCTCCATCTCGTGCCGGTAGAGCGGGCGGATGCGTCCCAGTTCGTTGCGGCGACGCGCCAGGATGTCGGCCAGGTAATCGGCCTTCGAGACGAACTGCATCCGCCGGCTGCGGGACCGGCCCACGGCCGCCTCGTCCGCCGGCCGCCCGTCGGTGACCTCCACGGCGATCGTGATGATGTCGCCCTCCCGCAGGTCGTCTATGGCTGTCTGCACGTCCCAGGTCATCTCCTGCTGCGCGCTCTGCCGTCCGGCGAGATCGCCGATCTCCACGCGCTGCTCGGCCCCGTCGTTCAGCGCGTAGACCAGCCACGCCTTGCCCAGCGCGTAGTCGTCCGTGGCGCGGAACTCGATGATGGCCTTCTTCTGTAGAGTCGCCTTCAGGTCGCGCATCGGATACGTCAGCACGACGGACGGCGGATTGTCGCGGATGACGCGCAGGAAGTGCTGCGGCCCTTGCTCGCTGAGGTCCCGGCCCTCGAGGGTCCAGTCGTATTCCAACGCGTAGCCGGCCGAGGCACGGGCCCGCGTCTCGAAAACCAGCCGGTTCTCGCCCTTCTCCACTGGCTTCAGCGGCTCCTGCCCCTCGATCTTCAGCACCGGATCTCGCACCGGCCTGTCCAGTTGAAGCTCCCATCGCACGCGCGTGCCCTCGGGCACTTTCAGGTTCAGCGTGGAGCGCGTCTCAGGGCTTTCCAGCCCGGTGTATCCCGGATAGCGCAGCACAACCTTCGCCTCGACGGCCCGCGGCGGGGTCACCACGCGGACGTCTGCCCGCCGGCTGGCCGCGTCGCCGATCTCGAAGTAGAAGCGGAAGTCCCGATAGACCTGCTGAAAGAGGTGCGTGAAGCGGTGCTCGCCCCGGCTACGAACCGCCACCGGCTCCCAGCCCACACTCATGTCCACCCAGAGCGTGCCCTCGTCCGGCGTCTCACCCTCGGGATCGAGCACGGCCTCGACGAGCAGGCTCTCGTTCTGCCGCACCGTCTTGTCGCCGGTTGCGGATCGGATAATGGTGTTCGTGGGGTAGCCGGCGCGGGAGAAGGGATTCACCATGCGCCGCGCCAGGGTGAGCGCGTAGCCGGGCTGCCAGAGGAGTCCACCCGCCAGGACGAAAAAAGCAAGCACGGCCCCGGCGATGACCCCTCGTATACGGCTGAAGTCGGCAATCCTGCGCAGTTCGATTCCCTCGGCCCGCCGCGCTGCCTGCTTCCGCACCAGCCGGGCCAGCCTCTCCGACCCGGCAGGGGTCAGCCGCCCCTCCCCGAACTGCACCGCGCTGACCAGCAGGCTGTTCATGTCCGGGTGCGCACTCTCGACCCGGAGCGCCGTCCGCAGGTCATCGTAGCGCCGCAGGTTGGGCAGCAGCACGCGCACGATAACCCACCCCAGCACCGCCAGGTTGGCCCCCAGAAGGGCCAGCCGCGCGGGTCCGGGCAGGTCGAGCCAGACGTCCAGCCCGAGGTCCGTCAGCGCCAGCCCCGCCAGGCAGATCACCAGCCAGCCGATGCCACGCGTCAGGTGGAACATCCCCAGGCGCCGGTGACTGCGCCGCAGGCGGCGCCGCAGTTCCGCGTCCTCGGGTATGCTGCTATGTGTGTCTTCCGAACTCACTGTCACCTCTACGGTTACACGTCAGGCCAGGTCCTTGCGCCTTCTCCAGTACCACTCGGCCGCCAGCAGTCCCACCAGCGGGATCAGCCAGAGCCAGTTGTCGAACACCTCGATCTGCCGACGCACCTCGGTGCGCTCCGGCGGCACGTCGAGCGCCTGCAAAAGCTCGGGCAACTGACGGATCTCCAGGTATCGCCCGCGCGAAAGCTGCGCCAGCTTGCGCAGCAGCGCGCTGTCCACGGCCACCCGGGTCTGCTCGAGCCCCGCTGAACTAACCTCGAAGCTCACCAGGTTCGCCGCGCCCGCCAGCGCCTCCGACGCCGTCACCTCGTACCCTCCCGGCTCGGCCGGCACGTAGAATCCATGATACATGCCCTCCATGTTCGGCACGGGGTTCAGCGCCACCGGCTGCCATCCTCCATCCTCCGCCCTCCGCACGCGGGCCATGAGCTGCGGGGCGGTCATGGGCTCCCATATCTCGTCGAGTGCGCTTGCGTAGATGGACACGGGCTCGCCCGGACCGGCGGCTCCGGAAACCTCGAAGTTGATCCGCCTGTCGTCCCCGCGTAGCCGCGAGAGGGCCATGAACTGGATGGCCTGTCCCCAGAAGCGCGCGTGGAATTTGTCTCCCACCCCGTCGCGCAGCCGGAACAGCCGGTCGGTGCCAATGAACAGCACCTTCCCGTTGCCGTAGCGGTGCCAGGCGATCAGCGGCGTCGGCTCGGCGCCGGTCACCACGGTGGACAGCTCGGCCAGCACCCGGGCCCCGCGGCGGGCGCCCTGCAGGGGCGGCACGCGCACCAGGGGTTTCACCTTGGTCCATATCTGCCGGTTACGGCTCTCGCCCTCCAGAAGCTGCATCACGGTCCCCGCCTCGCCCTCGGGCGTCAGCACGGGATATGCGTTGTCGTCCACCAGCGGCCAGTCCTCCTGCCGCGGCTCGACGGGCAGCATCTGCCCCACGGGCGTGTTGAGGTATTCCGTCGGGTTGTGCTTGTGGCCGGCCAGCACGATGAGCGCACCACCGCGGTCGCGGATAAGCCGGTGCATCAGCTCGAACTGGTCCGACGTGAAGGTATCGGAGCGCACGTCGCCCAGAATGACCAGGTCGTAGGAGAACGCCTCCTCGGGGGCCTCGGGGAAGCGTCCCACGTGCTCGCGCGAGGCGCGAGCCAGTTCGCGGTCGCCCTCCGTGGTCATGAAGCGCACCTCCACCCGCGGGTCGCGTTTGAGCACCGCGCGCAGATAGCGGTATTCCCACCGCGGGCTGCCCTCGATGCAGAGCACCTTCAGTTTCTCGTCCTTCACGCGGATGGTGCGCGAGACGCGGTTGTTCTCCAGCAGGGCCTCGTTCGGCAAGGGGCTCAGCTCGACCGCGAGGTCGCGCCGGCCTGTTACCTCGTCCACTTCGAAGGTGATCTCCTCGATCTGGGGCCGACCCTCGATCAGCACCGGGTGCGAGGCCACCTGGGCGTCGTCCAGCATTACGGAAAGCGTTGTGGTGCGGTTCTCGTACCCCCTGGAGTCCATCTGCACGCGCACCCGCACGCGGTCGCCCACGAAGACCAGGTCCTGCATGATGACCGACCGCATGGCCACGTCGTCCGGCTCCGCCAGGCCGATGGGAACCGGGTAGAGCGGGATGCCCCGGCGTCGGCACTCCTCGGCCACAGCCAGCGGGTCCTCCCCGCCCGTGTTTCCGCCGTCGGTCAGCATCAGCGCACCCGCGACGGACTGCCGCCCGGCCTCGCTGAGCACGGTGCGCAGGGCGTCGCCGATGTGGGTGGCGTCGGCAGGCTCCCCTTCTCCGGGCCACCTCTCGCGGCCGGTGGGGCTCGCCTCAGCCGCGAACCGGTAGTAGCGCAGCTTCAGCCGCTCGGACAGCGCCTCGAAGACGTTGAACTGCTCGTGGGTCAGAAGCCGCCCGGCTATTTCGCGCCGGGAGACCCTGGCCAGATCCGACTGCATCTTGTTGGTAATCGGGGAGCCGGGATCGCGCAGGTCGGCCAGCAGGGTGCTCAAGCGGTCGGCGAGGTCGGACTGCTCCGGGGCCATCTCCTCGCTCACCGGCACGGCGCCCGCTGTGCGGTTGCTCAGCTCCTCCTGCTCTTCCCGCAGACCCTCGACCCGTGCCAAAAGCTCGGCAGGCACTGCGGTTTCTTCCTCCGCGCGCAGCCCGGTCAGTGTCCGCTTCAGGGCCTCGGACGCGCTCGCCTGCGCGTTCAGGGCCTCATTGAGCTTCTCGGCACGCATCAGCTCCGCCGCCCCGCGCATCCGGAGGCGCGCCTCGGCCAGGTCGGCCTGCGCGTGGGGCCTGACGAAGGGCATCCGACCGGTGGCCAGCGCGGCGTCCAGCAGGCTGTCCCGCGCCTTCCGCACGTCCTTTATCTCCATGCTCGCCGAATCATCCAGCAGCACAAACGCCTGCGCCGGCACCTCGTGGAACTCGGACACGCTCAGCACCGGCCGGAAGAGCAGCACGATGAGCAGAAACAGCGCCACCACCCGCAGAGCCGCCATGCCCACACGCTGCCAGGGGGCAACCAGCTTCTCGCGGCGGTACATCCAGACCGTGTAGGCGAGGGCCAGCGCCATCAGCAGCGCCATGACCGGCAGGGGCAGCCCGGTGCGCCACTCAAGGGCGCCCCACTGGATCCGGCTGTTGGCGATGACGGCGATCACGTCTCGGGTCCTCGTCTTGAGTGGTCTCTAAGGTCTTTTGCGGGTCTGCCAGCGGGCGAACGCGGCCTCGGCCGCGAGCAGCAGCAGGGCGGCGCCCAACAGCAGCGGCCAGAGTTCCCGCCCCCTGCGCCCCTGCCGTACCGCCGCCGCGGCGGACCTGTCCGGCCCAACCACCAGCACGTCCGGCACCACGCGCCGCAACGCGGACGGCTCCAGCGCCCGCACGTCTGATTCGGACGCCTCGGCGTTGACGGCCGTCGCCGTCCGGCGGTCGCCGAGGGCGACGGTGTAGAAGCCGATTTGAGCGGCGTCGCCCAGGCTGATGGACGAACCCCTGTCCTCGTCGGCCACCGCGAAGGTCTCCTTGCTCCCGTCGGGACGGGTGAGCACGCCATCCACCGCGGCCTCGCCGGAATCGACGGACACGAAAAGCGGGTCACCGACCACCAGCGGGGTGGCGGACTGCATGCTCTCGAAATGCGTGACGGCCTGCTGGACGATGATTGGGAAGACCGGACTGAGCGCCAGGTCGTGCCAGGAGCGGTCGGCGCTGGTGGTCAGCAGGAGCACCAGGCCGCGCCCGACGGACTTCTCCAGCAGCAGCGGCGTGCCGTCCGCCAGCCGAAGCAGCACCCGACTCTCGGCGTCCGGCTCCACTTCGAAATGCCCGCGCACGGAACTCTCGGTCAGCAGGTCGGTCGGCAGCTCGCGCAGGGAACTCACCAGCGGGTGTCCCGGAATCTCCAGGTCCAGCGGCAGGCCCTCCTTGCGGTGGGTTATCTTGCCGAGCCGCGCCGGCAGCAGCGGCTGCTCGCCGCCCCGGAAGCGATCGTTGTACGTCTCGGCGTCCACCTTATCGCCCAGCAGGAAGAACACGCCGCCGCCGGATTCCACGAAATCCCGCAGAGACTCCGCGTTCTGGTCCGGCATGTCGGGCACGTTGGCCAGGAAGATGCTGTCGTAGCCGCTCAGCGCGACGGTGTTCAGTGCCAGCCAGGGCACCGTCTCCACTTGCAGCGACAGGTCGGTCCTCTCCACCCCGCCGGGCTGCAGGGCGGTGGTCACGTAGGTGGCAGCGCCGGTAATGAGCCCCTCGGAGGGCTCGCCGTCCACGGTCAGAACGCGCGCCTTCTCCCGCACGTGCGCCGTCAGCCGCCGTGCGTTGTCCGACGCCAACGCATCCGTGCCCGTGCGCGCCTCCAGCCGCAGCATGCCGTCCGACTGGAACGGCGCATACAGCGAGACGGACACGGTGTCGCCCGGCTCCAGCGTGCCGACCTCCTGCCGGTCAACCGCGGTCTCGCCGACGGCCAGCTCGACCGGGCCCACCTTCGCCGCGCCGGTGCCGAAGTTGCGCACCGTGGCCTCGTAGCGGGCGATGGTGTTGCGCCGCAGGGAGCCGGAGCGCCACCGCAGGTCGGTGACCGCCACGTTCTCGCTGCCGCCGGAGGCCGTGGAGACCACGATCACGCGGGCGTTGCCTGCCAGCGTCCGCAGGGCCGCCTCGGCGGGGGCCGGCAACTGTTCCCAATCGCTCCGCTGGAGGTCGGTCACCAGGTACACCTCGCGCTCGGGCGCGCGCATCTCGGTCGTCAGCGGCACCAGCCCCTCCAGCGCACGGGTCAGGTTCATACCCCCCCCGGTGGGGCGCACCTCCTCCAGCAAACTTTCGAAATCGGCCCTGTCGTAGCCGGTGTTGCGCCGGAGTATCTTGAGATCCTCGCCCATAAGGGCTAAGCCCACCGGCCGTCCCTCGTCAATCGTGTCCAGCACACCGCGCACCTGCTCGACGGCGTGGTCGAACCGGGTCCGCGCGCCCGCCTTGTAGGCCATGCTGCCGGAAACGTCCAGCCCGATGACCGCCCCCACGTCCGTCGCCTTCACCGGCGCCGTGGTCGTGGGGCGGGCTATGGCCAGGATAATCAGCAGCAGGATCAGGCACCGCAACAGCATCAGCAGGATGTCCTGCAGGCGCAGCTCGCGCGATTTCACCCGCACCACCCGCCTCAGCAGCCGCATGGCACCCCACTGAATGGTGCGCGACTGGTAGCGGTTCAGCAGGTGGATCAGCACGGGCAGCCCGGCCAGCACCAGCGCCGGCAGCACCCACGGGTTGAAGAAACCTACGTTCATCTATCGCGTTCGCTCTTGCGGTTTATCGGATCTGTTTACAGCAGACTCCTCTCGGCGGGCAGGTTGGTCTCCGCCTGACCTCTCAGGAACCGGTTCAGCGTCAGGTCCACCGGCTGCGAGGTGTCCACCAGCATGTAGTCCACCTGGCTCCTGCGGCAGGCGTCCCGGATGGCACGCACGAACTTCCGGACCTCCTCGACGTAATCCTCGCGGATGCGCTGGGGCTGGGTGATGATGGGGCTCTCGCCCTCCAGACCCTCGAAGCGGCACGTGCCGCTGAAAGGGAACGTCAGCTCGTCCGGGTCCATGGTGTGCAGCACCATGACGTTGTGCCCCCGGAAGCGCAGGTGGTCCAGCCCGGCGAGGAAGGCTTCCGTCTCGTCGAACAGATCGCTGAACAGCACCACGACCGCGCGCCGGGAGATGCGCCGGGCGAACTCGTGCAGGATGGCGCCCACGTCGGTGCGGGGCTTGCCCTCGACCTGCCTCAGCTCCCGGTCGATGGTGTGGATGATGCTTTTGGTGCCCTGCGGCTCGATGTGGCTGCGCAGCTCGGAGTCGAACACCCCCAGCCCGGCCGAATCGTGCTGCTGCACGACGATGTAGGACAGCGCGGCGGCCATGTACTTGGCATACTCCAGCTTGTCCACCGCGCCGGAGCCGTAGTGCATGGAGCTGGAGGCGTCCAGCAACATGTATGCCTTCAGGTTGGTCTCGGCCTCGTAGAGCTTGACGTAGTAGCGTGAGGTGCGGCCGTAGACGCGCCAGTCAATGTGCTTGATGTCGTCACCGGGCACGTACTGGCGGTGCTGGGCGAAGTCGGTGGAGAACCCGCGCAGGGGGGACCGGTGCATACCGGCCCTCATCCCCTCCACCACGTCGCGGGCCACCAGCTCCAGATTCTCCAGCTTCTGTAGAGTCTCCGGGTCCAGATAACCCTTGCTCTGGCCTGTCGGCACGGACATAGGCAACTACCGGTGAATGAAACGGGGGAGACGAAGACCCCGGCGGGGTGCGTTCAGCCGACCGCCTCTTCGTACAGTTTCTCGTCGGCGGGTATTTCCTCCAGGAGGCGATCCACGAGGTCGTCCGTGGTCAGCCCCTCGCTCTGCGCGGCGAAGTTGGGGATGATGCGGTGGCGCAGCACGGGCTTCGCCAGGGCCTGGATGTCCTCGATAGACACGTAGCAGCGGCCACGGAGGATGGCCCGGCTCTTGCCGCCCAGGATAAGGAACAGGCTGGCCCGCGGGCCGGCGCCATAGCTGATCAGTTCCCGCACGAACTCCGGCGCCGACTCCTCCCCCGGCCGGGTCGAGCGTACCAGGCGCGCGGTGTACTCGAAGATGTGATCCGCCACGGGGATTTCCAGCACCAGGTCCTGACAGCGGATTATCTGCTCGGCGTGCAGCACCGGGTCCAGCTCCTCCTGGTGGGGCGAGGTGATGCGCTGCATGATCTCGATCTCCTCGTCCCAATCGGGATAGTCCACCAGGACGTTGAACAGGAATCGGTCGAGCTGCGCCTCGGGCAGCGGGTAGGTGCCCTCCTGTTCGATGGGGTTTTGCGTTGCCAGCACGAAGAAGGGCTCCTCCAACGCGAAATCCTCGCCGCCGATGGACACCTTTTTCTCCTGCATCGCCTCCAGCAGCGCGGCCTGCGTCTTGGGCGGCGTCCGGTTGATCTCGTCGGCCAGGATTATGTTGGCGAACACCGGCCCGCGGGCGAACATGAAACGCCGCTTGCCCGTCTCGGGGTCGTCCTGCAAAATCTCGGTGCCAGTGATGTCGCTGGGCATCAGGTCCGGCGTGAACTGGATGCGCTTGAACGAGAGGTCCATGCACTGGGCCAGGGAGGAGATCAGCAGCGTCTTCGCCAGGCCGGGAACGCCCACCAGCAGGCAGTGCCCGCGGGCGAAAATGGCGATCATCACCTCGTCAATGACCTTCTTCTGCCCGACGATGATCTTGCTCAGTTGCCCCAGGATGGCCTCGCGGGCCTCCGCCAGCTCCTCGACCGCCGTTTCCATCTCCTGTTCGGTCACACTCGCCTCCCTGAAATTGCGCATTGAACTGTAAGGATATTACAGCATTCGTGCGGTCCGTGCAATTCCCACCCCCCTCACCGGACCCGTGCCACACAGGCGATCCGACGCCACGTCTTCGAGCAGGTACTCCTCGTATTGCTGCAGGTGCCGGACATTGATTTCGGAGACCTTCTTCACGCCCTCATGCTGCTCGTCGAGATACTTGACAAACCGGGCCATTCGGGGCCTATCGTGGCGCTCGTGTGTGCTTTGCTTCTTTGTGGCCTTCGAGTAAGATAGGGAGCATTGCACTGGCTCCAGGCAAGAAATGTTTCGCCCTGGTAACAGTATTGTAAGAACTGGCAATCCGGCCTGCGAGTCTGGATGTCGTATCATTTTGTATGCAAAGAGCTTAGATGGTTAGGAGGGGTGGCTGAGTGGACGAAAGCGGCGGTTTTGAAAACCGCTGAGGCCTGATCGGCCTCCGGGGGTTCGAATCCCTCCCCCTCCGCCATTTCACAGGGTCAAACTGCCTTCTCTTGACAGACCGCTGCGCTCTCGGTACCGTACGTCTTCCCCTCGTGCGCTCTATGCACCGGAGACGCGGATGAAGCCGCAGACCGTGACCGAGCAGGAGACCGACGAGAAACTGCAGGAGATTCTTCGCTCCTACCAGGGCGAGCGGGGCGAGATGATCCCGCTTCTGCAGGACGTGCAGGACGCCTTCGGCTACCTTCCTCCGGATTCCATGTCCGCTGTGGCCAGGTTCCTGAACGTGCCCCGCATGGCCGTCTACGAGGTCGCCTCGTTCTATTCCCAGTTCTACCTCACCCGCCAGGGCAGGCACCGCATCAGGGTCTGCCAGGGAACGGCGTGTCACGTGCGGGGCGGCAAGCGGATAATGACCGCCCTCCAGCGCGAGCTGGGCATCGAGCCGGGCGGGACCACGGACGATTATATGTTCAGCCTGGAGCGGGTAGCTTGTTTCGGCTCCTGCGCGCTGGCACCCGTCGTGGTGGTGGACGAGAAGGTCCACGGACGGATGACCCCTCAGAAAGCCCTCAATCTGCTGGAGAACCTGGAGTGACGCTGGAGAGCATTCGCAAGAGGGCCGGCGAGGTGTGGGCGGAGTTCGACGGAGGGGAGCGCCCCCGGGTGCTGGTCGGCGCGGGCACGTGCGGGCGCGCGGCGGGGGCGGAGGATATCCTGCAGGCCCTGGACGATGAGTTGCCCGAAATCGCTCCGGATGCCGTCGTCCACGAGGTGGGGTGCCTGGGTCTGTGCTATGCCGAGCCGCTGGTGGAGTTGCGGGCGCCGGGACGCCCGCGCGTGCTGTTCGGCGACGTGACGCCGGGGGAAGTGCTCGATCTGCTGCGCGACTATTTCGGAGGCACGGAACTGCCGTCGGACCGCGCGCTGGCGGTGATGGACGGTCCTGCT
>CAYVBE010000040.1:0-24742 GCA_964448935.1 uncultured candidatus Brocadiaceae bacterium
TCCTTTAAACAGTTGCGTGCGGTCCCGTAAAACTCTCGTGAAATATCCGGGCTAAACAGGAAGGGCAGACAGGATAATCTGGACGGCACAGGGTTTGCACCACTATTTGCTCGGGAAGCACTCTGCTCTGTTGCGAAAGGGGAAGTCATGCACGTCCTGAAGCAGACACGTTACATCCTGGTGCTGGCGGCCGTCACTCTCGCGTGCGGCTGCGCTTCTTCGCCGGCCGTCAAGGACCTGAATGCCCGGCTTACTTCGCTGGAAATGGTGTCGAAAAAACCACCGGACGCGACATACGTGGTTGACCCGCCGGATTCGATCTACATCGAGTTCGGCAACGAGCCGGACCTGACGGTGACGGAGCAGCTCCGCCAGGACGGTGTAGTTCTGCTACCGCACGTGGGCGAGGTAAAGCTGGCCGGAATGACGACGCAGCAGATCCGCGAGAAGCTGGAGGAGACATACGCGGAGTTCTACAAGGAGCCGGAGTTCGTGGTGAAGGTGGCGGCATATCGGAGCAAACACCTGTATGTGTACGGCGAAGTGAGGTCCCAGGGAACGCAGACTTACACGGGCTATCAAACTCTGTCGGACGTAATCGGTGCGGCCGGCGGCCTGACCCAGCGAGCAAAGGCAAAACGTGTCAAGGTCGTGCGGGGCGATCCCGACGACCCGGAGGTGTTCCGTGCGGACGTGCGGAAACTGATTCGAGAAGGCGACACCACCCAGGATGTGTCCCTGGCTGAAAACGACGTGGTCTACGTGCCGCCGACTGCGCTGGCATGGGTCGGCTATCGGATCAACGAGGTGCTCTTCCCGTTCCGCAGCGCCTTCTCGGCACTCGGCCTGTTCCGGACAGTCGAGGGGGACTGACCCCCGCAAGAGAGAGGGTTTGCCGGCATGTACCTGGACTTTTTCGGCCTGAGCAAATACCCGTTTTCGACGGCGGCCGACCCGCGGTTCTATTATCCGACGGGGAAGCACCGGGAGGCGCTTGCCTGCCTGATGTACACCGTGCAGCAGCGGAAGGGTTTTGCGCTGATCACGGGCGAGGTGGGGGCGGGCAAGACCATGCTGTGCCGGGCCGCTCTGGCGCGGTTTGGCGAGATGGTAGAGGTGGCCCTTGTCTCGCACACGCTGTTCGGCCCCAAGCAATTCATGGAAGCCATCTGCTCGGAATACGGTATGGAGACGAGCGACAAGACGAAATTCGATCTGGTGAACGGGCTGAAGCGGTTTCTGCTGGAGCGCTGGCAGGAGGGCGTGCCGGTGGCGCTGATCGTGGACGAGGCCCAGGACCTGTCCCACCAGGTGCTGGAGGAAATCCGGCTGCTGGGCAACATGGAGACCGGTAGTGAGAAGCTGCTGCAGATAATCCTGGTGGGCCAGCCGGAGCTTCGCCGGATAATCGCTACGGCCGAGCTGCGGCAACTGGAGCAGCGGCTGGCGCTGAAGTTCCACCTGAGCCCGCTTTCCCCCAGGGAGGTCTCCGGCTACATCCGGCATCGCCTGCACGTCGCGGGCGGCAAGAAGGGGATCTTCGAGGCGGCGGCGCGTGAGCAGGTACACAAAGCCAGCCACGGCATACCGCGGCTGGTCAACATCCTGTGCGACCAGGCCCTGCTGCAGGCATACGTGAACGACGAACCGAAGGTGACGGCTCAGGTGATAAGGCGGGTGGTTGCGGACCGGGAGGGGTATTACATGGAAGACGACGAGGAGGCGGGTGGCGCACCGCCTATTCCCTCGTCGCCGCCCGCCCCCAAACACCAAAAGAAAGAAACGGACGGAGCGCGATGCACGGGTTGCGGCGCGCCGCTGGAGGGTTCAGGCGCCGAGGGTAACGGGCAGCTATGCCCGGCATGCGCCCGGAAAGACACAGACACGGAAGGCAGCGTGGCAGCACAAAGGACCGGTCTGGAGGGCGGCTAGCGCCTCCCCGGTGACACATACACAACCTCAACCGAATCGGCAGGGATTGAGCGAACCATGAAAAACAGCATATTCTCATTGCGCGACTATCTGCGCCTGATCTTTCGGCGTAAATGGGCACTGGTTCTACCCGCCCTTGCAGGAATACTCTTTGTTCCTTTCCTATGGTTCAGCGTGCCGCCGAAGTATCAGGCCTCCGCGCTCGTCCGACGAAAGGATCTGGCGATCAACCGTTCCGCTCCCAGTTCGATCATCGGCCAGGGCAGCTCGCAGATGTCGGTCAACGCTCTGCGCGTGGAAATCCTGACATGGAACAACCTGGAACGGGTGATTCGGCAGGTCGACCTGGATACGGACCTGGAGTCACCCGCAGAGTGGCAGGCGATGTATTCAAGACTGCGCAACAGCATCTCGATCAACACGCAGGCCCGGGAGCGCGGAGTTGACCTGATTGAGATCAGCGCCACCGACGAAGACCCGGAGATGGCAGCCGCCATTGCCAATGCTGTGGCGGATAACTACGTGGAGGCGTCGAAGAAAAGCAGTCGAGCCGACAGCCAGACAGCGGTGGATTTTCTGAAGGACGGCACGGACGAGTACCTGCAGAAGCTCCGCGAGACAGAGAATGCACTGGAACAGTACAAGAAAACGCATTTCTCCGACCTGCCCAGCGTCAAGGATAATATTCTGAGCACGCTCTTCCAGCTTCGCACTGAAGAGGCCGCCCAGCAATTGCAGCTGGCCAAGGCAAGAAGTCGGCTCCAAAGCGTGGAGGAGCAACTCCAGGATGTGCCCCGGGTGGTTGAGGGGGAGGTCACCAGCGACAAGAACCCCCGCTGGGAGGAACTGCAGAACCAGCTCCGGCACCGCAAGCGGGTGCTTACAGCACTCCTCCTGGAGTATACTGAGAAGCACCCCAGGGTGCAGCAGGTGCAGCGCGAGCTGCAAGACCTGGAAGAGCAATTGCTTGAAACGCCCGCGCGAGTTGAAGGCAGCACCAAGAATATTCTCAACCCCGAATACCAGGAATTGCAGATGAAACGGCGAGACCTGGAACAGGAGATACAGGCCCTGCAGGCCGGCCTCAGCCAACTGGATTCACGCAGACAGGCGAACGCGGAACAGCTCGAGAGGATGGTGGCCGAAGAGAAACGATACAATGACCTTGTCCGGGACAGACAGGAGGCCAATGAGTTGTACGAACAATACCGCCGCAGCCTGGTCAGCGCGCGCACGCGCCTGGAAGTAGAAAGCGGCCAGTATGGCACGCAGGTGGAGATGATATCCCGGGCGCTGGTGCCGGCGCAGCCCTACCGACTGGAGCGGGTGAAGCTGGCACTTGCCAGCCTGGTTGGCGGCGTGGCGCTGGGCGTGGCGCTGATGTTCGGGCTGGAGTTTTCGGACCGGTCGTTGCGCAACATCGAGGACGCCGCTGCATTCCTCGACCTGCCCGTGCTGGGCAGCGTGCCGACCATAGTCACCGAACAGGAGGTTAAACAGCGGCGGAGACAGCGCCTGGCCGTTGGCGGGACGCTCCTGCTGCTGGTTGTCGTATCGGGCGTCGGCATCTACGTGCTGGAGCAGTTCTATCCGGGCACCACGTGGGAATTGCTGTCCAAGGTGTATGCCAGGCTGCAGGGAGCTTTTTCCAGCGTTACAAGTTTCCTTTGAGCATCAGAACTGAGGCGAACGCATATGAGCAACGAAGGCAAGATGTGGCGGGCCATGGAGAAATCGGGCGACGGGGACGAGCCCGCCGTCCCCGAGTCCGAACGACGGGCGCCCCTGTCCACCGCGTACGATGGAGACCTGGACCGCGGCGGCAGTTCGCCGATTAAACGGGTGCCGGCACCCGATACGCCTCCCGATGCCTCGGTGGTCGTCGTCAATGAGGAACGAGGGGAGGCGGCATCCCAGATAAGAGCGATCCGTTCCAAGATTCTGGCGATGAACGAGAACGATCCCCCGCGCGTAATCGTGGTTACGTCTGGCTCTCGGGAGGAAGGCAAGACTACGATTTCCATCAACCTGGCGGCGGCGCTGAAGGAGGTCCAATCGGACCGGGTGGTGGTGCTCGATGCCGACCTGCGGGGACCGGCCCTCCATTATCTTGCAAACATCCAGCCGACGGAAGGCCTGATGGAGATATTGAGTAACGGGCTGACACTGGACAATCGCGTGTATGAGACCACCGTGCCGGGGCTGGATATTATCCCGCTGAGACCCGACCACGATCTGGGGGGACACGAGGGATTGCTCGCCGAGCGGGCCCAGCCGCTGGTACAGGAGCTTCGCCGCCATTATTCGTTCATCATCGTGGACACACCGCCCGTCCTTTCCAGCAGCGAAGCCCGGACGTTCGGTCGGTTCGCGGACGGTACGGTCGTGATCGCACGGCTTGAGAAGACGCCGCGGGACGTGGTGCGCAGAGCCGTGGAAGAGCTGGAGAACTCGGGCGTGCGGCTGTTGGGATGCGTCCTGACACACCGCGAGCACCATGTGCCCGGCATACTCTACCGGCTCGTGGGGCACACGCCGGGATACTACTACTACCGCTACGGCCACCGACGCAGATACAAGGGCAACGGGCAAGAGACCAGGGGCGAGGCACAAGAATGAAGGCAGCGTTCTGGGTGGCGGTCGCGGGGCTCGCCCTGCCGCTGTATTCCTACCTGGTCTATCCCCTTGTCCTGTTCGTCCTGGCCTCCGTGGTGCAGACCTGGCGCGATATCCGCTACCTGCTGGGCCGCGCGGATAGGCGGAGCCAGGCCTGCCGCCTGCCTTCGGTGAGCATCATCATTGCCGCGTACAACGAGGAGGACTGCATTGCGGACACCGTTGGGCTGTGCCTGGACGCCGACTACCCGGAGGACCGGATAGAGGTTATCGTCGGGTCCGACGGTTCCGACGATCGCACGGTGGAGATTGTGCGGGAAAAGGACGCGGACCGTGCGCGCGCGTTGGACTTTTCCGAACGCCGAGGAAAGGCCTCCGTGCTCCGGGACTGCGCGGAAGAGGCAACCGGTGAGATACTGATATTCACGGACGCCAACACCGCGCTCGACGAGAACGCCGTGCGCAACCTGGTTCGGCACTTCGAGGATCCCGAGATAGGCGCCGTGTGCGGTGAGTTGCGGCTGCGGTCTGCCGACGGCCGGAGCGCGCGGGAAGGCATCTACTGGCGTTACGAGGTGGTCCTGAAGATGCTGGAGAGCCGCCTGCGCGCCGTCCTGGGCGCCAACGGAGGCATCTACGCCCTGCGCCGGGAGTTGTTTCCCGACATCGGCGGCAATCTGATAACCGAGGATTTCGTCATACCGATGAAGGTGCGCGCCCAGGGATACGGCGTGGTGTACGACCCCGAGGCCGTGGCGTATGAGGATGCGCCCTCCGCCGCGTCGGCGGAGTTCCGGAGGAGGCTGCGCATCGGCGCGGGCAACTGGCAGGCGCTGTGGCACTGCGCCCCGCTGCTGCTGCCCTGGAAGGGCTTCGTGTCGCTGGCCTTCTGGTCGCACAAGGTGCTGCGCTGGTTCACCCCGTTCCTGCTGGTGGCCGCCCTGGTGGCCAACATCTTCCTGCTGGAACAGCCGCTGTGGCGGGGAGTCATGGCGGTTCAATTAGCGTTCTACGGGGCAGCACTCATGGGTTACACGCTGAACAGATTCAAGCTCCCCGCGGGCCCACTGAGGCTGGCATCCTACTTCGTTTCCATCAATGCAGCGCTGGGACTGGGCCTTGTGCGCGGAGCCGCCGGCTTGCAGCGCGTTACCTGGCGACGGACGGAGAGAGAGAACCCTTCTGCATCGGAAAACCGATGACGCTCCTCTGGACCACAATCGGGCTCGCGATTTTGCTGCTCCTCCTCTGGGGTCTAAGACGGGCGCAGCAGAAGAACGCGGTCATCTGGCTGCCGGCCTACCTGAAGGGCGATTGGGCGGGTCGCCGGGCCCGGTTGGCCGATGCCGCCGGGGGCACGGTGCACATTATGTTCTGTATCGCCGATCACTTCGAGCCTCGTGTAGGTCGCCCGGACCTGGAGACGGAACGAGAGCGTGTGGCTCAGTGGGTGGAGGAATATCCCACGCTGGCGGAAGAATTCCGGGACACGGACGGCTTTCACCCGCGGCATACGTTCTTCTTTCCAGCCGAGGAATACCGGCCGGAGCACCTCGACAAACTGACGGAGCTTGTGGAGGCCGGCCTGGGTGAAGTGGAGATTCATCTCCATCACGACAACGACACGTCCGAAGGTTTCCGACAGAAGCTGGAAGAGTTTGTCTCCCGCCTGAGGTCGCACGGTCTCCTGGGAAGCGACCGACGGACCGGCGACCCCCGATTCGGGTTCGTGCATGGCAACTGGGCGCTCGACAACTCGCGTCCGGACGGCCGCTGGTGCGGCGTTAATGACGAATTGCGCGTTTTGCGCGATTGTGGATGTTTCGCCGATTTCACGCTCCCTTCGGCCCCGTCGTCCTGCCAGACGCGGAGGATTAACTCGATCTACTACGCGACGGACGACCCCGAACGGCCCAAGTCTCACGACGAAGGAGTGGAAGTGGAGGTCGGCGGCGAGCAGGCAGGCGACCTGATGCTGATACAGGGTCCCCTTACGGTTCGATGGCCCGGGGGCCGCTTTTGGATTCTTCCCCGACTTGAGAACGGCGACCTGCAGGGGCACAATATGCCCACGGCGAAACGCATGGCAAGCTGGGTTCACACGAACATCTGCGTGGCAGGACGTCCCGAGTGGGTCTTCGTCAAAGTCCACACTCACGGATGCAGCAACAGAAACCGACACGCCCTGCTCGGGGAGGGGATGCGTACCTTTCACCAACACCTGACGGGACACTGCAACGACGGGGTTCGGTACAAACTGCACTACGTGACGGCGAGAGAGCTCTATAACATCGTGAAGGCGGCCGAGGCGGGACGAGCGGGGGACCCGGGGATGTATCGGGATTACGCGATTCTCCCCCCTGCCGCCGACCCAAGACGCCGTCAGCCGCAGACAACAGCACAAACCGCGGAGGCAGGACTTTGAGTGAAGCAGCGGATAGCAAACTTGAGCCGGAGCACCGGGCCCGTGCCTGGATCGCGCCGGCGTTCCTGACCGGGCTGCTGGTGGTCGCCTTCTGGTGGACCGGGCGATGGCTGGGCGCGCGCTGGGACCAGCCGAACAGCTACTACAGCCACGGATGGCTGATCGGGCCCATATCGCTGTTCCTGGTGTATATGAAGCGCAAAGAGATCGCGCAATGCGAGGTCGCGCCCTCGGTGTGGGGTTTCGCGCTCCTGGTGCCCGGTCTGCTGCTGCACGTTATGGCGACCGCCTGGCAGGTGGGATTCCTGTCCGGGTTTGCGCTTGTTGCCGTTCTGGCGGGGCTGGTGCTGGGTCTGTTCGGCCGGCAGGTGTTCCGCACGGTGCTCTTCCCCATCGTCTTCCTGCTTTTCCTGGTGCCGCTGCCGGAGGTACTGATCGAGACCTTCAGTTTCAAGCTGAAGCTGCTGGCGGCCCAGGTGACGGCCACGATTCTTGCGGTTTTCGGCTTCCCCGCCGTGCGGGAGGGCAGCTACATCCGCATCCCGGCGGGGACGATCGTGGTGGACGACGTGTGCAGCGGGCTGAAATACCTGATCGCCCTGACGGCGTTCGGTGCGCTCTACGCCTACATCTCACCGCTCAAGAAGTGGCGGCAGTGGGCGCTGTTCGGGCTTTCCATCCCGGTGGCATTCCTGGCCAACGTGGCGCGTGTGACTCTGATGGTGCTGGTGGCGTTTGCTCTGGGCATCGGGGCCACGGAGGAGTGGTATTTCCACGACTTCTTCGGGTTCTTCCTGTTCGTGGTGGCCTTCCTGATGCTCTTCCTGAGCGAGTCGGTGCTGCTGAAGGACACCACACTCAACCGCTGGTCGTCCTCGGAAGGTAAAGAGGACGGGGAAGAAGAAGAGGAACAGCCGCCTTCCCAGCATACGTTCCGCCTCCCGGGGCTGATCCGGCCGGTACCGCTCATCATGACGGGACTGCTCCTGGTCACGGGCGCCCTCTCGCTGTATCTTACCCGACCCCGGTCGGTCCCCGATCCATCCGCGCTCCTGCGGAGGGTTCCCCTCGAGATAGGCGAATGGCGCGGGACCGAATACGAACTGGACCAGCGGACGCTGGAGCTGCTGGGGACGGAGGACGTGCTTTCGCGGTCCTACCGGCGTGAGGCGGGCGACCCACCGGTGCAACTGCTGGTGGTGCTGGCGCAGCAGATAAGGCGACGCACGCACCCGCCGGAGCAGTGCCTGACCGGCGGCGGCAACAGTATCGTGCGCTCCGAGGTGCGGCGCCCCGATATCGCCGGGGCTCCGGCCGGCTTTGCCGTGCGGGAGCTGGGGCTCGTGCAGGGCAACGGCCGGATGCTGACGTGGTATTTTTACAAGACCGGCGACCATCTGAACACCAGCTACTGGGCGCATCAGGCGCGCGTGGCGTTCAGCAAGGTCACGAATCCTGGCGCGACGGACATCCTGGTGCGCGTGGAGACCCCCATGCGGGGAACCGACAGGATGTCCGCGCGGAGCCGCATGAGGGACTTCCTGACCTACGCCCTGCCCGGCATCATGGAGCGGCTGCCCTGACCTCCATCAGCATATCGCCGCCGCGCGACCGTGTTGTGGTCTTTCAACGCGTGTTGGGCAGCTTCAACACCACAGTTCTCGGTCCGTTAACCCCTCCGGGCGGCAGCATTTCTAACCGTTCTATAACAGTGCCGTAAGACACTGTTTTACGGGCACTTACATGCCCGTTGATTCTTTCCGCGAATCCCCACCATGGTCTGGCACGGCCCTTGCACTGAATAGAGTAGTTACTTTTGTGCGAGGGTGTGACAGTGCCTGAACCAGCATCAATTGCGTTGCTCGGAATGGGGTCCGTCGGGCTGGCCGTCCGTTTCGCCCGGGTCCAATACCATCGGGCGAAAGACGTGTTGGACCGGGTTGCCGGCGCGATGCTGCTGATCGTCAGCGCTCCGGTGATGGCCCTTTGCGCGGCGGCCGTCAAGCTCACATCCCGCGGGCCGGCTCTTTACCGCCAGGCCAGGGTGGGGCTGAACGGCCGAGAGTTTATGCTGTACAAGCTGCGCACCATGTACCAGGACGCCGAAGCGAAGACGGGGCCCGTCTGGGCCGGCGGCAAGAACGATCCGCGGGTTACACCGTTGGGGCGGGTGCTTCGGAGGACGCATCTGGATGAGCTTCCGCAACTGTTCAACGTGATCAAGGGCGAGATGAGTCTGATAGGGCCGCGGCCGGAGAGGCCGCATTTCGTGGCTCAGTTCACGGAGGAGATACCCGAGTATGACAAGAGGCTCAGCGTTAAGCCGGGCATCACCGGGTTAGCGCAGGTGCGAGCCGGCTACGACCGCACACTGCGGGACGTGCGCCGGAAGGTCAAACTGGACCTCATGTACATCCGACGGATGTGCTGGTGGGTGGACTTCCTTATCTTCTTCGGCACTTTTGGAAGGATATTCCGAGGTGGAACGGAAAGGAGGGGGGGCTCGGACACGAGAGACCTGACAGAAGAAGTAACCGACGAAAGAGCATCAGCAGATTCAGCATTCAGACGGATCGAGAGGAGAGACGCATGAAAAAACTTGTCTTAGTTGTTTTTGTGGCCATACTGGCGGTCGGCCTCGCCGCACCGCCGGCGTCGGCAGTTTCGCTGGTCCCCGGCGACTACGAGGCCAAACTTACGGACTTCGGATCGTTCTTCGATGGAGACACCCCACAGCCGGTGGTCCACGTCGACGGCAACGGAGTTCTTCAAAACGAGCCCGAACCGGGCTGGCTGGACCGAACACTGATCTACCTGACCACCGCAACGGTTGCCGGAGAGGTTGTATTCACCGGCGGTGTGGACGGAGAGATCATGGGCATGGTGTACGACCTTCAGGTCAACGAGGTCCGGTATTTCGAGGGCGATGACAAGATCGGTACCGTTGACACAGACGGTGAAGTTTTTGTGAGTGGCAAGAGTCGGAACGACGCCGACACCCTCAGAGTGGATCTCGTAGACGCCCCAGGTTGGGATGATGGCCCCGGAGAACAGTACACGGGTGGCCGCGTCGACCTTTGGGCGAGCAACACTACAAACTTTGGAGAGGATGCTGGCGGCGGAGATCCGGGGGAGCCGGACTACATGCCCTCTTCGTGGGGCACCGGATCGGACACCGCTGGCACGGACGGTTTCGGCGGAAATCCGGATGCGTGGGTGGTAGACGGCAATCACGCCACGTTTCCTCAGGTGGATGGGCAAAGCGATAATACGGCCGTGCCTCTGGCATCCGGTACGCTGGTCTATCCGTTCGACGGTGCGTCATCTCTACTGACACTTACTCTAAACGTGCGCAACAACAACGCAACGGGAGAATCGGCAGGAACCGGAGGCTCAAGTGTAGGCTACGTGGATATACTCTCAAACTTCGGTTTGCCCTTTAAGACTGGCGGAGCAGATGGGGCTTTTCCGAACGATTCAGAGATCCGCTTTGTGATCAGTTCATTCAGTTTCTACCCAGATACAAGCGTTAGCGAAGCCCCCATCGACGACCCGGCCACGAGCGACGTATGGTGGGACACAGACAGTCAGGACCCGCTTCGCTTCACGCTGCTGCCCGAGCCGGCGACCATGTCGCTGATGGGCATCAGTCTGGTGGGGCTGGCTTTCGGCGCCTACAGCCGCAGGAGGAAGGCCTGAGGAACAGTCTCTAACACTGTAAGCATGGCAGGCGGTGGTTTTCCACCGCCTGCTTTTTGTACGCAGGTAACCGGACCGGCGTCTTCAGCCCCCTGGGATGCGAAGCACCATGTCCATGTGGCTCAGCAAGGGGAGGGCGTGCAGATGGCCCCGGTCCGCACCAAAGCGCCGCGAAAGGTCCTTCCACTCTCTGGCTCCCAAAGCCGCCCGGAGCGAAGCCCGGTAGAGCTGCCGACCCATCTCTGCGCTTTCGTCCAGCCCGTCATAGACCCGTCCCAGAACGGACACCAGCAGCGCCACGAATCCGCGTAGAGGGGGCCGGGCCAGATCCCGGACGAAAACCGTGCCACCGGGCCTGGTTACACGCCACATCTCCCGCAGCATGGGTACCGGCTCGGGCAAGTGGTGCAGCATGTGGTAGGAGACCACCAGGCGGAATTCGCCATCGGCGAACGGAAGCTCCTCGGCATCGCCCCGCACGAAACGCAGGTTTGTCACTCCGGCCTGGAGCGCGTTCCGCTCCGCCAACTGCAGCATGGGTCGCGAGAGGTCGAGTGCCACCACGTCTACATCAGGTGCCGCCCGTGCCAGCTTGACCGCAAAGCGGCCGCTTCCGCAACCGACGTCCAGAACACGGCCGCCCTCCAGCAAGCCCATCCGCAGTAGCTTCCGCACGAGCATGGTATCTATGATTCCGTGTGCCTTCGCCACCTGGTCGAACACCCGAACCGACTCAGCGTCCTCCATTACTTCCGGCTCGAGCTGCCGCTCCGTGGGTTGGAAGAACTCGCAGAGTCCGCTCAACGACATCTCTGCGTCCCCCTCGCCGGAATGCGGTGGACATGCACAAACGCTTCTACGCGACCTGCGACCGACTCACGGGGTCTCCCGCCCGCCAGGCGTGCCAGGGGCAGTCGGGGTATTGGGCTTCGAGGCACTGCAACTGCTCGCGCGGGGCGTATGCGAAGACCGGGGATCGTTCTACGAAGAAGTACTGCAGGTCGGCGGGGCACATGCGATGCCGCTGGCGCAGAAGTGCCCGCGGCGTTGGGTCGTCGAAGAACCGGTCCCAGATGTGCCGGTCGCCGCGCGCCGTGCTTTCTGCCTGGAGCAGGTCCAGCCGGCTGGCGACCGCGGGATTGTATCGCACACAGGGGTAGGCGCGCTCCGGCCCGAATTGCTCAAACAGCAGGTACCGCTGGTAGAGCCTGCTGCGCCGGGGATGGACGGCGATGCAGAGGTCGTCCGCGCGTAGCTCGAAGCGGGCGTAGTCGAAGGCACGCTTCATCAGCAGGAGAAGCAGGGAAAGACTTCCGTCGTTTTCGGGCCCTCTGGCACCAAACATGGTGGCCTCGGCCAGTTGTCGGCCTTGGCGGCGCAATTGCTGCACCTCCGGTTGGTAGACGCCTTCCATGGGCAGTCCCATGGCACTGTCCGGCACGACGGTCAGGGAGCCCACTACTTCCGAGCCCATTTTGGCAACGAAGGTGGCGGTGCCGGGCAGCGCGTTGAACGCGGATAGCCGCATGCCGGACGGCTGCCTGACCATGTATCCTTCCCTGACGTAGCTCTCGTAAACCAGGCGGTATGCCTGCTCCAGCTCGTCCCGCAAAATCGCCGGGCGGGCGTCACCGCACGTCCCACAAACAGTCATTAACCCTACCTCAGCCAAGCAAACATCCAATCCGCCGGCGCAGGCGACGACGGCCCGCTACGCGGGCTGACCGTCGGCCCAGGCACGATATCCGATATACATCCCGTATTTCCACTCAGGCACGCCGCATGACACCAGGAATGCCTGCTGGTCGCGTCCGGCAACCGGCTGCGGGTTGGAATCCCTTCCGCCCGCCCGCGCACGACGCAAAAGGGAAACGCTAAACATATCACACCGCAATATACTCTTTTACTCCATATTACATCGAAAGGTTTCAAGATGCAAGTACCAGGATACCGGGCGGATGCGACCCGACGCAAATGCACGCCCAGGATCCGGGGAACGGCCTGGAGTCGGACGGTCCGCCGCCAACCCACCTGCGGAGCCATGGCAGCCGTGGGCAAGAGGCGCTAACTCCCTTCCGACTGAAGGTAAAACGTGTGCCGCGTTGATGCCATAGCCGCGAAAAACCCCCCGAAAAATCTGGCACACAATCCTCGTGCGGGCCACTTCGCTTCTTCCTTCTGCTCAGAGCGCTGAATCACATGTTGCTGCTGCAAAAGCGAGCAGAATTACCCGGCAGCCTTCCTTCCGGACGGACGGCTGCGCCTCCCGCTGAGCCCCGGTGGTCGCGGGATTCTACAGGGGAGCTGGCAGATATAAGTGGTCTTTAGAAAGTCGTTTCCGGTGCATGAAGGTCCGCAAGTATTGCGACCCGGAACGGTTAGTGCCGAGGGACCTTGCGCCTGAACGAGCCGTGCGCACGGGGCTGCGCCGTCGCCGCCGTTAGCCCGCCGCCGGGCGGGCGAATCAACCGTTGCACACTGCTCGCGCGTGTCTGAATCGCCCCCGTTGGGGCTCTGTTTCAATGTTATCGCTTCCTTCCCCAGGGCTCTGGCGCCTCCGGCGCCGCCGCCCTGGGCTAATCCTGAAACGGGCCTTAGGCCCTGACGGCCCAACGGCTCGAGCTCATGCAGTGCCCGGTCAGGACGCCGACTGGGGCTCGCTCTAATCGGCTGAGTGGTCTTTGGAAGATCGTTTTCGGTCCACAAAGGTCCGCAAGTCCTGCGAACCGGAACCGATTAACGTAAAACTGCTTATGTGAGATTCCCGGGGGGATTCAGCTATCGGGTCTCCGCTTCCGATTTCAGGTGCGCCGGCACGGGCCGCCTCTCCGTCCGGGTCGGCCGAGCGGTCTGCCGGTGTCTCGAACGGACTCAGAAAAGGGGGGACACGCCGCCGGCTGTGCGGTGCGCGGGACTTTTGAGTGCCCCGGCGAGATGGCGGGCGTTCTGGACTGCGCCCTCCTCCTTTGCCTACAATAGCGGTGAGGCGGATCGGACTCCGGACGCTCGTTGAAGGATTGTCTTGTCACAGGCAGAATCGAGCGGAGAGCATGGGGCGATACCTGATCTACAACTTTTCGGGCGAGGTAGACGACCTCTCCCACCTGTTCCCCAATGAGCGGCTGGCCCAGATCGCGGCCATCGTGCAGGCCCGTGGGGCGGATGTGGAAGTGTGGGACCGCGGCAACGTCCAGACGCTGGGCAGCCTGGCGCCCGCGCGCTGGAAACGCCTGATCGCCAGGGTCGCCGGCAAGGGCATCTTTCGAAAGCTTGCCCGCAACAAGCCGGTCACAGCTCTCGACAAGATCGTGTTCGGCCTGCCACTGCGATGGGTGTCGGAGGCGATGACGCGTGAGATCGAGGCAAATTATGCCGACTTCATGCGGCAAGAGGCGGACGCCATCGTCGCGGGTGGGTTCGATGCCGTCCTGCTGAACCTATGGCAGGGCGGGTTCCAGGAATCCATGCTTCTGGCGCAAAGGGTCAAGGAGTCCTCATCCCTGCCGATCTACGGGATCGGGCAGCGGGTGGACTGGTTTGGTGAGGACATTCTGCGCCTGTGCCCTCACGTGGACGGCATTATCCTGGGCCTCGGTTACGGGGCGATAGCCCGCCTCGTGGACGGGGAACCGTTCGAGTCGCTGCCCGACGTGGCCTATCGCGACGACGAGGGGGATGTCGTCGCCAACGAGCGGAGCGTTACGGAGGTGGACCGCCTGCCTCAACCGACGTACGACCCGGCCGTCTACCACGGGATCGAGCACCTTATCCCGCTGATCCACGTCTCGCTATCCAACCAGGCGTGCCCGAACCGCTGCGCGTTCTGCCCTCGGCCGGTAAACTACGGGCACACGGTGCGACGGAAGCCCGTCGAACACGCCGTTGATGAGGTGGAAGCACTGCGCGAGCGCGGCGTGCGACATTTTCGGATAGCCGATTCGACTCCACCGCCACGGCTTCTCACGGACTTCGCCCAGGGACTCGTTGATCGTGGCCTGCACGAGCGGGATGTGCACTTCACGGCGTTCTCCAGGATCGACCAGAACCGTGAGGAAGACTTCGAGCTGATGCGCCGGGCGAACTGCGAAGCGCTGTTTTTCGGGCTGGAGACGCTCGACGATGAAGTGCTTCGCCGCATCCGCAAGGGCATCACATACGCGGAGATCCGTGACACCCTTCAGATGGCGGACGCAGCAGGTCTGTTCATCGTGGGCAGCATCATCTTTCCACTGCCCGGGGAGACGGAGGAGACGCGCGAGACAACGTTCGCGCGGCTCAAGGAGCTGTCGCCCATGCTGGACTCGGTGCTGATCCAGCCGGCCGGTGTTTACCCCAGTTCCGATTGGGGCAGAAATCCCGAACGGTACGGCATCCATCTGGAGCCGGACTACATAGAGTCGTTGATTGACTACCGTGTGAAATTCATCATCCCGATGCGCTTCTGGCCGCCCTTCCCCTTTTCTTACCCGCTCATGGGCAGGGATGCGGAAGAGGTCAGCTTCGACGACATCCGGGTGGCCTATGAGTCCTTCAGTGGGCAGGTCTGGCAGGAGATGGACATCTGCAACGTGCAGGACTACACCCTCCTGGTAGCGCAGATGGTGGGGGCAGACCCCTACGAGTTCACCGACGAGGTGAAGAAGATACTCGTTACCCGTGACTACGAAGCTCTCCGGGATATGGTGGGACGCTCGCGGCGGACGCTCGCATGAGTGCTCGGCACATTCGCGGTGTCATACTTCGGCAGCCCGGCGCGGGAGCGTGCGCCAGCCCCGAGACCCGGGGCTGCATTATGAAGGCTAAGGCCGGTCAGATGTCTTCGAGAAGTTTCCTGGCGTTCTCGGCCTCAGGAAAGTCCCGTGAGATAGCGAGCGCCTGGCGGAGTTCCGACTTGCCTTCCCCCGTACGCCCCATCTTCAGGTAAACCACGGCCAGGTGATAGCGAATGGTCGGCTGCTGCGGAGCGCCCTTGCGGGCGGCTTCCAGGTATTTCACCGCGTTTTCGTATTCGCCTTTCGCCGCGTAGATCCAGCCCACGGTGTCCAGAACGCCCGGGTTCGGCCCGCCCAACTCGAGAGCCTTCTGCGCGAGCGGCAACGCCCCTTCGGCGTCCCCCTTCTGAGTGACCATAAGGTAAGCCATGTTGTTGAGGGCCTCCGGTGCGCGGGGGCGGAACTTCGCGGCCTCCCTGTAGCTGGCGATGGCCTCGTCATAGCGCCCGTGCTGTTCGTACATCTGCGCGAGGTAGCGGTGGATGACGGCCTGCTGCTCCTCCGCTGAATGCTCCAATGCTTCTTCCAGAACCTTGACAGCTTCATCGCCCCGGTCGTGCCCGGCCAGGCTCTGAGCCAGCGCGATTCTGGCGTAGAGGAACTCCGGCCGCTTCGCGATCAACTGCCGGTAGCCAGCGACGGCTTCCTCGTGCATGCGGCGCTGATCCATGAGGCCGAGTCGCCAGCTAACGAGCACCGGCTCTTCCGGCAGCCGCTCCTGGAGGGCCTGGACCTCCCGCATGGCGGCTCCCAGATCGCCATTCATCTGCAGAACAAAGGCCAGGTTACAGCCGACGGCGACCTCCACTCGCCCCGGATCCTCCATCTGTGCGATCTTCTGCAGGAGTTCGGCCCGGTCTTCCAACAGTCCCGGCGGACCGGTGGGAGAAGCTTTGCTGATCTCGACGGCTCTCTCGCCCTCTCCCATGCCGGCCCGCACCACCGCCAGGCACCAGGGGGCGGCCCGGCTGCGCGGTTCCTCTCGGCCTCCGGCGCCGGACAGCCGCCGAAGCAGGTCCAGTGTCTCCTCCGTCCGCCCCTGGGCCTGCAGTGCCACGGCCAGATTCAGTGGAGGAGCCGGGCTGTCGGGGAAGCGCTGGCGCGCGTCCCGGAAAAGCTCTATCGCGGCTTCGGTGTCGCCCCTCTGCAGGTCAAGCAGTCCTCGGGCGTAGGCCGGCAGGTAGTCCGGGTTGAGTTCCAGTGCTTTACCAAACCGCTCGGTGGCTTCCTGCCGGTCGCCCACCACCCATAGCAAGCGGGCCAGCAGTACCTGGGCGGCCGCCTCCTCGGGCCTGTCCTCGACCAGGGCTCTGGCCAGTTCAACCGCCTCCTCCATCTCGCCCTCTCGAGCGTACAGGCTCACGAGGACCATACGGGCTCGATCGGCATCGCCCTCCTTCTCTTCGCGCCGCAGGGCCTCGAGTGCCCCTTCCCGATCGCCGCCTCGAATGCACGCAACCACCAGCCCGAGAAGTGCTTGGAAATCATCCGGATTCGACTCGTGCAGCTCACGATACAGGTCTTTGGCTCGATCGTGGTGCCCGAGGCGTGCGTGCAGGGAGGCCAGCAGGTGCCTGGCAGCCACATCCAGCTCTCCCTCGTTGAGGCCCTCGTAAGCCTGAACCGCGTCCGTATAATCTCCTCGTTTGCTGAGCAGCCGCGCGCGGGCCAGCCGCAGGCGGTCGTCCCCGCCTTCCGGAGCCAGCTCCAGCCCCTTTTCGCAGACCGCTATCGCGCCGTCCAGGTCGTTGCGGGCGGCCAGCGCTGCTGCGTGCTGCAGGACTATGGTCCGCAGCTCCTGCCATGGAGCATCGAGTTCATTCCGGACCGCCAGAGCCAACTGAAAGGCTTCCGTTTCGTACGGACGGGTTCTGAACGCGGTCATCGCATTCTCCGCCGCCAGTTCTGGTGATTCCTGCTCCAACTCCCTGGCGAGCGCGAGCGACGCCTCGTACCTGACTTCGCCCAGCTCCTGGCCTATCTTCACTCCCGTCACCGTAGCGTCGCCTACTTCGGTGACCGCTTGCCGATAAGCCGTGATTGCCTGCTCCCGCCGGCCGCCCTTCTGCAGCGCACGAGCCAGTTGCAGCCGTGCTTTCGGCCAGGGCCGGTCGGTGCGCGCAAAGATATGCTGCAGATGGTTGGCCGCCTCATCGTAGCTACCCCGGAACAGCAGCGTGGCCCCGTGCAGATAGTTCACCCGTGGGTCGTGGGGCTGCATCTCGATCAGCTTCTCCGTCAGGGGCGCCGCCTCTTCCCAACGTTCGGCTTCCACAAGTATCTGCGCCTCGGCCAGCAGCAGTGCCTGGTCTTCCGTTTTCTCCTTTTCATCACCCACCGGCGCCGCGGCCTGAACGTGCTCCAGGGCCTTATCAAAATCCCCTTCAAGCCTTTCCGCTTGTGCCATCAACAACCTTGCCTGTCGGTGATGCTCATCTTGTTCGATGAGCGGAGACAGGACTGACCTGGCCCGGTCGGGCCGCGGCACGAACGCGTTTAGCGCCTGCTCCGCCAGCTTCAACCGGGGCGCAGCCAGTGCCTCGTCCAGTTGGATTGCACGTCCGTAAGCACGAATGCCTTCCTGCTGGGCCTCTCCCACAGCGGGCAATACTTCCAGGGCTTCTGCATTTCGCGCCTCTGCCTCTTCGGTCTGGTTTAGATCAACGGCCAGGTCCTGTGCCTCGCGCAAGAGCTGCCACTTCTGCAGCAGCACGCGCGATTTCTTCATGTACAGGTCCCCCAGGCGCGTGTATGCCGACGCGGGGGCCTGCGCATCCCCAGCGTGCTCCTGCACGATCGTGATGGCCGGACGGATATCCTCCTGAATCACCGATTCGCAAAGTTCTATATCGAGCGCATCTCCGGCGGATTGCAACCGATAGTCGGCACGCATCGAGTGCAGTCCGGCTTTGAGCAGAGCTGCCTCGGCCTCGTCCACCCCCGCTCTTACGGCCTCGTCCACCTCCTGCTCTGCTTCCGCGAACTGCCGTGTGTTGCCGTAGGTCCGCACGAGCGCCAGGCGTGCCTCCTTGAAGTCCGGTTTCTTCGCGATAGCTTTCTTCAGGTTTTTTATGGCCTCCTCGGTATTCCCGGACCGGAGGTGGATTACGCCTTTGTTGTAATGAAACTCGTGCCGCGGCCGTAGTCGAGGCCATATCAACAGACCGGCCAGCCCCGCCAGGATCAGCACAACCACGACAATGATGAGTACTTTGCCCTCTCGGTCCTTCGTTGAGATCGCCACTACTGAACCCTCCAGCCGGTCAGCGACGCAACCCGTTTGACACGGAATCACGGCGAATCCGGGCTTGTTTGAAGCTACCAGAATCATATCGTGCACGACTTGACTATCCCCTGTGGCAATTCACGTTCCAGCCCTTTATCAGTCCGCTCGATGGCATTAAGCCCGGACTACTTCGGCCTTTAAGTTTTCTCTCGGAACGGCATTGCGCGTGTCCACGATCAGTGCGGCATTCTGCGCAATCCACCTGTAATCATAGGCATCGTGATCCGTCACAACCACTACAACGTCCTGCTCTGTCAGCACGTCCTCCGCCAGCTCCACAGCCTTCAGGTTCAGGTCAGGATAGTGCCGCAGACTCGGAAACGCGGGTATATGAGGATCATGATACGACACGGCCCCCCCCAGTTTCCTGAGCCGATCTATGAGCGGCAGTGCGGGTGATTCCCGGATGTCGTCCACATTGGGCTTGTAGGCCACGCCCAAAACGAGTATCCGAGAACCGTTGACGGATTTCTTGTGCCGGTTCAAGGCGTCCGTAATCTTCTGGACGACGAAAGCCGTCATCGAGGTGTTCACCTCGCCGGCTCGTTCGATGAAGTGTGCAGTGGCTCCGAATTGTCTGGCCTTCCACGACAGGTAGAACGGATCAATGGGGATGCAATGTCCTCCCCAGCCGGGACCGGGATAGAAGGCGTTGAACCCGAACGGCTTGGTCTTGGCCGCTTCGATGACCTCCCACACGTCAATGGCCATGGCATCGAAGACCACTTTGAGCTCATTAACCAGGGCGATGTTGACCGCCCGGTAAATGTTCTCCACCAGCTTGGTGGCCTCGGCAGTAGCGGTCGAGCTGACTTCGACTACTCGGGGAGCTACGGCTCCGTAAAGCGCTGAGGCCACAGCCAGGCTCCGCTCTCCTGCGGCCCCTACCACCTTGGGAATCTCGGTCACCGTATGGGTTGGATTTCCGGGGTCCTCTCGCTCGGGCGAGTACGCCAGGTAGAAGTCTTCCTCTACCCTGAGCCCGGTCCGCTGCATCATGGGCAACAACAGTTCTCTGGTGGTTCCGGGATAGGTGGTACTCTCCAGCACTACCAGTTGCCCGTCACGCAGGCGACGCGCGATCGCTTCGGCGGTATCGTGCACGTAGGTCATGTCGGGTTCGCGCGTGTCCGACAGGGGGGTAGGCACGCAGATCAGAATGCAGTCTGGCTCGCGCAGGCGGTCGAAGTCGCAGGTGGCCTCGAAGGCATGATCTGCGCGAAGCTGCTGGATTTTCTCCGGCGTCACGTGCTCTATGTAGCTTCCGCCGGCGTTGAGTGTCTCCACCTTTTCCGGATCCACATCAAATCCGAGCACCGAAAACCCCGCATTCGCAAAGGCCCTGACAAGCGGCAGCCCCACGTAGCCCAGACCGACCACGCCGACCACCGCTTCTCTGTTCTCCACCTTCTGGAGTGTCGTCATACGCTTTTTCCTCAGAAGCAGATCCGCTACATCGTGGTTTGCACGCCAAGGGCCAGCCGACTGACCGAACCAGTAAGGAATCCGCCTTTGGACTCCAAGGCCTACAACACCCGCACATATTATGCCACGCAAGCGCCCTATGTGCGGCATACCGTAGACCGGCTCTCACCAGCCATTCCACTCCCTACTGTACACTCTATGAACCGGAAGTTCCAGTCATTATGCCCCTTCTGCCAATGCGAGGGAGAACTTTGCTTCACATACTCTCCCTTCGCTCATGCCCTGGCTCGAAGTTGACTGATGTGCCGAAGTGTTTAGTTTTGTGGACTCTCAGTCTCGCAAAATCAACACTTTCGCGGCCGTAGAATACCGGGAACTATCCTTCCGGCCTGCCTGATCGGCCCGAAGGGACCACCAGACCGCACTACAGCCAGACGAGCTTGTCTGGCACGGCCCTTGCCCTTTCACCTTGCAGTCCGGGATAATGAGGACTGCTTAAGCGTCTCGGCCTCCTACGAACTCCGGCGGGAGGGTCTGCCGGACTCGGCTCAGGAGTGTCGGGCAAGTTTTCCACAGCTGTTGAGGAGATGGGAGAGGAAAACCACATGTGCGGCATATTCGGCTACGTCGGCCCGCGGGCAACAGCAGTGCTCCTGCTGGAAAGCCTGAAACGCATGGAATACCGGGGATACGATTCCTGGGGCCTGGGACTCGGCACGCCCGGCGACATCCTCCTGCACCGCGAAGCCGGCAGGATACCCCCGGCGCCGCCGGATGACCTGCAGGACCAGGCCCCCCGCTGCTGGGGCGGCATCGCTCACACCCGCTGGGCCACACACGGCGCACCCTCAGCCCCCAACGCCCATCCCCACGCCGACTGCACCGGCCGCATCGCCGTCGTCCACAACGGCATCATCGAGAACCACTCGGCGCTCCGCCGCGAGCTGATTTCCAAGGGTCACACCTTCAAAAGTGAGACCGACACCGAGGTCATCCCGCACTTGATCGAGGAGGCCCTGCAGGACGGCAACGATTTCCGCTCAGCCTTTCTCAGCGCCCTCAAACTGCTCCAGGGCGCCTATGGCGTCGTCGCCGTGTCCGCCGATCAACCCGACCTCATCCTTGCCGCGCGACAGGGAAGCCCCCTGGTCCTCGGGGTCGGCGAGGACGAGACCCTCGTCGCCAGCGACGCCGCCGCCCTGGTCGCCCACACCCGCCGCGTCATCTACCTTAACGACGGCGAGGCCGCCTCGCTGCGCGCCGGCACCTGCGAGACCCACGACCTGGACGCCGCGCCTATCAGCAAAACCGTCCAGGAGATCGCCTTCGACCTGCCGGATATCGAGCGCGGCGGGCATCCGCACTTCATGCTCAAGGAGATTTTCGAGCAGCCGGAGACCATTCGCAACGCCTTCCGCGGGCGCATCGTGCGCTCCGAAGGTATGGCCAAACTGGGCGGCATTGACGAGGACCTCCTCCGCCGCGTAAAGCGCTGCCATATACTGGCTTGCGGCACCTCATGGCACGCCGGTCTGGTGGGGAAATACCTCCTCGAAAACCTCGCCCGCGTGCCCACCGAGGTCAACTACGCCGCCGAGTTCCGCTACGCCAACCCCGTCATCTCACCCAACACCATGGTCATCGCCATCAGCCAGTCGGGCGAGACCGCCGATACCCTGGCCGGCGTGCGGGAGGCCACCCGCCGCGGCGCCCACGCCATCGGCGTCTGCAACGTCGTCGGCTCCACCATCGCACGGGAATGCGGGCAAGGGGTTTACATCCACGCCGGACCCGAGATCGGCGTCGCCTCCACCAAGGCATTCACCGGGCAACTCACCGTCCTCGCCCTGCTCGCAGTCCACATGGGCCGCATGCGCGGCATGGGCCTCCGGGAAGCCATCGCCTACATGGATGCCATCGAGAAACTGCCCGAACAGGCCCAGGCGGTCCTCGACTCACACGACGGCCTCAGGGACATCGCCCTGCAGTATGCCGACTGTCGTAACTTCCTTTACATCGGCCGCTTGTACGAATACCCCGTCGCCCTCGAAGGCGCCCTCAAGCTCAAAGAAATCTCCTACATCCACGCCGAAGGCATACCCGCCGCCGAGCTGAAACACGGCCCCATCGCGCTCGTCGAACCCGATATGCCCACCGTGGTTCTGGGCGTGCAGAGCGGCATTCTGGACAAGATGATGAGCAACGTGCAGGAGATCATCGCGCGCGGGGGCCGCGTTCTGGCGGTGGCCCGCGAGGGCGACGAGGAATTGTCGCAACTCGCGCAACATACTATATTTGTGCCGCCCACGCTCGATCCCCTCGTCCCCATCACGGCCGTGCTGCCGCTGCAGCTCGTCGCGTATTACATTGCCGTCGAGCGCGGCTGCGACGTGGACAAGCCCCGGAACCTGGCCAAAAGTGTCACCGTAGAGTGATCCCGCCGCCGGAACGCCGTTCCAACGGCTTGCCGGCCACATTCCGACATGCGCTTGCGTATTCCGGCCCTGCCTGCGTAATCAAGCATAATTTGGGAACAGCGTTTGCGCTTCCCAACTCCGTAAGGTTCACACATAATTCCGGCAAGACTGAGGAGGCCGAAATCACAACCAACCCGGACAAGCCGAACCTGGTTTTCCCCCGTACGGCCGAGACCATCAGTTCCGAAGCCCAGAGCCGGCGAAGCAAATCTCAACAACGCTGGGCCGAGGTGGGTCGCGCGATATGCTTTGCCATCAATCGGCGCCAGCTTGAACGTGAAGGGTTCCAATTACACAGGGAACACGGTGAACACCTCAGCAATGCCACTCACATCACATCCCGCTCATTAACAGGCGGTTAGGCAAGGATGCGAAGCGAGACGCGTCCAGTTTTGCCAACACGTGTGATGGGTTTTGTCAACACATATGCCCGTGAACGGACTGCTCGCAGTAGCCGTTGCAGGAACCAGCCCCAGAGAAGCAGTCGGCTTTTTGTCCCCTGAAACTCAGATGGATTGCCAATGTAGCTACACTGCCGGTCTGAAGAACATAACAAGAGCCATACTGCAAGAATGGCTGGGGAGGAAAGGTTTAGTTGAGAGCTTTGGAGCCGGTTGCTCCTGTTCATTGCCGGCTGCGGCCCCGAAAGGAGCTTGATAAACCGACGCCATACGGTTACCTTATGACTGCCTTTGGTTGCGGACTTTGCACTGCGCTCTGACACCTGGGACACGGGCTTACACCAGAGTACAAAACCATTCCGAACTGCACAGATCGGAGCCAGCTTCAATGGGGACTTCAGACGTTGGCCGGGACCCGGACATGATGAGCAAAGTTGAGGAACTGCTGCGTCGCGCCCACTCCTTACGAGAAGACATGGAGAACCGATACAGTGCGGAATTCGGCCAAAGACTCCGGGAGGAATTGCACCGCGCCGAACGCTACAAACACTCCATGAGCTTGCTGGTCATCTGTGACGGAGCCTCGCAGTTGGCCAATCTCTGCGGACGCCTATCCCGGCTGATGCGCCGGACCGACATCGTAGGATTGACCGCTGCCTTCCGGGAAGGAAAAGAAAAGGAGGCCACCGAGCCGGAGCGTGTGCTGGCCGCCGTGCTACCCGAAACCGATGAGGAAGGCGCCCGAACCGCGGCCGAACGGTTCACCAGGCATTTGCTCAACATGCACGACGTACGCCTCGGCATAGCCTGCTATCCCGGGGACGGCACCGACCCGGAAAAGCTGCTGTCCGTTGCCCACTCCCGTGCCTGACCTGCCTGCTGCAGATTCCCTGCGTTGCATCGGAAGTACCCTCCAGCAAAGAACGATTACCTGGTGTCCCGCTCGCTATCTCGACGTAAGCCGCTCCGAAAACCATTATGACAGCTATCTCGTATTTCCGCGCCCTGGCCGAGTTCCCTCCCCCAGAAACCGGTATCCAATCGGCCTGCCGGGCAGCTTGATATTGCCCTCCTCGAGTTCCTTATTCTGGCATTAGCAAAACTTCCCCGGTTTGGAGGAACATACGGGAGATCTTAAGGTTTTTTGGGAGCCGCGCGGAGTGCGGGCCACGCCAGCGGGTTGTGGCCTAACTGGGCAGACTTCAAGGAGAATGGCGCCAGGGCGCAAAGCGCGCCGCAGAGGGGAACAGCCCCGTTCGCCAGAGCAACCTTTTCGAGAAGGCGCGGCCGAAATCGGTCGAGGTGGGCACCTCCCGTGTACGCGTGGAGAGGTGCCGGGATGTACACAGGTCTGCATCGGCCTGGTGGTGGCCGAAAGCGGCATACCGGTGGGGTATGAGATATTCACGGGCAACACGGGGGACGTGACGACCGTCCGGCAGATCGTAGGGGAGATGGAAGCACGCTACGGTCGGGCCGAGCGCGTCTGGGTGATGGGTCCGGACATGATATCCTCTGAGAACATGGAATTCCTGCGAGGCGGCAGCCGCCGCTATTTCGTGGGCACACCGCGAAGGGAGCTGAAATGGACGGCGCTGAGCATCCACATGATCGGCGAGCACGGCTTCTACGGCGGCAGAGGCAGCACCTATCGAGACCCTCTCCGAAAAGGTCCAATTTCCGTCCGGTCCGGGCTTTGAGCGAGGCAT